>JBBQYK010000280.1:0-7036 GCA_038208765.1 Verrucomicrobiota bacterium
GCGCATGTGCCGGGGGAAAACGCCTTCGACTGGCTGATGAATGTCGAGGGCCAGGTGCATCGCGCGGTGAAGAACCGGCGCACGGTCGAGTTTCATCTGGGCGGGCGGCACTACTTCATCAAGGCCCATCGCGGCGTGGGCTGGCGCGAAATTTTCAAGAACTGGCTCTACGGACGCGCGCCCATCGTGAGCGCGGAGCCGGAGTGGCGGGCGATTGAGGCGTTGAATGCGGCGGGCGTGGCGACGCCCTCGTGCGCTGGACGCGGTCTGCGTGGTTCCGCTCCGGCGAACCTCGAATCCTTCATCGTCATGCACGCGCTGGAGGGAATGATCTCGCTGGAAAATTTGACTGGGGACTGGCGCGGTGCGCGCGGCCGCACGCGGGTGCGGCTCAAGCGTGCGCTCCTGCAGCAGCTCGCCCGCATCGCGCGCGCGATGCACGGCGCGGGCCTGAACCACCGCGATTTTTATCTCTGCCACTTCCTCACGCCTGACCGCGATTGGTCGCAGTGGACGCCGGCGGACGCGGCGGAACTGACGTTGATTGATTTGCATCGCGTGCAACGGCGCGACGCTGTGCCGGAACGCTGGCTGGTGAAAGATTTAGGCGGGCTGCTCTTCTCCGCGCTCGACGCAGGGATTACGCGGCGCGACCTGCTGCGCTTCGTTTCCGCATATCGCGGGCAACCGTGGCGCGCGGTGCTGGAGCGCGAAGCCGGTTTCTGGAAAAAAGTTCAGGCCAACGCGCTGAAACTCTACCGCTCGTTCCACCGCCGCGAGCCGCCGGTGAATTTCAGACCAATCGCGTAAAGCTGTTCTTCATCGTGGAAAAGGACGGCGCGCACCCCGTGCTCGAATATCTCGGGCGCATCACGCCCAAGCAGCGCGACGGAGCCAAGTGCTGGACGCGCGGACGATTTACGACTGACCGTGAATCGGCGCGTAATGACTCAGCTTCGCGCCTGAAGTTTCTCCCCGCCCGCGCCGCGTCCGCGGTAGGTCAGCAAAAAGAACACGAGCACGAGCGCGACCGCCGCGCTCAGGCCCATCCAGAAAACCGGCCAGCGCGTCTGCGTCTCACGCGTGCAGACGGCGAACCACCAGCCCGTGCCGAGGTAGCCCGCGAGATTGCCCACGCCGCCGTTCATCAGCGACATCAGCGCCTGACCGCGCGCCCGCCACGCCGGGTCCACGCGTTGATCGAGATAAATTTGCGCCGTGATCAAGACGAGCGTGAACGAACAGCCGTGCAGCACCACCCCAGCGATCAGGCCCGTCCTCGTGTCGAGAGCACACAACGCGAAGCGCACTACGCCGAAGGCCAGGCCGCAGGCGAAAATCCATTTCAACCGCCAGTGCAGCAGCAGCGCGCCGAGCGCGAACATGGCGATGATTTCCGTGATCTGCCCGAGGCTCATCCACGCGCTGGTGTGCGTGAGGCCGAGGTCGCGCAGATGCGGCGGCGTGAAAGGATAAAATCCCGCGAGCGGAATGGCGAAGAGCGCCGTGGTGATGAAGACGACGCGATGGTCGCGATTCCGCAGCAGCGTGAGCGCGTCGAGTCCGAAGCGCTGTGTCCACGTCAGGTTCTCCACGGCCTTCGGCGTCTCCAGCGCGGGCAGAAAAAAGGAGAACGCGCAGACCACCAGCCACACCGCCGCGCCGCCAAAACCGGCGAGCGTGGAATTGTCCGCGCCCAGCGCGCTGACGAGGAGGCAGCCCGCCATCCAGCCGATGGTGGCCATCGCGCGGATGGGGCCGAACTCCTTTTTCGCGTCGGCGAGGCGCGCGAAAACAATCGTCGAGGAGATGCTCCACGTCGGCGACGAGCAGAGCGCGTGGAGTTGGATCAACCCGAGCACGAGCCACGCATTCCAGCGCAGTTGAATGGCGGTGCTGGCCAGCGCCATCGCGATGGCGGTGGCGAGCGAGAGCCAGCGCAACACTTTTACTGGCGAAGCGTGGCGGTCGGCCACTGCCCCAAAAATCAGCGGCGAGATGAACGACGCGAGCGCCGAGGTGGCGAAGGCGAAGGGCTTGATGTCGTGCATCCCGTGCGCGTCGAGCACGGTGCTGAGCGGGACGAACCACATGCCGAGCGCCGCTCCTTGGATGAAGAAGAGGATGGTCAGCTCCGCGTATTCCGCGCGGCGGATGGTTCTCAGCACGCGCGGAGCAGACACGGCGGACGGAGAAATGCCAAGTCTCGCGCCGGTGGCGGCAGGCATCCCTGCCCGCCAGTGAGCCGCGGCTTCCAGCCCGGCGCAGAGAATGTGAGTCCTGGAAGGCCGTGGAATAATTTTCGCGCGCCTCCGGCAAACGAGGCTTTCTTCCGGGCGGCTGGAAGCCGGCCCTCACTGGCGGGCAGGGATGCCCGCCGCCACCAGGCCTACAACTCCGCCGCGATGAACGGCTCGAACTCACGGCGCAGATGGGGCGGGATGCGCGCCTTGAACTTGGCCAGCTTGCCCTTGTAATCGCGCTCCACCACCTGCGCCACGGCGTGCAAGCGCGCCATGACCTGCGGCTGGTCGTGCGGAATCTTCAGCTCCACAAACTCACGAATCGGGCGCAGCGCGGAACTGATTTCACCGAGCAGCGCTTCAAGGCCTTCGCCGCTCTTGGCGGAGATGGCCACGGCGTTCGGAAATTTTTCACGATAGCGCGCGAACTCGCCGTTCATCTGGAAGCGGTCGATCTTGTTGAAGACCATCAGCGTCGGCTTGCTCAAAGCGCCGAGTTCTTCCAGCACCGCGTTCACGGCGGCGATTTGCTCGTCGGCCTGCGGATGACTGATGTCCACGACGTGCAGCAGCAGATCCGCTTCCGTCACTTCTTCCAGCGTGGCCTTAAACGACTCGACGAGACCGTGCGGCAGCTTGCGGATGAAACCCACCGTGTCGCTGAGCAGCACATTTTGTTTCGTCGGCAGGCGCAGGCGGCGCGTGGTGGGATCGAGCGTGGCGAAGAGAATGTCCTCCGCGAGCACCGTGGCCCCGGTGAGTTTGTTGAGCAGCGTGGACTTGCCCGCGTTCGTGTAGCCGACGATGGACGCGAGCGGCCATTCGTTGCGCTTGCGGCCGACGCGCTGCGTGGAGCGATGGCGCACGACCTTGGCAATTTCTTCCCGCAGATTGTCGATGCGCTCGGACACTTTGCGCCGGTCCACTTCGAGCTGGGATTCGCCTTCACCACCTCTCATGCCGATGCCGCCGCCTTGCCGCGACAAGTGGCCCCAGTAGCGCGTTAGGCGCGGCAGCAGATGTTCGAGCAGTGCGAGTTCCACCTGGAGCTTGCCTTCGCGCGTGCGGGCACGTTGCGCGAAGATGTCGAGAATGAGCGCGGTGCGGTCGAGAATCTTGCACTCGAAAATCTTTTCCAGGTTGCGCGCCTGCGCCCCGGTCAGTTCGTCGTCGAAAATGACCGTGTCCACTTTGAGCGCCTTGCATTCGTGGGCGAATTCCACGGCCTTGCCGCTGCCGATGAACGTGCCGGCGTTCAGTCGTTCCACCTTTTGCGTGCCCGTGCCCGCGACGGTGCCGCCGGCGGTCTGCGCGAGTTCGGCCAGTTCCTCCAGCGATTCCTGCACCTCCCCAGCGGTGCGGTTTTTGATTTCCACGCCGATGAGGAAGACCCGCTCCGTCCGCCGATGGGCTGTTTCGATGAGTGCTTTCAAGGTGGTGGTGGGAAGGCGGCTCCCAATTAGTTCCAGGCCCGGTAGGGCGCGGTGTCCCCACCGCGCCGCGCCCGAATCGGAAAAGCGGTTTGAACTTGCGGGTGCCTCACCCCGGCGCGCTGAGGACAGCGCGCCCTACCAGCGTCAGCGATTCGGAAATCATGGTCAGCCATCAGCCTGAAGTTGCGGCAGAACGAATGAATGTTCAAACATCACTTCTGGCTCGGAAAAATGTCCGCGAGCGGAAAGCTCAGGCCGGGAAGGCTTGCGCATGAGAGTGAGTCAGAAGCGGTGAGTGTGATTTTGCTGCGATAACCTTCATGCGTCGGCTCGCGATAGATGTCCACCGTCCGCTCCAGGGCGCGCACCAGCCAGTATTCCGGAATGCCGGCTTCGGCGTAAATTTCGGCTTTGGTCTCATCCACGCTGACGCTGGTGACGGCGACTTCCACGACAAGTTGCGCGGTGGTGGGATGGCCTTTCAACCAGTCTTCCGGCAGGCCGCGCACCACGGATAAGTCCGGCTCGGGCTCGGAATCGCGCAAAGTCAGGGGGCGCTCGCATCGGACTTGGAACGCCTTCGGCAGCAAGGCCAGCAGCAGGAGCATAAGCTTTTGCGCCACGAATTCATGCAGAGGGGATTTTGGCATTTTGGTGACGATGATGCCGCGCAGCAGTTCCACGTTCTCCGAAATGACTCCGGCCTCGCCCGCCCGATGGTATTCCGCCACGGACAGGCGGTGCATCCGCTCGCGAACAGTCGGCAGTTCCAGAAGTGACGTCATCGCGGCAGACCGTGGCAGAGAATGGGGGGCGGCTCAAGGGATAGATGGCGTTGACCCAATGGAATTCAGTTGCTAGAAGAGGCGTGTCACCGGTGTTCACGCCCGAGGTGCAGTGATAGTGTCAGGTTCAGTTTGTTGTTATGAAAATCCAAACCATCAACCGCGCCGCGATTTGGGTCGCGATTCTCGTCTTCATCGGGTTAAGAGTCGGCGCTGCCAACCGGGTTGTAACGACGCTCGCCGATTCAGGCACCGGGTCGTTTCGACAAATTCTTGCTGCTTCTTCGAACGGTGATTCCGTCACATTTGCGACGAACGGGTTGCTTACCCTGACATCGGGCGAACTCGTTGTGAGTAACAGCGTAAGCATTTCTGGCCCTGGGGTAGCTCAACTGCGGATAACTTCCGCCGGATCTGCGTTCACGGGGCGCGCGATGCGTGTTGTGTCGAACGCCACGGTATATCTCAGCAATCTTACGCTTGAGCGATCTATTGAATATTCCAGTCAAAGTTTCGGGCTGGGCGGAGCGGCTCTTCTCAATGCTGGCGTGCTGGTGATAAGTAATTGTGTCGTGAGTTCGAATATATTTCGCATATCTTCCATCAAGCCCGCCGGTGCCGTTTGCAACCTTGGCGTGCTAACGATGATTGATTGCGAAGTTTCGTTGAACATTGCAGATGCTTCGTCGTTCAGTTCCGGCAAGCCCCTCGGGGGAGGCATTTACAACCAAGGAACTCTCACTTTGATTCGCTGCAACGTTTCCTCAAATGCCACGGTGAACCCGTACACCGGCTTCGGTGGTGGCGGCTGGCCAGGCGGGGATGGAGGTGGTCTGTTCAATACAAGCGGAGCGACAGCAATCATAGAGTCATCGCTGTTCGCGGGAAATAGAACTGCAGAGGGTAGTCACGATTCCGACATAGCCCACGGCGGGGATGGCGGCGCGGTGTATAACGCAGGTACTGCCTCCATACGAGCGTCACTATTTGTCGGAAACAGTACTGGATACGGGGGCATTGGTGAGTCAAGCGGCTCTTTCCCCAATCGAGGAGGCAACGGCGGTAGCGGTGCCGGACTCTTCAATGTCGGAAATATTCGACTAACCAATTGCACTTTCTATGGCAACATGACGGGTGACGGTGGCAAAGGTGGGAATGGTGCCTTTGCTTCCGGCGCTCAAGGCGGTAATGGTGGAAGTGGAGGCGGGCTTTGCAACATCGGTGTCGGCATTGCCGTCAACTGCACGTTCACAAGCAACCAAGTCGCCGCAAGCGGAATGGGTGGGACGGGTTTGGGTGGGCAAGCGCTGGCAGGCACCAATGGCGCAGGAGCTGGCGTCGCCGCCGTCTCGCCGATCCAGTTGCTCAACTGCATCGTCGCTGGAAATACAGGCGTCAGCCCTACCGACGTTTCTGGAGCCATCACGTCACTAGGCCACAATCTGTTCGCCAGTCTTTCCGGCGGTGCAACCGGCACGGCGAGCGACCTTCTGAACATTGATGCGCTACTGGCACCACTCGCCGACAATGGCGGGCGAACGATGACATGCTCTCTATTGCCTGGAAGTCCAGCCCACGAAGCTGGTGACGACGGAGTGTTGATGTCACTCGCCACCGATCAGCGTGGGCGTCCGCGTCGTTCCGGTGCTCATGTTGATATCGGGGCATTTGAGTTCACGTTGCCAACTTTCGCCGGTTTGCCGAAGACGGCGAACGGCACCATCACCTTTGACATTGCGGCCGATTCTCCGTTCTCAGTGGTTGCCGCCACGAACGTCGCGACGCCTTCCAATCAATGGATTAATCTTGGGCCAGCAGCACTGATTAGTTCCGGCAGGTATGAGTTCAACGACACCACGGCAACCAACAATCCCCACCGCTTCTTTCGCTTGCGCTGGCCGTAAAGGTGATTCGGCCCCGACGCACCTTGTTTTGACTTCAATTCCAGCCCGTATAGCTTTGCGCCGATGATTTTCGGCGAGGTAATGGTCCAGAAGGAGCGAATGTGAGCGCACCCAAGTTGTTGCCCGATATCAATCTGCCGTTCGTCGAGCGGCTCTACAGCGATTTCAAGCGCGACGCCACGTTGGTGAGCGACGACTGGCGCAGTTATTTCCAGCAGATGGAGAACGGCGACGGCGCGGTGGAGGTGAAGATCGGGCCATCGTTCCGCCCGGCCAGT
Source organism: Verrucomicrobiota bacterium (assembly GCA_038208765.1). Taxonomy (GTDB): domain Bacteria; phylum Verrucomicrobiota; class Verrucomicrobiia; order Limisphaerales; family SIBH01; genus JANNGC01. Next base: position 6,644 of record JBBQYK010000280.1, read on the forward strand.
TTGTTTCACGCGGGCGAAAGCGCGCGCGGCGGCACGGCGCGGTCACAGGAGCGCGTGGACCATCTCATCCGCGCGTATCGGCTGCGCGGGCATCGGGTGGCGAGCATTGATCCGCTGAACCGTCCGCGGCCCATCCCGCCGGAACTCGATCCGGCCTACTTCGGTTTCACGCCCGCGCACATGCAGCGACGCTTCTCGGTGCAGACGATGCAGTCGAGCGGCAGCCTGACGCTCGAACAGATTCTCCAGCGCCTCCGCAACACCTACTGCCGCTCCATCGGCGTCGAGTACATGCACATCGACGACGTGAACATCCGCCGCTGGCTGCAGGCGCGGATGGAGCGCACGGAGAACCGCCTGACGCTCACGCGCGACGAGCAGATGCGCATCCTC
>JBBQYK010000281.1:0-6991 GCA_038208765.1 Verrucomicrobiota bacterium
AACGACAACAGCAGCGCAAGCGCGAAGCGAACGGGTGAAGTGAACATGGGCGGAGTGGAAACAAAACCATGGCGGCTGACAAGCGCGGTGTGGCGGCGGGCATCCTGCCCGCCAGTGAGGGCCGGCTTCCAGCCGCCCGGTAAGAGGCCCGACCAATCAAGCATGTAAAAATTTTCAGACGGCTGGATTGATTCAACCTTTCTCCGCCGGGCTGGAAGCCACGGCTCACTGGCAGGCAGGATGCCTGCCGCCACACTCCTGCGGCCAAACTTTGTTTGCCCGCGCCGCCCGGTCGTGTTTTCCTTCGCGCACCAACGCATCAAACTCATGCCTGCCTCCAAATCAAATTTCACCCAGGCCGTCCGCGAACGTGTCGCCGAGGTCGTCGTCGGCCAGGATATTGTCGTCGAGCGCATGATGATTGCGCTGCTCACGGGCGGTCACCTGCTCCTGCTCGGCGTGCCGGGCACGGCCAAGACGCTGCTCGTGAATGCCGTCGCCAAGGCCGTCGATCTCAAGTTCAGCCGCGTGCAGTTCACCATCGACATGCTGCCGTCGGACATTCTCGGCTCGGAAATTCTCGATCAGGCGGCGGGAACTTTCCGCGTCCACAAGGGTCCGGTGTTCACCAATCTCCTGCTCGCGGATGAAATCAATCGCGCCGCGCCCAAGGTGCAGAGCGCGCTGCTCGAAGCGATGCAGGAGCGCAAGGTCAGCATCGGCAACGCGAGCCATCCGTTGCCCGTGCCGTTCCTCGTCATCGCCACGCAGAATCCCATCGAGCAGGCGGGAACGTTCGAACTGCCCGAGGCGCAGCTCGACCGCTTTATGCTCTGTCATCGGCTCAATTACCCGACGGCGATTCAGGAGGAGGAAGTGTTGCGCCGCCAACTCAAGATGGGACTCAAGCGCACCGAAGGCGGCGCGATGCCGAAGACGGCGTTCGACATGATCGCGGGCGAACCGGTGTGTCATCTCAACGATTTGGTCGGCGCGATGGAAGCGGTGCAGAACGTCCACGTCAGCGACGTGTTCATGAAGCACTGCGTGGAGTTCGTGCGTCTGACGCGCGAGCATCCGGCCATTGAACTCGGCTGCTCGCCGCGCGCCGGTCTCGCCATCGTGCAAGCCGCGCGGGCCCGCGCCTTCGTCCACGACCGCGATTTCGTGGTGCCCGAAGATTTGTTCCAACTCGCCGAAGACGTGGTGCTGCACCGCATGAGATTGAGCTACGAGGCGCTGGCCGAAGGCAAGAAGCCGGGCGCGGTGTTGGAGGAGATGTTGAAGAAATTGGGATGAAAAAATGCCTTCCGATTTCGATATTCGCCCGATAGTTGAAAAGAACAGTGCGATGCCGTTCGAACGGCTAAGGATTGTTCGGCATTTCGAGGAACTTGGGCTTGCCAATATTGGTCGCGGAATAGTTTTTATTTTCGCCGCGTGGAGTGGCCCAGCGATGCTTGCTCTTCAGCGATTCACTCGAGTCTTAAATCCGATGGATACTCTTTCCCTTGATGTGGTGGTGCTTGATACAGATTGCCTCACGGCGGATTCGGCACAGGTGCTTTTTGGCAAAGAACCTGGCGGCTGGGGCGAAGTAATTTGGATTCGCGATGGGATCGTTGTTGCACGCGAGATCGCGCGCGACGGTTCGGATGCCATGCTCGCGAAACATACGAAGGAACTGCTCAAAGAACATACCGCTTAATGCACCGCACCGCCCATCTCCACCACGACCCGCTTGACGCGCGGCAGTTTGAGATCGCCGTGCGCCGGCTCGCGAACGCGTTGAGCTACGGGCAGGAAAGTTCACCGTTTCTCGGCGCGGGCATCGAATATGTGCAGTCGCGGCCCTACCAGCACGGCGACCCGGTGAAGTTCATCGACTGGCGCGTGACGGCGCGCACGGGAAAATTTCACGTCAAGGAATACGAGGCACCCAAGCAGATGCCGGTCTATCTGCTCGTGGACACGTCGGCGTCCATGTGCGTCACGTCGCAGCCGTTGAGCAAATACGCCTGGGCGGTGAGAATCGCCGGCGGCCTTGCGCTCGCCGCTGTCGATCACATGAATCCCGTGGGGCTGATGACCGTGGGCGAGCGCGACCTGCATCACTCGCCCACGCTGGCGCGCAACTCGGTGATGCAATGGATGCACCAATTGCGGCGCTACCATTTTGTCGAAGGCACGACGCTGGGAAAGCGCGTGCGCGAACTTGTGCCGCGCGTGGAGCAACGCTGTCTGTTCGTCATCCTGAGCGACCTGCATGACCCCGACGCGATTCCCGCGATCAAGTTGATGGCGCAGGATCATGATTGCGTGGTGCTGCACTTCGTGGACCCGGCGGAGCGCGGGCGCACCGGCGGCGGCATCTTCCGCGCGGTCGAGGCGGAGACGGGCCGGGAATTTGTCGCGCATGGCAACAGCCGGTGGTTCGAGGAGGAAGAAACGCACAAGCTCTCGCGCGCCGGAGTGGATTATCTGCGCCTCCCGACGGACGAGCCGATGCTCCCGCGCCTGCGGCATCTCTTCAAGCATCGCGGCGGCACGAGGAGGGGAGCGTGAAAACAAACTCCAAATCCCAAATCCCAAATCCCAAACAAAATCCAAAATCCAAAATCCAATGGCGCGCTGATATTTCTTACACGGGCTGGAACTCGACCGGCGCGCTTTGGAATTCGAAATTTAGGATTTGGAGTTTGTTTGGAATTTGGATTTTGGGATTTGGAATTTGCCTCCAAGCCGCCACCAACACCGCCTCGCGCAACATCGGCATCGAAGGCGGCGTGGCCATTAACCTGCCGCGCGCCGATTACAGACCGCGTCCGCTGGATGACCGTACGGAACTCATTCTGCGCATTGAGCGCGTGACGACGCTCGCCACCAACCAGCATCGCTACGAGTTTTTCTACATGGGCCTGGAGCCGGGCGCGTACAAGCTGGCGGATTTTCTCATCCACCCCGACGGCACGAGGCCCGATGAACTCGGCGACTTGCGCATCCAGGTGCGCGCGATGTTGCCCGAGGATCACGACGGGAAACTGAACGCCTACGTGCCGCGCCTGTTTCCGTTCGTCGGCGGTTATCGCGCGGCGCTCATCGTGCTCGCGGTCTTGTGGGTTGGAGGCATCGCGGCGTTCATCTATTTCTCGCGAAAGAAACGCGTGGTCGTTGCGCCCGTGTTCGCGCCGCCTGCGCCGTCGTTTGCCGAACGGTTGCGTCCGCTCGTGGAAGAAGCGGCAGCGGGCAAACTCAGCGTGGAAGGCCAGGCGAATCTGGAGCGGCTTATCATGGGCTACTGGCGCGAGAAGCTGAACTTGTCTGAACTACGTCTGGCTGATGCCATCGCCCGGTTGAAAGCGCACGCCGAGGCGGGCGAGTTGTTGCGCGCGCTGGAGCGCTGGCTGCACCGTCCCGGCGGCGCGACGCGGGAGGAAATCGCTTCCTTGCTCCAGCCTTATCGCAACATGCCGGAGCCAATTGCTGCGGGGGGAAATGTCGCGTGAAACAAAGACTTCGAATTGATTTCAGTCGGCGCGTCTTCAGCAGGCACGGTGGAGCCGTGCCAGAAATTAGCCGGGGGTTGAGGAGCGCAGCGACGACACCCCCGGTTGACAGCAAGAAGGCCATGCACCTCGGAGGGGTGCCAGAGGTGTGCTCAACAAACGGGCTTTCTGGCACCCCTCCGGGGTGCAAAATGATTTTACGAACGCGTACCGGGGGTGTCGCTACGCTCAACCCCCGGCTAATTTCTGGCAGCCTTTCAGGCTGCAAACTGGCAGCCCTGAGTTCCCGATTCCGAATGACGAATGACGAATGGAAACCGGCGCGTTCGCAGCCTCTCCTAACTCGTCATTTCCCCAGATGAGCTTCCACCACCCAACATTCCTCTGGCTCCTCGCGCTGCCCTTCGCGTGGGGGTTCTGGCTGTGGGTGCGGCGCGGGCATCCGATTGTCGTGCCGTTTGATCATGGGCAGCAACGTGAAGGCCGGCGGCTGCGTGTGCTCGTAAATCTGGCGCAGACGTTGCCCGCGCTCTTGCTGGCGGTGGCGGTGCTGATTCTCGCCGGGCCGCGCCGGCCTGCGCCGCCGGAGAACGAACGCATCCTGAACAACGTCATTATCTGCCTGGACATCTCCGGCTCGATGACCGCGCCCTTTGGCAGCTATCGCGGACGCGCGACGAAGACGCGTTACGACGCGGCGATGGAGGCCGCGCGCGACTTCTGCGAGTTCCGCAAGGACGACGCGTTTGGCCTGACGGTTTTTGGCTCCGAGTTTTTGCACTGGTTTCCGCCCACGAAAGAGTTGTCCGCGATCCGCAACGCCCTGCCCTTCGTACGTCCCATGAACATGCCGCCGTGGTTTGGCGGCACGCTCATCGCGCGCGCGCTGCGCGGCTGCAAAGAGAATCTCGCGCGCACCAAGGAAGGCGACCGCGTTATCATCCTGATCACGGACGGCGGCAGCGCGGACTTCGGCGGCGGCGGCGACCGGCAGATCGGGCAGGAGCTGGCCGAGCACAAGATTCGCGTGTTCACGGTGTTGATTGGCAACGACACGTTTGGCACGGGAGGTGTGAACACCATCGCGGCGCTGACGAACGGCAAGGTGTTTCAGGCCGGTGACCCCAGCGCCTTGGAAACGGTGTTCCGCGAAATCGACGGGATGCAGAAAGCGAAGTTCAAGCAGACGACCGCCGACTGGGTGGATTTCTATCAACCGCTCGCGTGGACGGGGCTGGTGTTGGCGGGACTGTGGGCGTTGTCGTTGCTGGGACTGAGGTACACACCGTGGTGATGAAAACGCGCCTCCATTTTGCCAACGACAAAGCGGTTGAAAGCTCCAAGCTCCAAGAACCAAGCTCCAGAGAAACACCAAGCACCACGCAACAAGGCGCGATGTGTCGAGCCCGGGTGTGCGAAAGGCGGGGTGCCGGTCAACGTGCTGCCGGTTTGCAACCGGCAGGGGCCACGAATATTTTGCGCGTCAAAGAACAACCAGCGTCTCGTTCCATTCCGGCATTCTGCCGGTTGCAAACCGGCAGCACGCTGCTGACGACGGTCATGGCGTCCGCGCGTCATTGGGGTTTGATGTTTGGAGTTTTTCTGGAGCTTGGTTCTTGGAGCTTGGAGCTTTTCCAGCCAACCAACGCAGGCCTATTTCCATGCTGATCGAGGATACCATTCAAATCGCCACCTGGGCCGCTTGCGGTGCTGCGGTTCTCGCGGCGTTCGCCGAGTGGTTGCACGCGCGGCGGGTGCGGCGGCTGGCGCGGCTGGCCTTCGGGCCGGAGAATCAGCCGCGCTTGTGGACGCAACTCGCGCCGCCGCTCCGCGTGCTGGCGCTGGCCGGTGTGGTCTGGGCGTTGGTGATTTTGATGGCCTTCGAGGGCTCGAGCCGGGCGCGTGAAAACAAGGCCAAGACCACGCGGCATCTGATGATCATGCTCGATGTGTCGCCTTCGATGTTGCTGAAAGATTCGGGCGAGGGTGGCGTGACGCCGCGCGCTGCGCAGGCCGCCAACTTGATCCGCTCGGTGCTCGATCGCGCACCGAGCGGCGAAGTGAAAGTTTCGATGACGTGCTTCTACACCGACGCCATGCCGTTGGTGACCGCGTGTTCCGACCGCGAAGTGATTATGAACTTTGCCGGCAATTTACCGCTGCACATTGCCTACCAGCCGGGTAAAACCGACCTTGTGAAATCGCTCAACACCGTCGGCGATCTCGTGAAGGACTTGCCGCGCAAGTCCACCACGCTGCTCGTCATCAGCGATGGCGACACGGTGCCGGACTCCGGCTTGAAGCCCATGCCATCTGCCGTGAGCGATGTAATCTTCGCCGGCGTGGGCGATCCGGCGCGCGGCACGTTCATCGACGGACATCTTTCGCGGCAGGACAGCGCCTCGCTCTCGCAACTCGCGCGCCGACTCGGTGGCATTTACCACAACGGCCACCGCCTGAACGTCCCGAGCGAAATGCTCCGTCACCTGATCGCGCCGGATGAAACGAAGGAGAAGGTGAAGATCAATTTGCGCGTGCTGGCGATGATCATCCTCGCGGCCAGCGCGAGCGTGCTGTGTCTGCTGCCGCTGTTGCTGGAATATTTCGGCAGTGCGTGGAAGCCGGTGGTGCGCGGGGCGACGAAGGAAGAAGAGGTGGCGGCGTGAGCGTGAACAAACTCCAAATTCCAAATTCCAAATCCCAAACAAATTCCAGAACTCAAATTCCAATCTTGGCTGCGTTGGTTTCATTGAGACGGCTTCGAGGCGGGATTGGTTTGGAGATTGAGATTTGGCACTTGGAATTTGTTTGGGATTTGGAATTTGGAAATTGCAGTTTGGTCGAAAGACTTTCCTCATGAAACGTTTCGCCCTCTTCCTCTGGCTCCTGCTCCCGCTTCCCGTCGTGGTCTGGCATTACGGGCCGGGGCAGAAATGGTTCGCGCGCGACCAGGCACACGCGCTCATCCAGCGCGGGCAGAAATTGGAAGCGGAGAAAAAGTGGGGCGACGCGGAGAACCTGTATCGCGAGGCCGGCACCAAAGTTCGCGACACGGATGCCCGACTGAAGACGCAACTCGATCTTGCGGTGGTGCGGCAGCGTTACCGTCAGGGCGGCGCGATTGAAGCCATCGACGGCATCGACGCGCTCATCACCGACGCGAAGTTCAGCAAGCAGCCGGCCGACTTGCAGCGCGAGGCGCGCGAATTGGCGGGGCGCATTCACTATCACGCCGCGTGGGTCATGCGGCTCGAAGGCGCGCAGAAAGATTTGTGGATGGAGGAGGCGGAACTCGCGCGGCAGAATTTTCGATTGCTGTCCGAGGAAACTTTGTCGGCTGGCAAAACGAATTACTCATCGCTGCAACAGACCAACTTGGAATCATCCGTACGACTACAGCGCATGGGCCTGGTGGACTTGATGGCGAAGCCGCTGCCGGAGGAAGGCCGCACGATGGTCGGCCAGGGTTTGAGTGAACAGATGGC
>JBBQYK010000282.1:0-6948 GCA_038208765.1 Verrucomicrobiota bacterium
CAACGCGCTCGCGGCGGGCGCGTCCGGCTACCTGCTCAAGCGCACGTCGAGCGCGGAACTGCTGGAGTCCATCCGCGAAGTCCATCGCGGCGGTTCGCCCATGACCGCGCACATCGCGCGCAAGGTGGTGCAATCATTTCAACGGGAGAAATCCGCGGCGGCGGCGGCCACCGAAGATTTGTCGCCGCGCGAGCGCGAGGTGCTCGACTGTTTGAGCCAGGGCTTTCTCTACAAGGAAATCGCCGAGAAGCTTGGCATCAGCTACGAGACGGTGCACACCTACATCCGCCGCATTTACGAAAAGCTCCAGGTGCGGACGCGCACGGAAGCGGTGGCGAAATTCCTGCGGCGGTAGGACACGGCTTCCAGCCTGTCCCGCCAACGCTGAGCGCGCCCCTTAAAAGTAGAATTTGAAACTCGCGTAGAACATCCGCTCGCGCGGGAGTTCGGAGTAGAGGTTGACCGGACTCAGCTTGTAATCACCGTTGCCAATGTTCAGCACGCCGATGCGCGCCTCGGCGTGACGCCGCCAGAAGCGGTAGCCGGCGAACAGATTGACCTGCCAGAAATCATCGCCGTCGAGCGCGGACAAATCATCCTCCAAATCCTGGCGCGTGTAGATGGATTCGGCCTGCGCGAAGAAGCCGCAGGGCAGATTGTAGAACAGCGTCAGGTTTAGTTGTTGCAGCAGGGCCTTGTCGTCGCGGTGGTAGCCCGTCGGTTCGGTCAGCGCGGGATTGATTTCCGGGAAACGCACTTTCGATTCCGCCTCGCTGATGCGATAGCGGACGCCCGCCGACCATTCCTTGCCGAGCAACTGGTTGATCGAGAGCGTGGCTGAGCGTTCGTCGTAATCAATCTTCTGCCGGGCCCGGCTGATCTCGTTCGCGATGGAGAAGATCTGAAAGCTGCTGCCGAGCACGCCAATGGTCCGGTCGGCCTCGGAACTCAGCCACTCCGCGTCGAGATTGACGTAGGTGCGCGTCGGGAACTCGTGGCTGAGGCCGGCACTGAGCGTCTGGAATTCCGTGGCGGCGGCGATGCCGTACGCGGATTCCGGCGCGATGCTGCGGTACGACTGGTTGAAACCGCCGACCTGCGTCGGTTCGAGACGGATGCTGTTGTCGAAGAACACGCCGCCGAGCGAGCGGGTGAAGGCGGCGCGCACATGCGTCTTGTCCGCCGGGGTCCACATCACGCCCACTTTTGGCGAGACCTGATCCTCGGTGCTGTGCGTGCCGGCGAAGGGCGGCGTGTCGATGTTATCGGGGTAGGTGATGCGGTCGTAGGTGACGCCGGCGGTGAACTGGATCGGCTTCCACGGCGACCACTGGTCGTAGGCGTACAGGCTCGAACGCGAGGCGCGCGTCTCGTTTTCAAACCGGGTGTTGATGTAGCCGTTGGCCGCCAAGGCATTGCTGATCGAGTTGAAGTTGTCCGAGGTGCCGTATTGGAAACGTCCGCCCAAGATGAGGCTGTTGTGCGGCGTCGAAAAAATCTGCTGCAACTCGGCGGCGTAGTTGTCGCTCTCGGAGCGCACCCGGGTGAACTCGGTGGTCGGGAAAATCCTGTTCACATTCCCGGCGTTATCATCCCGGAACAGGGGAATGAACAGGAACGGATCGGAGTAGCGGAAATCATCCTCGATCCGCGTGCCGAGCAACAGGGTGTGAATGCCGGACGCCCATTCGCGGTGATAGCCGGCGATGACGTTCAGGTCCTGATCCTCTTTCAACCGCAGCGTGCGGCTCGCGCTCGACTGGTCGTAGTATTGCGCCACGTCGCCGGATTCGAGGCTCACGCGCTGGGCTTCAAAATAGATTTTGTCCTTGGAAGTGAGCTGCCCGCGGAAGCGCGCGGCGACGCCCTCCACCTCCAGATCATTGTTGGGGCGTTGTCCGTTCTGGTCGCGGCGAAATCCCTCGACGGCGAAATCCACGGGGCCGCTGCGTCCGTACGCCGTCCCTTGCAGATTCCAATCCTTGTTGCCGAAATACTCGCCGCTCGAAGCCACTCCGAAATAGTCCCGGTCGAAGAGGCGCGTGTATTCCTGCTGCGACACGGATTGCGAGAGCGGCGTCGCGCCGACGGGCGAGAGCAGGTTCGCCACAAAGTACTCGCTCAAGGCGGGCGCCTCGTAGCGGAGGTTGATGGCTCTCGGATCCACCAGCGACTGGTAGCTGTTCGCGAGGAACTGGTGTGCGGAGAAATTCGCATAGTCGTAGCTCACGGCGCGGCTGGCTTCGCGCACGCTCCAGTCGGTGAGGCCCGCGTCCTGGTAGATGCGCGCGAGGTTCGCGCTGCGCACGGCCTTGTCCTGATCGAGCAGCAGGCGCGAGCGGAAGACGCTGCGGTTGTCGTTCAACTCCTGCGACTTTTCCAAATCGCCGACGGCCTCGTTCACGCGGTTCTGCTGCTCGTTGAGAATGGCGGAGTAAAGCCACGGCGTCGGATCGTTCGGGTCGAATTGTTTCGCCAGCGCGAGTTCCTTTTCGGCGAGCGCAGTATGGCGCGTCTGGCTCCAGGCCTTGCCGAGATAGCTGCGGAGCATCGAGCGCCGCGGCTCGCGCGCGGCGGCGACTTGCAAATCCTGCCGCCCCTCGACGCCGCGCCCCTGCCGGATGCGAATGAGTCCGCGCCCCAACCAGCCGTTGGCGAGTCCGGGATCGAGCGCGATGGCGCGCTCGAAGGATTGTTCGGCGGCCTTGGTGCGGCCTTTCGCGGCGTGGGTGAATCCGCGGACGGCGTGGGCCTGGGCGTTGCGCGGCGCGAGGGCGAGTGCTTTGTCGAGCGCGGTCTGCGCGGCGGCGGCGCGACCGAAGCTGAATTCCAGTTCCGCGACGCGCGCCCACGCGAAGCCGAAGTTCGGCGACTTGACGGTGGCCTGGCGTGCCGCTTCGAGCGCGGACTCCAGCTTCGACTGCGCCTGAAGCGCGTACGATTCCGCCATCCATTCGCCCGCCAGCGTGAGCGCCGTGCCGCGCGAGGCAGGCTGGCCTTTCACCGTGGCGATCATTTGCCGCAACGCCTCGGCGGGCGGCGTGGAAAGATTTTGGAGGAGCGCCGTGGCTTCATCGACCTGCCCAACCGAGAGCAACGTGGCGGCGCGATAAGATTTCTCGGCGTCACTGCCGGGGGTGCGGTTGGCCGGATAGTTTTCCTGTGCGGCCAGCAAGTCACCCGAGCGATACGCGGCGAGGGAATCGGTGAGCGCGCCTTTCTCACCGTCGGTCAGTCCGAGTTCCTCCGCGTCCAGCACCGCCGGGTAGTAGAGCACCCACTGGATGATGCTGCTGGCTTCGAGCATTGCCGTCTTGCGCGGAGCCTGGCCGGGATCGACGACGGCCTGTTCGTTCGAGGTCAGGCTGGTTCCGCCGAAATCATTCGTGAGTTCCACCGCGCCATCGAAGAGCGAAATTTCCGTGCGACCGTTCTCCGCGACGGTGATGTGAAACTCCGTGCCGCGAATGGCCCCGGAGGCGAGCGGCGTGCGAAACTCGACGGTGCCGGGCCGCTCGCGATTGAAGAAGTAACTGCTGCCGCTTTTCAGGTCGAAGCCGCTGTTGGCGCCCGGCGTTTGCGGCGGACGAATTTCCAAAGTGGTCAGCTCCTTCACCACGAGCACGCTGGCGTCCGACAGCCGAATGGTGGCGCGGCTGCGCGAGCCGGTGCGGACGCGGTCGCCGTTGGCGAGCGATTGGTTCGTCGCGCCTGCGCTCCACGCGGCCTGCCCGGCGCGGGCCACCTCCACCTTGCCTTCTTTCGTGAGCAGGAGGCTGGAGGCGGGTACTTGCGCGAGGGCGAGCGCGGCGAAAAAGCACAGCGAGAGTGTCGCAAAAGTTTTCATGGCCTGTGTTGTCATAAGCGGGTTGTGCGTCTGGGAGACGGGGGAGTTTGCACAAATGATCGATTAAAGCAATCACGCGAAATAGCAGCCGCCCGGCCAGAGAATTTCCGGGCGCAAGTTGCCGGGTGGCGCATCGGGGGGCATCCGTGAACTGTGGGCGAACGGCGGGGCCAGGTGGTCGGCCTCGCGCTGCGAGGCTCGCGCACGCTCATGTCGCTGGAACTTGCGAAAGCTGTTTTACCTTGGCAGTCCCTGCCAGTGGCAAACTGGCATCACGTCGGCAGCAGTGCGCGTTCGAGATGGCAACCGCCTGCGTTCCATTCGTTGCACCACTCGTCGCCGCGCGACGAGTCCCAACTCACGCCTTCTCATGCCGCGCCCGCCCGCCAAAAGAAATGTACGTCTGCTCCGGTCGCGCCTGCGCCGTGCGGCTCCACTCGAACGCGCGGTCCACGACCGTGTGCATCTGGTCAAACCACCAGCGCGCGCCCGGCGCGCGGCGCGTGCGCAGCGGGCGGCACGACTTCACGTGGTTGTTCTGTTCAAAACCCAATTCGATTTGATTGTTATTCATGCGCGCAGCTTGCGCGCCGGGGTCGGACAAATACGGGGAGTGGGGAAAACAAATTCCAAATTCCAAAAATCAAATCCCAAACAAACTCGAAGCCCCAGATCTCAATAGTGGGGCAGCCGTCCCGGCTGCCGCGCGTCCTGTGGGCGTCCCGCCTGCAGAACCAACAGCCGGGACGTCTGCCCCACTACGTAGGATCATTCGCGCTTCAATGTGGCTTCCAAGATTCCACCGCGTTCGATTTGGAATTTGAAAATTGGTGTTTGGAATTTATTTGGGATTTGGGATTTGGGATTTGGAATTTCTCCTCTGGATCAACATCACCACCACCGCTCCCACCACCGACGCCAGCACCAGCAAGGTCGAGAGCGCATTGATGTCCGGCGTCAGTCCGCGCTTGACCGACGAGTAGATGAAGATCGGCAGCGTGGTCGCGCCGGGGCCGGTCGTGAAGAAGCTCACCACGAAATCGTCCAGGCTCAACGTGAACGCAAGCAGCGCGCCCGCCAGTATCCCCGGCCCGATCAAGGGCAGCGTGACGTGACGAAAACATTGCCAGCGGCTCGCACCCAGATCGTGCGCGGCCTCCGCCAGCGCCGGATCGAGTCCTGCGAGTCGCGCGCGCACCACCAGCGTGACGAACGGAATCTGAAACGTGATGTGCGCCAGTGTCATCGTGAGCAGACCGGGCGCAAGCGCATCTGTCCACTGGCGCAGCACCGCGTAGAACATCAGCAACGCAATGGCCATGACGATGTCGGGGACGACCATCACACTTTGCAGCGTGGCCTCGGCGAATCGTTTTCCAAAAAAAGTTCCGCGCCGCAAAGCCAGTGCGAGCAAGGTGCCGAGCGTGGTGGAAAAAGCCGTGCTCATCGCGGCCAGCGCGAGGGTGATGACCGTGGCGTGCTGCGCCGGTTCGTTCTGCGCCAGCGCGCCATACCAGTCCGTGGTGAAGCCGCGCCATTCCGTGCCGCGCGCCGCGCGGTTAAAGGATTGCAGCACGACGACGGCCATCGGCGCGTAGAGAAAAACGTAGAGCAAGACGCTGATGACGAGCAGCGAGTTGGAGCGCCGGCTTCCAGCACGGCGCGTTGGAGCATCGAAACTCCGAGCCGTGATGGAAGCCGGCGCTCCCATCGCTCGGTGCGTGCTCACAACTCCTGCTCCTTCCTTCGCGTCACGCGCGCGTTGAGCCAGAGCGCGAGCAGCACCACGAGCATCGCCACCGTCGCGACCGCAGAACCAAATGGCCAGTTCTGACTCGCGCCAAACTGCTGCTGGATGACGTTGCCGAGCAGCACCGTCTTCGCGCCGCCGAGCAGATCGGGAATCACGAACTGTCCGGTCGCGGGCACGAACACCAGCGTGAGTCCGGCCGCCAGTCCGGGCGTGATCTGCGGGAGAATGGCGTGGCGAAAAACCTTCGCACCAGACGCGCCGAGATCGCGGGCCGCTTCGGCGAGCGTCCAGTCCATCTTCTCCACGGACGCGTAAAGCGGCAGCACGAGGAAGGGCAGGTAGTCGCAAACCAGGCCGATGCACACGGCGAACAGGCTTGGGTAAAGCGGTTCACCGGCGTTCACGAAACCCAGTGCGGACGCGGCGTGCGCAAGGAAACCGTCTTTCGCGAGCAGCAGTTGCCACGCGTACGTGCGGACGAGCAGATTGGTCCAGAGCGGAATGACGACGAGCGTGAGCGCGAAGGTTTTCCAACGCGGCGGCAGGCTGGAAATCCAGAACGCCAGCGGCAAGCCGAACAGCAGGCAGAGCAGCATGGTCATCGCCGCCAGCAGCAAACTGCGCGCGATGATGATGGGGTAAAGCGGCTCCCAGCCGAAGCTGCCGAAGCCGAGGAAGCGGGCGTAATTTTCCAAAGTGAACGGACGTTCCAATTCGCCAAATGCACCGTTCGTGAAAAAGCTGAGGCCTACGATCAAAGCCAGTGGAACGAGAAACAGTGCAATCAACCAAAGCAAGGCAGGGGCGGCGAGCAGACCGGACGGAGCACGGGTGTGGCGCTGGCTCATGCGTTTGGTTGGAAAAAAGCGGCGCTCAAGCGACCGCACTCTCCCGCAGGGCGGGACTGGCGCGCAGCATCATGCGTCTCGTGAGTCGCGGAGCGTTTGGAGTGCGGTCGCTTCAGCGCCGCTTTCGAGCGTGTGAACATCCTGCGTCGCATCAATCCTCCAGCACCACCAAAGCCTCGGCGGGCAGCGTGAGTTGAACAGGTTGCCCCGGCGCGAGGCGCGGGCCGGGTCCATTGTTGACCGCCACGACGCGCAAGTTTTCGCCGCCCGCCCGCACGATGCAGTGCGTCTCCGCGCCGGTGTAAGTGGTTTCGAGCACTTCGCCCGTCAGCGTGTTGGGCGCGTTGGACTGGTGGAGGAGAATTTTCTCCGGACGGATGGCGAGGGTGAACTCGGGGCGGGAATCGCTGATGGCCAATCGCAAATCACCAATCGGAGTTTGCGCGACCACTTCCTTGCTCCCGCGCGCGCGAATTTTCGCCGTCAGCAAATTACATCCG
>JBBQYK010000283.1:0-6899 GCA_038208765.1 Verrucomicrobiota bacterium
CATCACGGCAACTGGCACGCCGACTCGACCCGCGGCAACATTGTCGAAGCGCAAAAGGGCCACCCCATCCTGACCGGCGTCACCGACATCTGGGGACCGTCGGACGTTTACCGCACCTACAAAGTGGGCGGGAGTTTGCCGACGAACTGCACCGCGCTCGTCTGGGGACAGCCGCTCCTGGGCCGCAAACACGACGACGCGCCGAACCCAAAAAAAGAGCCGCTGCCCGTCGCGTGGTTCAAAAATTGGCAGACCAGCGAGGGCAAGAGCGCCCGCGTGTTTCACACCACCATGGGCAGCGCCGCCGATCTGGAAAGCGCCGGCCTGCGCCGGATGATCATCAACGCCGCGTATTGGAGCATGGGCCTGGAAGCGGCCATTTCCCCGACTCGCAGCGTGGACATCGTCGGCGAATACAAACCGCTTGGAACCGGCTTCAACTACAAGGCACTCGGCGTCGTTCCTAAACCACCGGCAGCTTACCGATAAGATCATGGACGCTTTCCTGACTTACCCATGAAACCAATCGTTCGTCTCGTTGCCACGTTCCTTCTGGCCACGATGGCCGGAACCGCCTACGCCCAATACGCCGGTTGGCAGCACTCAGGCTCGCTTCACATCCTCACCACGCCCGACGGTGCGAACTTGTCGGCGAGTTCAGCGGAGAAGGGATTCCCGCTGCTGGTGCGGTTGCACAAGGACTTCTTTGACTTCAGCCAGGCGAAGGTGGATGGCGCGGAAGTGCGGTTCTGCGAGGTGGTGCTTCGTTAGCCTGGAACACACAATGACGAAAACTTCCCAACCGTTACGCCCGGCGACGCTGGCCTCGACGAAGCCACGGTCTCCAGCTCATCACCGCGCCGCCGACCTCAAGCACCACGGGCGCTCGGACCATTACGGCGAACTTTCCAAGAGCGTGCTCTCCAGGCCCGCCATCGTCATCGCCCAATGAAACGAATCATGAAACTAATCCACCCACTCCTTCTCCTCGCCTCCATGAGAGGTCCCGGAATTCGCACCCACTCTTGCTGCTTCCAGCCTCTCGTGGCACGCTCCGCTCATGAAAACCTTGAGCACGCTCTGCCCGAACTCAGGGCCCGCCGCATGAGAGACAGTCGCTGAACTAAAGCTCAATCCGGCCATGGAAAAAATCTTCGCCCTGATCAATCAACTGGAATCCGATGGAGTCATCGGACGCTATGCGATTGGCGGCGCGGTTGGGGCCATTTTTTGGCTGGAGCCGTTCACGACCAAGGACGTGGATGTTTTCGTGATGCTGCCGGTTGGTCACGGTAGTTCCCTCATCAATCTCGGGCCGATCTACGACTACCTGCTGGCCCGTGGTCATGGCCCACAAGGACAGTTCATCAACATCGAAGGCTGGGCCGTGGAATTTCTTCCCCCCGGCACGCCGCTCGTGGAAGAGGCGCTCGCCGAAGCCGTGGCGCGCGACGTCAATGGCGTCCCCACCCGTGTTTTCACCGCGGAGCATCTCGCGGCCATCTGCCTGCAAGTCGGCCGGGCCAAAGATCACGACCGGGTGATGCGATTTGTCGAAGCCGAGGTCCTGGATGCGAAGATATTTGAGACGATTCTTCAGCGCCATGCCTTGATGGACAAGTGGCGCAAGTTTCAACACGACTATCTCAACCCATGACCGATCTCATGCGACAACTCACGGCCCGCAAGCTGGCCCGGCGAAAAGAACTCGCGGCACGGCCCGTGGGCGAAAAGTTGCGCATGCTCGAAGAGATGCTCGCCGCTACTCGTGCCATCAGCGTCACCCGGCCGCCGAAGCCGGCCAACCCGGTGCGGCGGTCCATGTCCGGCGGTTCGTGACATCTGCGTCCGTTTTGAATCCTCTGAATCGATACTCATGAAACTCATCCACACACTCCTTCTCCTCGCCTGCACTTCTGCGGGTGCCGCAGATGCGATACCGCCGCGCGCCACGGCGCAGCCAGTCGCTGCACCGCCCCCCAAGCCCGGCGTGCAAAAAGGCGAAATGGCCGGCTACCTGTTGGTGCCGAACGAGAAAGTGCCCAACACCTTCAACGCTGGCTTCTCAATGTATGTCGCGGCCTGGCCGCTGGTGAAGACGTATCCCGGCTCGTGTTTTCAAGAAACTCGAAACCCATTGCTCCCGCCGGACGCGCGACACGCTGCTGCCGCGGATGCTGTCGGGACGGTGGAATTCAAACCGCATTGAGCCATGAAGAAAGAAGTGAAAATCCTCCGGGCGAAAGCAGTTGAGTCGCTCGTGTTGAGCATCGAGTTGTTCAATCGCCCGTCGGACGCGGGCAGGACTCATGGCGTGCTGATCTTCCTCGACCATGCCTTCGAGATGCTTTTCAAGGCTATCATCCTGCATCGAGGTGGACGGATTCGCGAACCACGCGCCAAGCAGACAATCGGATTCGATGCGTCTGTTCGGAAAGGACTTTCGGATGCGAAGCTGAAATTCTTGGCGGACAACCAGGCGCTCACGGTGCAGATGATCAACAGTCTCCGGGATGCTGCGCAGCATCACATTCTCGATGTTTCCGAGCCGCATCTTTACATTCAAGCGCAAGCTGGCCTCAGTCTTTTCCGCGACGTATTCAAAGTTGTGTTCGGCGAGGATTTGCACGGCTACTTGCCGGCGCGAGTCTTGCCATTGTCAACGATACCTCCCACCGACTTGGCGACGCTCTTCGAGAACGAGACGAAAGAAATCAAAAAGCTGCTTACGCCAGGCGTGCGCCGCCATACCGAGGCGGAGGCAAAGCTGCGGTCGCTTGCAATCGTTGAGAAGTCACTCAATGGCGAGAAGGTGCAACCCAGCGTTGGAGAACTCAAAAACCTCGCGAAGGCTGTTGCCTCCGGCAAGAAAGCGTGGAATGAGATTTTCCCCGGCGTTGCGACTGTAACGCTCACCACAAACGGTTACGGTCCGTCGATTGACTTGCGCATCACCAAGACGGGGATGCCGGTTCAGTTGGTGAAGGAAGGCACGCCCGGCGCGACCGTCGTCGCGGTGAAGCGGGTTGATGAACTTGGGTTCTACAGTCTTGGTCGCGATGACTTGGCGAAAAAGGTCGGGCTTAGTGGACCGAAAACTACCGCCGTCATTCGCTTCCTCAATCTTCGAAGTGACACCGAATGCTACAAACATGTCGCGGTTGGCAACACGCACTTTGACCGCTACTCCCCCAAGGCAATTCCTTTGATTCAGGAAGCCCTCAAAAAGAAACCGATGGCTGAGATTTGGCGAAGCCACGGTATTCGATGGAAAGGCGCAAAATGAAAACCCAAATCCACAGCCTCCGCCGGACGCGCGATCTGCTGCTGCCGCGTCTGCTGTCGGGGCAGGTGGAAATCGCTTCCGTCAGCGCCAACGGCGCGCTCTCAAACCAGACCTGGGGCAGCGCCCCAGGTCACGTGTCGGAAAACAAAATGAGGGCTGAAAGCCCGTCTCATCAAATCGCCATGCGCCATTCATCCCAACACGCACGATTCCGAACGGATGGACCGCACCGTTGGCGCTCATGGTTTATTTGCCCCGATGACATGGGCTGTTGGCCCATGCTGGTATTGGACGGGCCTTTGGCCCTGGCATTGGACGCGCCATTGGCGCTTGAGGAAAATTGGGCGGGCACAATTCCTGGGATGTTGCCCCAGACTGGTATAAACCGGGCCGTTGGCCCATCATTTACGCCATGCCACAATCATTAAGCCTCGTGGTCATCCACGTCATCTTCAGCACGAAAGAACGGCGTGCTCTGCTGGACCACGACACACGGCCCAAACTCCACGCGTATCTGGCGACGGTGGCGCGCAATGCCGGGTGTGAATGTTATCGTGCGGGCGGCGTGGCGGACCATGTGCATCTGGCCATTCGCCTGTCGCGCACGCTCACCATTGCGGACTTGGTGGAGAACTTGAAAACCGCGTCGTCGAAATGGCTGAAGACCCAAGGGCCAGACCTGGCGGCGTTTTCATGGCAACGCGGCTACGGTTGTTTCTCCGTCGGCCCGACCGATTTGGATTCCTTGTGCGCCTACATTGACAATCAAGAGGAACATCACCGCACGCGCACGTTTCAGGACGAATTTAGGATGTTCCTCAAGAAATACGGCGTCGAGCATGACGAGGCCTATGTGTGGGATTGAACGATGAGCCCCACACTCACACCGAAGACCAGCTTGTCGAGCCGCCCGCCATCGGGTTGTTCGCGGAGCTTGGCTGGGCCACGGCGTCGGCGTGGGAGAAAACCTTCGGCGTAACTTCACCCGGCATTTGAAAACGAATTGAACCCAAGCCATGAACTCTTTTCGCAACCATCGTCTTCGTGACCTCGCCGTGCCGATGAGCACCGCCTGGTTGCTCAACGACATCGCCGAAGCCAAGGGCAGGCAGGAGCTTTACACCCGCCAGTCGCCGCAAGTGTTGAAGGCGCTGCGTGAGATGGCGCTCATCCAAAGCACTGAATCCTCCAACCGCATCGAAGGTGTCACGGTTGCTGCCGACCGCCTCCGCCCGCTGGTTCTGGGCAACACCAAGCCGCGTGACCGTTCGGAACAGGAAGTCCAGGGTTACCGTCGGGCCTTGAACGAGATTCACACGCGGCACGAAAAGCTCGCCATCATGCCGGACACGTTGAGGCGGTTGCACGCGCTCTGCCAGTCGGCCAGTGGCGACGCCGGACAATTCAAAAAGGTGGACAATGAAGTCATCCAGCTTGTTCCGGGCACTGCCCCCGTCATCCGATTTCGCTGCGTGAAGGCCAAGGACACGCCTGCGGCCGTGGAGGAAATGTGTCTGCTCTATCGCCACGCGCTCGACCAGGACAACATCCCTCCGGTGATTGCGATGGCCGGACTCGTGCTGGATTTTCTGTGCATCCATCCGTTTCGCGATGGCAACGGTCGCGTGTCGCGTCTGCTCACGCTGCTGGCGCTTTACCAGCACGGCTACGAGGCGGGCCGTTATGTCAGCCTGGAGCGGATGGTGGAGGAATCGAAGGAGGACTACTACGAATGTCTCCACCGCAGTTCCCAACGCTGGCATGAAGGCAAACACGAGCTGACGCCGTGGTTTAATTTCCTGCTCGCCATCATCCGCCGCAGCTACGTCGAGTTTGAAAAGCGCGCGGGTCAGGTCAAAGCGCCGCGCGGCGCGAAAGCCGAACTCGTGCTTGCCGCCATCCGCGAACAGCCCGGAGATTTCCGCCTCGCCGACATCGAACGCGCCTGTCCGGGCGTTGGGCGCGAATGGATTCGCTCCCTGCTCACGGACTTGAAAGCGGCGCGCGAAGCGTCCTGCCGTGGCAAGGGTCCGGCAGCCCGCTGGCAGTATTTGGGGAGTAAGGGTATTAACTCGTAAGTAAGGGTAGTAATGAGGGTATTAACGCCCAGCCGATAACGGATGACCCAAGATTGACGCACAACCACCAAATGAAACCAATTCGACTTCTTCTCGCCATTATCACGCTCGCATTTTTGCCCGCGCTTTCGCCCGCCGCCGTCCAGCGCGGCGAGATGGCCGGTTACCTGTTGGTGCCGAACGAGAAAGTTTCCAACACCTTCAACGCCGGCTTCTCGATGTATGTCGCGGCCTGGCCGTTGGTGAAGACGTATCCCGGCTCGCGTTTTCAAACCGGCCTGTTCGGCACCTGGATGTTCGCGCAGCACGAGGGCCAAGGGCCGACCAACGCCTATTCCGACATCGAAGGCGGGCTGGGCTGGTGGCGCGACACGCGGTTCGCCACCGAGACGCCGAAGTTCATCATGGGCGGCGTGGCGCCGAGCTTCAGCGAGTGGGCCAACGGGCCCGGGGCGGGCAAAGGGCGCGACTGGAGCAAACCGAAAGGCAAATACGGCATCGTGCAGCTCAGTCCGTGGGTGCTGTGGCCGCCCGATGGTTTGAATCTGAAGCAGGGCACCAGCGGCGAACTGTTTGGCTACGGCTACCTGCCGCTGCCGCTCGCCCAGGCCAAGACGACGACGGCGGGAACGAACATCCCGACCGGCGACCAGTGCTGGACGCTGTTCCTCAACACGAAGAACTTCAAAGGCCCGGTCGCCTTCTTCACGCCGTATTTCTGGTCGCGCGCCACTGTGGACGAGCCGCGCCTGAGCGGGCTGTTGCTGGACAGCCGCCCTTCAAATCCGAACCGCGCCTTGCAGATGGAGACGCAACACGTCCCCAGCGCGCAGGCCACGGACGCGAAGGGCGAGACCTACGCCCGCATCGCTCCCACCCGCTTCCCCAGCGGGCCGAACGGCGACTCGGCTGTCGTGCATCGCATCACTTCCTACAACAAGCGGGCGCTCTGGGATGCCGTGAAGACCTGGTTTAACGGCGGAGCCACGGCCAGCGGCGCGATTCATTCCGAGGGAGCCGCAGTGCATGAATTCACCGGCAAGGGTGGGGCCACTTGGAGAATTTATCCCGACGGCGCCGCCAAGGAAAAGCGGATGCCACTCGCCTGGACTTCCTTCGCCACTCCAATGGCCGCCGACAAAAACACGTTCGGCTATCGCTGGAACACCAACCTCGTGCAGCCGACCGCGACCAAGGACGGCGCGCTGATGACGCTGCCGGAATACTTTCATCTCGTGACGAAGAACAACAAACAGGAATGGATTCCCGTGCGCGCGGAAGATGTGCCGGCGGAAACCGGCCTCGCCGCCGCGCGCTTCGAGCGGCCCGCCGGGAAACCATCCGAGCCATACGTCACGCCCGACGACGCGGCGAGTTCCTGGAAGAAACCCGGTCCGGCCGCCGGCCCGTTTCAAGCGCAGTTGGGCGACGGCAGCGTGGTGACTTATTATTGGTATCGCTTCGCCGACCAACCCGCCTTGCTCAACGCCGACCTCACGGCTCAGGAGCGCGAAGCCATGCAGGCGCGCGTGGAG
>JBBQYK010000284.1:0-6879 GCA_038208765.1 Verrucomicrobiota bacterium
CCGCGCCGTGAGGCACTGGTCAGTCCGCGTTTGTTGTTTTTGACGTAGCCAGCCATGTCAGCGCGTGAAGCGGTTCGCCCACGCTTCGAGGTAGTTGATGGAAATGAGAATCACGAAGGAGATGACGAGCAGCACGGCCGCGACCGCCGTCGCGCCGAGAAAATCGTAATCCTCCAGGCGATACACGATGAGGTAAGGCGCAATCTCCGTGCTGAACGGCTTGTTCGCGGAGATGAAAACGATGGAGCCGTATTCGCCGACGGCACGCGCGAAGGACAACGCAAAGCCCGTGATGATCGTCGGCACGAGGCTTGGCCCGATGACTTGCAGAAACGTGCGCCAGCGCCCGGCCCCGAGCGTGGCGGCGGCTTCTTCCAGTCCGCGATCCAGATTTTCCAGCACCGGTTGCAGCGTGCGGACGGAGAACGGCATTCCAACGAACGTGAGCGCGATGACTACTCCGAGCGGTGTGAACGCGCCTTCGATGCCCATCGGCACCAGATATTTTCCCAGCCAGCCGTTGGCCGCGAACAAGTTGGCGAGCGTCAGTCCCGCCACCGCCGTCGGGAGCGCGAAGGGAAAATCCACGAGCGCATCAATGAACTTCCGTCCGGGAAACGTGTAGCGCACCAGCACCCACGCGAGGATGGTGCCGAACACGGCGTTGATGCACGCGGCGATGAGTGACGCGCCGAAGGTGAGTTTGTAAGCCGCCAGCGCGCGGTCGGTCGTGACCACGCGCCAGAAATCCGCCCAGGAC
The DNA here is from genome assembly GCA_038208765.1 of Verrucomicrobiota bacterium. Lineage (GTDB taxonomy): Bacteria > Verrucomicrobiota > Verrucomicrobiia > Limisphaerales > SIBH01 > JANNGC01. The sequence continues at coordinate 761 of JBBQYK010000284.1, forward strand.
ATCTGCGATGTTTTCAGGAACAGTGCCGCCATCGGAATGAGGACAATCGCGCTGAGATAAAACAGCGTGAACCCCATCGTCAGGTTGAAACCTGGCAAGGCGTTGAATTTCCTGTTCAGCATGGGCGAGGTATCGAATCAGAACCGCGCGGGGCAGAGAAACAATTTTTCCCCGGGCCGGCCTTCACTTGCTGGCGCGCTGGATTTCGTCGAACACGCCACCGTCCGCGAAGTGCGTCTTCTGCGCCTTGGCCCAGCCGCCAAAGGCTTCGTCAATGGTGATGAGCTTCAGCTTGGGAAACTGCTGCTCGTACTTCTTCGCGATGGCCTCGTTGCGCGGGCGGTAGAAATTCTTCGCCGCGATTTCCTGGCCCGCGTCCGAGTAGAGATATTCGACGTAAGCCTTCGCCACTGCCTCGTTGCCTTTCTTCTTCGCGACCTTCTCCACCACCGCGACCGGCGGTTCGGCGAGAATGCTCAACGACGGATTCACGATCTCGTATTTGTCGCCGCCGTATTCCTTGAGGGCGAGATACGCTTCGTTCTCCCAGCCCACCAGCACGTCGCCGATGCCGCGCTGGATGAACGTGGTCGTCGCACCGCGCGCGCCGCTGTCGAAGACCGGCACGTTGCTGTAGAGCTTGCCGACAAACTCCTTCGCCTTGGCCTCGCTGCGATTGTTGTGCTCCAGCGCATAGCCCCACGCCGCGAGATACGCCCAGCGCGCCGCGCCCGATGTTTTCGGATTCGCCGGAATGATTTTCACGCCCGGCTTCACCAGATCGTCCCAGTCCTTGATGCCCTTGGGATTCCCCTTCCGCACCACGAACACGATGGTCGAGGTGTAGGGCGAACTGTTGTGCGGCAATTTTTTCTGCCAGTCGGCGGGCAGCGACTTTCCCCTCTCCGCGATGGCGTCAATGTCGTAGGCCAGCGCCAGCGTCACGATGTCGGCGTCGAGACCGTCCATGACCGCGCGGCCCTGCTTGCTCGAACCGCCGTGCGACTGTTTCACCGTCACCTTCTGCCCGGTCTGGGCTTCCCAGTGCTTCGCGAAGGCGTCGTTGTATTCGACAAAAAGTTCGCGGGTCGGATCGTAGGACACGTTGAGCAATTCCGCGCCCCGCTTCGCGCCGCAGCCAGTCAACACCACGAGGGTGAACGCCAAAATTATTAGCAGGTAATTCTTCATACGTTGGTGATCGGGTTTGGAAATAGAGTGCGACTTTGACGCGACGGTTCAAGCCCTGTCAGCCGTCGCAGCTCGGTCCATTGGCACGACACGGGGATACTCCGCCTGCCCACGACAATCCCGACTTCTTCGGGCGAGATTTTAATTTCATTCAATAGCGCGTTCATTTCGCTCGTTTCCTTCCAACGGCGGCGACGATAGCCACAATCCCTACTCGGTCAATGGTGTTTTTAAGAAACATTCTACTCAATGAAACCAAGCCATTCACCACCCTCGAACAAAAACTTGATTGACCGACTGTAGATTCCTACGGTTCGCGTAATGAAACTGTCCACTCGCGGAGAATACGCCTTGCGCGCCCTGCTCGTGCTAGGACGCGACTATCAGGAGGATGATTCCGTCGTTCGCATCCAGGAAATTTCCGACCAGCAGAACATCCCCAAGCGGTTCCTCGAACAGATTCTCAACGACCTCAAATCCGCGCGCGTGGTCGAGAGCAAGCGCGGGGTCGCTGGCGGTTATCGCCTCGCGCGGCCGCCGGAAAAAATCACGCTCGCCGAAGTCATCCGCCACGTCGAAGGAGCGCTCGCCCCGGTCAGTTGCGTGAGTGAACGCTTCTACGAGAAATGCTCCTGCCCCGATGAAGCCCGCTGCGCCATCCGTTCCGTGATGAAGGAAGCGCGCGACGCCGTGGTAAAGGTCGTCGAGCAAGTGACGGTCGCAGAAATGTGCGCGCGCGCGCGCAAGCTGGAGCAGGAACCGGTCGGCGCGGCGGATTTCATGATTTGAAGATCAACCAAACAACTTGTCGAAGTCGTTGTGCGATCCGATGCACGCCCACACGATGGTGTCGCCCTTGCGCTCACCGACGGCGCGATACTGTTCGTTAACGCGCACGGACCAGATGTTTTCGTAGCCGCCGAGTTTCTTGAAGCGCAAGGAAGGGTGTCCTGCATCTTGATCGAACAGCCGGTAGGCCCGGCGAGCCGCCTGACGTGTGACGGGATCGAGACTTTCGTAAGCCCGCCAGAAACTTGGCCGCGTGTGGGATTTCACAGCCGTCCGAGGTTCATCGGTTCGTCCGCCTCCATTGCCGACTCGCGGAGGAACATCTCGAGCTTGGGCCGGGGCTGGGTGGAGGCCAAAAAATTTTCCCACGCCGCGTCGCCCTGCTGGGCCAGCAGGAAACGCGCGAAGTCAGCGACCTCAAGCTGCTTCTCCAGCGGCAATGTTTCGCAGGCACGGAGGATGTCCTGAGTGGCGGTGCTCATGCGCGGGAAGCTACCGAAGCACGAACCGCGGTTCAACCGTGTTCCCTCCTCTTTTCAGGACGAACTTCCTCGCGAATGTTTTTCAGCCACTTTGTAGCTGGCTCGTAGGGACCAACAATTTGGCCGACACCTCTAACCTGGCGGTATGGGCTGCCCGTGCTGTCGCTAATTTTTCCTCATGGCATCCCGATCGCGCTCTGGTCTAACTTCCGGCCTGTTTCGTCCGCACGAAACCACGACACATGTATTCGCCGTCACAAGCTGACTTTTTGAAACTGGCGGAACAGGGCAACCTGATTCCGGTCACGCGCCGCCTGCTCGCCGACTTCGAGACGCCGCTCTCCGCGTATAAAAAAATTCGCGGCCAGGGCGAATCGTTCCTCTTCGAGTCGGTCGAGGGCGGAATGCACATCGGTCGCTACTCGTTCGTGGGCTGCAACCCGCGCGCCATCATCAAGCAGACCGGCTCGCGCGTGGAACTGATCGAGAACGGCAAAGTCATCGAACAGTTCGAGGTCGTGCAGCGCACGGGCGACGCGCCCGCCGGCCAGTCGGTGCGTGACGGTCTCGAAGTCGTCGAGCGCGTGCTGAAGCGTTATCGCGCCGTGATGGTGCCGGGGCTGCCGCGTTTCACGGGCGGGGCCGTCGGCTTCATCGGCTACGAGTTCATCCATGACGTAGAACCTATCGTCCCGCGCCCGCCGCACGACGAACTGGCCACGCCCACCATGTATTTTCTCATCGCCGACGAACTGCTCATCTTCGACCGCGTGGCGCAGACCGTCACCATTCTCGTCAACGCCATCATCGAGAACGGCGTGAGCGCGGCGGACGCGTATGAAGATGCCATTGGGGAAATTGACCGCTTGGTCGCGCTGCTCGAACAGCCGTTGCTGGAACCGCCGGTGACGGTGCCGCCCACCGCGCCGAACCTGCCCTTCACCTCGAACGTCGCGCAGGAGAAATACTTCGCGAACGTACTGAAGGCGAAGGAATACATCGTGGCCGGCGACATCATCCAGGTGGTTGGCTCGCAGCGTTTCTCGACGCCGGTGAAAGCGTCGCCGCTCGACATCTACCGCGCTGCGCGTTCGGTGAATCCTTCGCCCTACATGTTCCTGCTCGAACTGAACGGGCTGGCGCTGGCGGGTGCGTCGCCCGAATTGCACGTCCGTTGCGAGGACGGCGAGGTGGAGATTCGCCCCATCGCCGGCACGCGTCGCCGTGGTGCGACGCCCGCCGAGGACGACGCGTTGCAAGCCGAGTTGCTCGCTGATCCAAAGGAGCGCGCCGAACACGTCATGCTCGTGGATCTCGCGCGCAACGATCTGGGGAGGGTCTGCGATTTCGGCTCGGTGAAGGTGCGCGACCTGATGATCGTGGAGCGTTACAGCCACGTCATGCACATCGTCTCGCAGGTGGAAGGGAAACTCTCCGCGAAGAAAACTCCTTACGATTTGATGCGCGCCACTTTTCCGGCCGGCACGCTGAGTGGTGCGCCGAAAGTCCGCGCCATGCAGATCATTTCGGAACTGGAGCAGACCACGCGCGGGCCGTATGGCGGTTGCGTCGGCTACTTCTCGTTCAACGGCAATCTGGATTGCTGCATCACGATTCGCACCGCGTTGTTGAAAGACGGCCAAGCCTACGTGCAAGCCGGCGGCGGCTGGGTCAACGACTCGACGCCCGAAGCCGAGTACCAGGAAACCGTGAATAAGGCCAAGGCGATGATGAAAGCCATCGCGCTGGCCGAGCAGTTCCGGGCGGGGGCGTAGGAGCGCGGACCGCCGAGTCCGCGTGATCATGTTCTGAAGAAGAGTTTCCATCTCGCAGTGATTATGAACACGCGGACTCGGCGGTCCGCGCCCGATGAATTGAAAAACTGGCGGCAAATTGTTTCGCTCTCCGCACTGGCCCTGCTCTGCACCGGCTGCCTCGGGCCAAAGAAAAATCTATTCCCGCCCGCCGCCGGTGCGCCGCGCACGACCATCCACCTCATCAGTCACGGCTGGCACACGGGCGTGATTGTCTCGCGCGCGGACCTGCCGACGAACGTCTGGCCCGCGCAGCGCGACTTCGCGGAGTTTGAATCGGTGGAAGTCGGCTGGGGCGATGACGGCTTTTATCGCAGCGACGAAATCACCACGGCCATCACGATGAAGGCGCTGTTCTGGCCCACGCCCAGCGTGCTGCACGCCGTCGGATTTAACGGGCCGCCCGAGCGGGAATTCCCCGACAGCAAAGTGATTCGCGTGGAGCTTTCCGCAGAAGGATTCGCGCGTCTCTGCACATTCATGGATCGCGCCTACACGCACACCGCCAGCGGTCAGGCGATTCCGCTCGGGGCGGGACTCTATGGCGCGAGCGAATTTTATCGCGCCCACGGCAGCTACTATTTCCCGAAGACGTGCAATAGCTGGACCGCCAGCGCGCTGCGTTCGGCGGGCTGCCCGATGACGCCGCTCTGGTCCGTCACGGCGGGCAGTGTGATGTGGCAGGCGAAAAAATTCGGCACCGTGCTGCAACCGGATCGCGGCAGCGCGCCGCCCCGCGAAATCATTCGATGACCTCCCTGTGCGCGGGCTTTCCTGTCCGCGCGCCAAGGGCGGGCATTGTCAGGTGCATCTTGGCACGGTTGCTTGGTAGTGGGACCGGTGCCCCCGCCGGTCAGGAGTCTCACAGGCGCCCCCGCCTGTCGTTCTGCGGGCGGGGGCGCCCGCGAGACTCGTGACAGCCGGGGCGGCTGTCCCACTACTGACAACAGTGCCAAGATGCACCCGGCATTGCCACACCGCTGCCTTCCTGCGAACATCTGCGCCGTCACCGTCGTCAGCACTGAGTTCACATGCACAAACACCAATTCATTTTCGAGGAGGCCTTGCGCGCCACCACGCGCCGCCATTTCTTCCGGCAATGCGGCGTCGGCCTCGGCGGTCTCGCGCTCACGTCGTTGTTGAATAACAAGCTCCTCGCGGCCAGTCCCGCGACGCCGGTCAATCCGCTCGCACCGCACGCTCCACACTTTGCGGCGAAGGCCAAGCGCGTCATCTACATCCACATGGCCGGCTCGCCGTCGCAGCTCGACATGTTCGACTACAAGCCGAAGCTCATCGAGATGAACGGCCAGCCCTGTCCTGAGTCGCTGTTCAAGAAGGAGCGCTTCGCCTTCATCAAAGGCGTGCCCAAGATGCTCGGCACGCCGCACAAGTTCGCCAAGTTCGGCCAGAGCGGCGCGGAATTCTCGACGATGATACCGCATCTCTCCGAAGTCGCGGACGACTTGTGCGTGGTGAAGTCGATGTTCACCGACCAGTTCAATCACGCGCCCGCGCAACTCTTTCTTCACACCGGCTCGCCGCGCCTCGGCCGCCCCGGCATGGGTTCGTGGGTCACGTATGGACTCGGCAGCGAATCGCAAAATCTCCCCGGCTTCATCGTCCTGACCAGTGGCGGCAAGACGCCCGACGGCGGCGCGTCGCTCTGGGGCAGCGGCTTTCTGCCGACGATTTATCAAGGCGTGCAATGCCGTTCCTCCGGCGATCCCGTGCTTTACGTTTCCAATCCGCCCGGCATGAGCAGCGAGGTACGACGCGACTCGCTCGACACCTTGCGCGCGCTCAACGAGATGCAGCTCAAGGAATTCGGCGACCCCGAAAC
>JBBQYK010000285.1:0-6803 GCA_038208765.1 Verrucomicrobiota bacterium
TTTCGTTCAAAGCCGATTCTCCGGCCGGGCCGCGTTTCTCATTCTGCTGGTTGCCCTGTGCTTCGCCGCCCCCTCGATACTCGCTCAACCGCAAGGCACGGGCAGCGGCCCGGCGCTTTCCTTCGATGGCGCAAATGACTACGTGGCCATTGCGAACAGCCCCGCGTTGAATGCGTATCCCCTGACCATCATGGGTTGGTTCCGGTCGTTCGACCAGGGTATCGACCGTGGAATCGTCAACAAATACGTGGTCGGTTCTTTGAATGGTTACCAGGTCCATTTCCATCAAGGGCGCGTGCGAGCGTGGTATTTCCGCGACGGGGCGAACTACGTCTGGGATGGCGGCCAGGGCTTGGACAGTGGTTTTGTCGCCGGACTGTGGCTGCACTTCGCGTTCACCGTCGATGCGAGCGGCGGCAAGCTCTACGTGAACGGCGCGTTGCGCTCCAGCCGCGCCTGGACGGGTGCGCCCGGCCCCACGACGCAGGCTCAGGATGTTTGGTTGGGCCGCTATGCGAACAATTTCCTGAACGCACAGATGGATGAGGTAAGCATTTGGAACGTGGCGTTGTCGTCCAACGCCATTCAGAGCGCCATGAACCGGCGGCTGGAGACGGACGAACCCGGCCTCCTCGCTTATTGGCGGTGCAATGAGGGGGCCGGCAGCACGATCGCCGATGCAGCTTCTGCGGCGGCCGGTAACAATTCGGGCACGCTGTTTGGCGGCGTCTCGTGGGCGCCGTCCGGCGCATTGGTCGGACCGCTCGTGAACACGAAAGATTTTTCCAACCAGCGGCTCAGTGGCACCGTGAACCTGAGTGGCGAAGTCAATCCGCTGGGGCGCGCGACGACGGCGTGGTTTGAATGGGGTGCAACGACCAATTACGGCAACGCGACCACGCCGGCGAACGTCGGCTCAGGCTCCAACTACCTGACGGCGGCGGCGATCATCTCGGGGCTGCAACCGGGGCAGACATATCATTACCGTTACGTGGCGACGAACTTGAACGGGCGCGCGAATGGCGCGAACCGGAATTTCCTTCAGCCCGCGTATCCGGGGCCGGGCGGCGTGCCACCGCTGCGAAGCTCTTTCTATGATGGCGGCTTCTCCAGTTTCGCGCGCTACGACCTGCAACCCGAATGGGATGCTTCCGTGGCCATGACCATCGAAGCGTGGGTTTATCGCCACGACGCTACTCGCTACGAAACGATCGTGTCGCACGACTGGCCGGGCTCCTATTGGCTGGGCTTCAGTCCGAAGCTGCGGTTTTACCGCGGCACCAATTTTGCGGAAGTCGCCACGCCAATTATCGCCCACAAGTGGACACACGTGGCCGTGAGTTACGACGGCGCGCTCGCACGGTTCTACATCAACGGCGAACTCGCCGGCACCCGCGCTCTCTCGAACACGGGCGCCGGGAAATTTCGCACGCTGCTGCTGGGCCACAACGATCCGCACAACATCGACATCGGCCCGCGCGATCGTTTCCTGGGCAATCTCGACGAGGTCCGTGTGTGGTCGCTGGCACGCAGCGAGGCGGAAATTCGCGATGGACTCTATCGGGAGGTGCGCGGAGAAGCCGGGCTGGCCGCGGTGTTCCCGCGCGGTGGACGCATTGAAGAAATCAGCGGGCTGGTCGGAACGGTCGGCAGCGGTGTGTCCGAAGAAGTTTTCGGCATGGCCCCGCGCGATTTAGTCGTGCCGCGCGCGGCCTTCGCTCCCACCGCGGATGGGAACCTCAATTTCGCCACGGAGTATCTGGGCGCGGAACAACTCGTGGTGCGTTACCCGGACCAGCCGACGCTGCCCGACGTGCGAGCTTATTTCGTCCGCACGGATAACGACCTGTTCGTAGCCGTGGTGACGAGCAGCGATCCTCCGGGTGATTGGGACATCACCAATTCCTGGCTGGGCCTCTACATCGACACGACGAACGCCCGCCCGGAGCTGGCGGAATATCCGCAGATTCAAGTTTACGCGCAGTTGAACGGCACTACGAATCGCACCACGCTCCAGAATGGTGACGGGGCGGGCGGCTACTACGTTTGCTTTACGCCGCCTGGCATTGGCTTCCCGCAACTTTGCACGCCACGCGGCCTTTGGCAGGTGGGGCAACGATTCTGCGGCGGTGAAATCTCCACGGCCGTCTGCACCGAGTTTCGCGTGTCCAAAGCCTTGCTCGGGAGCTTCAGCGAGTTCGATGGCGTCGCCCTGGGACAGTTCAATCTCTCGGCGTTCGGCGAACAAACGTTCGTTCCCGAGAATGGCTTCGAGGCGTCGCCTGCCACCTGGCTCACGATGTCTTATGGCGAAGCGAGCGCCAGCCTGCCACGCGTGCGCTGGAGCGGACGGGTCCTGGCCGGCCTCACCAATCCCGCGCCCGGCTTGCCGGGCTACCGCGTGTCGCTCATCACCGAAAGCGCGGCCTACAGCGAATTCACGGATGGCCAGGGCCGGTTCAGCTTCGATGTGCCGTTGCCCGCCGGGCAAAACATCTTCGCGCAGGCGGAACTGGAAGCCTTCGGTCGCTACACCCTGCCGAAAGTTTTCCCGACCGGCGTGCAGCCGCAGTACATCTTCACGAACCGTGTGATCTTTTCCGCCCTGCCGGCCGGCGCGGGTGATGTGCAACTGGCGAACGTGGACTTCTTCGTGCAACGGCCTCTGGGCGCGTCGGCGATCGTGAGTGCCACGCCGGCCAATCCGATGTGCGGAACGAGCGTGCGCGTGGGCGTGCCGGGCGGGCCGGGTGAGATTGTCACGCTCTACGGCACGAACTTGCATGCGGAGATGGAATTTTTTCTCGCGCCCGTCACCGGGACTTATCCCACGAGTCCGGGCGCGTGGACGTTCGTGCGCGCGGAGGTGAAGGAGATCGCGGCGGATCGAAGGTCCGTAAAAGTGCAAACTCCGTACGTCCCGGAGTACGTGCGACAGCACACGAATGGGCCGTTTATCGCCTCATTCCAATCGCCATGGCGCTGGGTTAGCCAGGACCGCTGGTTTCGCACGGGCGCGCCGGAATACAGCCACTTCGGACCGCTCACGTTGCGGCGTCCGCCCTACCCTCTCATCCACGGTTTTCAATTCGAGAACGACCAGACTTTTCCGGGCCTGGAGGAATTCCTGGCCACTTACGGAAACAATGCCTACCTCTGCGTCGGTGCCGCGGGGATTTGCGCCACACGCGTGCCCAATCCGCTCTACTGGATCCTGTGGTATCCCGTTCACTTCATCGTCATCGGCATGAGCGGCGGAAGCTGCGTCGGCATGTCGGGCACGAGCATGCAGCTCTACAACAGCACCTTGTTGCCGCAGGAGTTCGATTCCCAGGCCTTGAGCGCTATGGGCATCAAAAACCCGGGATTGCCCGGCGAATGGGACGACAGCAACACGGGCGGAATCTACACGCGCCCACCTGTTCCCAAGGACATCTGGGCACGAATTCGCATGAACCACGGTGCGCAGACCAGTGCCGAATACATGCTCCATGTGCTAGCGCAGTTGGATGACTTCGAGGGCAGCCCGAATGCACGCCTGCCGGGTCTTCGCGCGGGAACGACGGCGCAATCCCTCTCCATGGTGCGCGGCGCCAGCGGCGGGCATTGCGTCACGCCTTATCGCGTGGAGGACAATCCGGGCGGCAGCTCTCCACACATCACGCGCGTCTGGATTTACGACAACGAAGCGCCCTGCGCGCTGACGGACGACGCGATGGCGGATTGCGTCACCGGGCAGTTCATCGACATCGATCGCAACGCCAACACCTATCATTACCAGCGCGCCGGCTGGACGGGCACCGGGCTGTTCACCGTGCCACTCTCGACCTACAACGGCGAACGGCACGCGCCCGGCGTGGAAGACATTCTCCTCGGCCTCGCTAATTTAATCGTGATCGTGGCGGGAGACGCGGACGCGCACCTGAGCACGACCAACGGCGAGTGGGGTTGGCGCGCCGACGGCACCTTCGTCAATACGTTGCCCGGCGCCCAATCCATTACGCCGCTCGGCTCAACCACCAATCAGACCCGGAGCGTCCCGGTGCTGTTGTCCGTTTCGAACAACGCTTCGATTTCGAACATCACCATCAACGCCCACGTTCGCGGGACGAACGCACATGTGTTTCACGCCGCCGCCAACGGCACCATGTTGCAACTCGAGTTCGCGCAGGGCGAACCCGGCGTGAGCAATCAAATCCGCCTCGGCGCGATCTCCAACCAACTCACCTCGTTCCGATTCACCCCGCGCAGTGCCGTGAGCAACTTCATTCCCAAGATTGGCTTCCAGATGGGCAGCAACGCCTCGGCCACCTTTCAATGGATGGGACTGAGCGGTGAACCCAGCCGGTCCCAGGAATTCCGCGCCCTGCGGAATCTGCGCGCCGTGGATTACCGCAACGGCACCAGCAAACCCTCACAACACTATTTGCGCCTGGACGCCGTGGATGGTCTCACGACCAACAACACCTGCGCCATGTTCGGGCCGTTCACCGTGCCCACGGGCGCGGTTCATTGCGTGGTCCTGCATGATTGGCCACGCTCCAAACAGGTGCGCTCTGAACTGGACCTCGATGCCGACGGAACGCCGGACCAAGTCACGATTGTGAATGGTGTTTCCATCGATACGGATGGTGATGCGATTCCGGACGACTGGGAAATTGTGCATCAACTCGATCCGCGCCACGTGGACTGCGACGACGACCTGGATAGCGATGGAGTGACCAACGTTGGTGAATATCTCAGCGGCACCGACCCGCGCGATCCCAGATCCGCGCTGCGCCTGGCCGCGCAACTCACGGGCAGCAATCGTGTGCGCTTGAAGTGGCAAGCCGTGCCGGGCCGTCGTTACGCAATCCTCTACGCCGACGGATTGGAATATGTCTTCCGCCCGATGCCTGGATTCCCGCGCGTGGCCACGAGCACGGAGGAACAGTTCGAAGACACGAAGCCGCCGGGGCTGCAATCACGGTATTACCGGATCGCGCTCGTGCCATGAGTCTCAGGACTCTCCGTCCGGCACTTATGGCAAGCATGGCCAGACGGGACAGGAGACAGGCCGAGGTTCGCGACTGCGCCGCCGCCCATTAGCCGATGATTTCCTTAATTGGTCCGCCTTCTTCGACCAGGAGGAGACCGTTGGCGATTTCCAAGAACCAGAGGCTGGGCACGACCACACTGATGACTTCCTCGCCCCGCGCCACCCGCTCCAGCAGTTGCCCGAACCGGGTCTTCGCTTCCAACGCCGTTACGCTCGCCATAATTCGTGGGAACGGGAGCGGGCGATTGGTCGTGCGCGGGAATCGCCTGGAGTTACTGGCGCGAATGCGTGGGCCTGGCCGAAGCCCAGGGCAGCTTCTCTTAAACACTAAAACCCCTTCGTACCAGGCCGGAATGGCACACTTTTACCAACGCCTTGACCACCACTTCTAATCACACCCGGCCTCCTCTTCCTCCAACGATTACCGCTTCTTTCGCTCCTTGATTGGTCCCACAGCTTTTCGCACGGGAAAGAAGTTGTCTTCGGTCATGTTGATGTGAGTGGCCTTCGCTTTTGGAGCCTTCAGGCTCTTGAACTCCTTGGTGAGGTTCGTGAGCGACGCCTCGATGCCCATGCGTTCGAGGCTGGTCGCGCCGACGAAGCCGACGGCGTCCGTGGCTTTCATCACGCGTTCCGCGTCGGCGGGCGTGTTGATGGGGCCGCCGTGGCAGAGGAAGAAGATGTCCTTCCGCACCGTGTTCGCGGCGTCGATGATCTCCTGCGTGCGCTTGATGGTGAAGTCCCAGCTCTTGACCGCGCTCTTCACGCCGATGCTGCCGCCCACGGTCGTGCCGACGTGCGCGATGATCGCGTCCGCGCCGGCCTTCGCCATCTCGATGGCTTCTTCGGGCGAGCCAACATAAACGACGGAGAACAAATCCATGCGGCGCGCGAGGGCGACCATCTCGTATTCCTTCTTCACGCTCATGCCGGTTTCTTCGAGCACGCCGCGGAAGTGGCCATCGACGATGGTGTGGGTGGGGAAATTGTTCACGCCGCTGAAGCCCATCTCCTTGACCTTGCCGAGCCAGTGCCACATGCGACGGCGCGGATCGGTGGCGTGAACGCCGCAGATGACCGGGCATTCCTCGACCACAGGCAGCACTTCGTATTCGCCGATGTCCATGGCGATGGCGTTGGCGTCGCCGTAGGCCATCATGCCGGCGGTCGAGCCGTGGCCCATCATGCGGAAGCGGCCCGAGTTGTAGATGATGATGAAATCCGCCCCGCCCTTCTCGATGAACTTCGCGCTGATGCCCGTGCCCGCGCCGCCCGCGATGATGGCGTCGCCCTTCTTGATGGTGCTCATCAGGCGGTCGCGAACTTCTTTGCGCGTGTAGGGGTTACCTTTTCCAGTCCAGGGGTTCGGCATAAATGAATCGAGTTAGTGTTTCAGAAATTGTGTGGGCGGACATTGCCCAACCCGCCGCGCCGCTGGCAACCGCAGATTCCGCGCGCAAATCCACCAATGCCTGACGGAAACGCAACTGAGGGGAAACAAAATTGAACCACGGAAGACACGGAAGACACGGAAACAGAAATGTGGCAGGCGTGTTCGGCAAGATTCCCTGTCTTCGGTGGTTCTTTCTCCGAAAAATACTGCGACCAGGCCGCACCGTCGCCACAACCATGGGTTCTTCTCTGCCGGGGAACATTTTTGTTCCCTTTTGCCCCTTCGCTCCTAACATCCGCGCGCCTGATTCGCACTACCTGCGGGTCGGCCCCAAAACTTATGCCGCTGACACATACAACTGATCTGTTCGCC
>JBBQYK010000286.1:0-6797 GCA_038208765.1 Verrucomicrobiota bacterium
GAGCGCACGGATTGCAGGAAATCGTCGGCGTGATTTTTCGATTCGTAGAGCCGCTTATCCGTGGGCTTCATTTCCAGCTTGGTGAGGGAAAGCGGGCCGCCATCCATGCGCTCGCGATCTACATGCACCCAGCCGGCGTCACCATAAAAACGGCACCCCTGTTTCATGCTGTATTGGTCTTTGAAGATGAGTTTGAGACCGTTTTCGTAGGTGTAGGTGGCCCGCCATTGATAGGCGGTATCGGTGAATCCTTCCTTTCGCCAGGTGGCGGAGCATTCCACTTCGCACGGCACGGTGCCCAGCTCCGGGCAGCCCCAAAGGGCGATGTCCATGTGATGCACGCCCCAGTTCACGATCCAGCCGGGGCTGTAATCGCGGATCATGAACCAATCGCCACTGTGGCGCGCAGGATGATACGGGCGTTCTTCCGCCGGGCCTTGCCACATTTTCCAATCAATGTCTTGAGGGACGGGCTGAGGATCCGTCGGTCCGGCATAGCTCTTAAACTGCGGGCCATCCACGGAGACTTCCACGGTGTGGATTTTGCCCAGATAGCCATTGAGCGCCAGCTCGCAGGCGTGGCGGAAATTGCGCCCCGACCGCTGCCACGTCCCGGCCTGGAACATGCGCCCGTGCTTGCGGATGGCGTCGCGCATCTTGCGGCTGTGCTCGTGGGAGAAGCCCATCGGCTTTTCGCAATACATATCCTTGCCGGCGGCGGCGGCGGCACTGGCAATAAACGGGTGCCAGTGATCCGGCGTGGCGATCATCACGGCATCAATATCCTTTCGCGCGAGCAGTTCGCGAAAATCGCGAAAGGCCGCGCAACCCCGGTCTTCATAGCTGGCATCCACAACTTGTTTGGACCGGTCACGCGTCTTCGTGGAGACATCGCAGACCGCCACCACCCGCGCGCCCGACAGGCCGAGGAATTGTTTCATGTCGTAGGTTCCCATCCCGCCGACGCCGATGCAGCCGAAGGTGATTTGATTAGTGGGCGCCGTCTGCCCGTTCGCGCCGAGCAGTCGCGAAGGGATGATTTGCGGCAACGCCACCGCGCCCGCGAGCAGTGATGAGGATTTGAGGAATTGACGACGGTTGATGGATGGCTTCATGGACTATTTCTTGGCAATGGTTTTGAGCTTTGCCGAATTCACCGCGGCGCTGGCGCGAGTGGTTTTGGCGGGAGCCGCCGCCGCATCGCGACGGCCCGCCTCCGTTTTCAAAAACTCGACGATGTGGTTTGAGTGCGAAGCCAGCAGCGAGGCCGCGAGTTTCGGCTCCCCGCTCTCCAGCGCATCCACGATGGGGATGTGCTCCCGCGCGATGGCCACCGGGTCGAAACTCTGGAGATAATCCATCGTCCACCGCGTCCGCACCTGGAAGCACAGCGAGTCCCAGGTCTTGAGCAAAATCCCATTCCCCGCCGCCTCAACGATGGTGCGATGGAAAACCTGATTGTGCTCCTGAAACGCCGCGAAGTCCTTGCGCCGCGCGGCCTCTTCGATGGCCTTGGCGGCTTGCCGCAGTCTTTCACCACGCCCCTTGAAACTGGGCGTGGCCGCGCGGGCGGCGAGAGATTCCAGCGCTGCGCGCACCGCGAACGCCTCGATCGTTTCGTGCAGACTGGTCGCGCGCACGGACGCGCCCTTGTTGTGCTGCGCCTCCAGCACGCCCATCGCGACCAGCTCGCGGATGGCCTCGCGCACCGGTGTGGCGCTGATGGAGAATTCCTCGACCAGCGTGATTTCCACCACGCGCTGGCCCGGCGGCAACTCACCCCGCGCGATGCGGTCGAGCAACGTGTCGCGGATGAACTCACGGAGGGATTTAAGGGGAGGGATGGGCATAGCGATCTTTGTTGATGGGCGAATCAGGAATTGCTGCGACCGCGTTTTGTCGGAGCATTCGGCTCGGAGTCGTGACACATGATGGATTATGCATAATCCATTAAAAGTAGCAGCGTCAAGTTTTGCTTCGGACGGGGCACTCAGCTACGGCATTCGCCCACCCCAGATGCGCGATGGGGATGGGTCAGACCACGCCCGAAACCCACGCGAGCAACCAGAAGACCGACGAGGAGCCAGGCTACTTCCCGGAGCGACAACCTTCGCGACGGAGCGCGCGGTTCTGCCAGTGGACGATGACGAGCATTCCGCCGCCGAAAATGGTCAGCGCGGTTTCGAGTCGTTCGCGCAGAGCTCATCGGGCAGCAGAAATCCGAGCGCCGCCGTGGCCATGCAGTGGACGATGCAAAACGACGAGGCGGCGAGTCCGACACCGTCGAAGAGAGGGTGGGAAAGTTTTCTGATCATATCGGGTATCAGTTGTTGGAGCGCCCGCGCAGGCGCAGGCCGGGGAGAAATTTGTTCGGCTTGTCGCAGGCATGCGTGTGCTCCTGGCACGGCGGGCAGAGTCCGTAGAGCGCGAGTTCGTGCGTCAGGCCGCTGTAGCCGTGCTGCGCGGTCATGACTTCTTCGAGGGAATGAAGTTCTCCGGCGCGCGGGACGGGGGTGATCGCGCCGCAGCAACGGCAGACGAGGAAGCTGAAACATTCGCCCGGCGCGTTGAATACGAAACAGGTCGCGCGGTCGCGGAAATGGAGCTGCCGCGCGACCTCCAATTCCACCAGCAGGACGAGGGTGCGATAGACCGTGGCATCATCGAACTGCCCGGCCAGTTCGGCGCTGCCGCTGATTTCGTTGAGCGTCGCGGGCACGGCGCGGTGGGCGAGGAAGTTCAGCACGCGCTCGCGCACGGGCGTCACGCGCACATGTGACTGGCGGAGTTGGGCGAGCGCCCATTGCAGTTTGGCGGGTGGATTCATGGCGGTGGTGAAGTTGATGGTTCTCATCTTCAGAAGAGCGTGGTCTTGAGGCGGTAGAAGCGTGGCGCGCCGTTGGTCGCGGGTACGGTGTCGCGCAGGGTCACGCGCTCGGTGACGCCGTTGCTCAAGGACACGATGGCGACGGTGTTGGTCAGAGGCGTCCAGTTGCCCGGCAGCGCGCTGCTGACTTCGAGGGCGTAATGCAAATCAAGCGCGGGTTTGTAGCGCGTGAACGAGAGCGCGCCGAATGGTTGGCTGTTCGTAGTGACGAAGGAAAATTGCGGCGCGTTGGTCAGCGCGTTCGCGTTCGTCGGCGAGAGTCCGAAGGCGTACTCGTGGAAGTTGTTGAACACGTCGCCGTCCGGGCTGGCGTTGCTGCCGGTGATCGCGGCGTTGAAACCCGGCGGCCAGAACTGCTTCTGCCACGTCGGGAAATTCGTCGCCAGCGGCAGCGGCAGGACGTGAAACACAAAGGTGGTCCACGGGCTGGTGATATTCGTCGCCTCGCCGAGGCGCTGGCCCACGACCTGAAACGTGGCGCAGTAAATCCCCGTGCTCGAGAAGCCCCAGTTGAAATGTTCGTGGCTGCCGATGAGCGGCGTGAAGGCATCGGCGGCGGTGATCCCGTCGCGCGTGTTTAAGCGGATGTTGAACTGGCCCGGTCCCGTGGCCTGCCAGGCCATGAAGTAGCCGGGGCCATCGAGCGACTTGAGTTGCACGGAGAGCGGCCCGTTGAAGACGCCCGCCGGCACGCCTTCCGCCGAGACGCCGAGGTAGAGCAGGTTCACGTTCTGCGACTGCGGGAGAATCCAGAAGGGCTGGCCGGCGTCGCCGAAGGGCGTGCCGGCAGGGAGCGTGAGCAGCGCGTTGCTGCGGGCGACGAGGATGACTTCGTTGCTGGCAAGATTGGAGTTTTGATCGGCGTCATGCGCGACGAGCGAGAGCACGTTGGTCGTGCCGGGCGCGTAGAGGATTTTGAAGTCCGTGTGCTCGCGAGTTAGGAAGGTGACGTTGCTCTGGGCGGGCAGCAGCGGAACGAATCCGAGCAGCGCGAGCAGGAGCAGCCCGAGGGGCAGGCAGTGACCAGCGAAAAAGTTGTAACGCCGGCCACCGCCGCCCGCGCCACCGTCCGCGCGGCCATCACGAGGGTTCACGCCTCGTGATTGGGTCGGGCCGCAGGCCGGGGCGAAAAGGAGACGGGGATGTTCTGAAGAGCTTTTCTCCCACAGATTCAGAGAAGCCACAGATGGAAACGAAAACTGATCAGCCAGTTCATCTGCGGTCGCTCTGAATCTGCGGTAGTGATTTGGAAATATGTTCATCGCAGTGGCTCCGCGAAATTGGTTCCGCCGAGGATCATCGCCTTGAAAGTCGCGGCGCGGCGCAGCTCGACGTGCGTGTCGGCGTAGAGGTAGTTCGCCGAACCTGCGCTGTGGTCGCCACCGGTGGACGGGCCGTGGCGGTCGGGCTGGATGTCGCCGGTCACAGAAGTCCAGCCGCTCAACCAGTTCCGCGAGTGGGTGTGGTCCTGGCCCGTGCTAGCGCCCTGTCCGTCCGAGATTTCAAAGACGGAGATTGTCTCCGACGGGCGCGGGATGGCGTCGAGTTTGCGAAAATCATTCGCGCCGGGAATGGGAAAGCCAAACGGATCGAGCGCGAGCGTGGAGGTGTATTCGTTCATCACGAAGCTCGTGCCCTTCTGCGCGAGGCGCCGCTCGCCGATCGGATCCGCAGGGCAGAGGCGAATCTTGTCCACGCCGCCGACGTAGTTGGAGAGGGTGTAAATCCACGACTGGCCCAGCGTGACGTGCGCATTGCCCGGCAGGAAGCCGTCCTCGTCGTCGTCGGCAAACATCCGCATGGCGAGGCCGATCTGCCGCAGGCTGTTCAGACAGGCCGTGCTCTTCGCCTTGTTTTTGGCGTTGGCCAGGGCGGGCAGCAGCAGCGCCGCGAGGATCGCAATGATGGCAATGACGACCAGCAACTCGATCAACGTGAACGCGCGCACACGGCGGCGCGTGGAAACAATTTTCAATTGAGATCACCTGCACTTTGGAATCGCAGCCGCGATTCACGGGCAGCAGACAGGGCCAAACGGGTCAGGACTGGGAATGTCCCCGGCGGAAATCAACACACCTGCGGCGCTGAACTGCCGAGGCCGGAAGAATCAGGCCGGGGAGATCGGAGGCGCGCGGCCCGGAAGAATGGGACAGGCGGAGGAAAGGAAAACGAAGTCCACCACCGGCGCGCTGGCGGCGGCGAAGATGTTCTGCACGGGGAGTTCAACGGGCGCGGAGACACCTAAACAGTGGCCGGCAGAAAACTGGACAAACACGCACTCGTGTTCCGCCGCAGCGGCGTCGTGATGCAACTGCTGGTGGAGGGAATGTTCGGCGGCCACCGCGTGGATGCCGAGGAACAGGAGCAGAAACAACAGCGCCACCGCCCGCTTGACCAGCGGCGCGGCGAGGATGGCTGTGTTCCAACTTTTCATTTCGCGACGGGAATGAAGCAGGGCGGCGGCCAGTTGAACAGCGGTTAATCTGCAAGTGGCTTGCAAGTTCCCAGCTTATGAGGGCGAGGTGCGGGCCGCTGAATTTCGACTGCTGATCACGATCCAAAAACTCCATGACCAACCTCAAAACCTGCCTCGCCCTCGCTCTCGTCGCCGCCTTCGGCATTTCCTGCGCGCGCCATTCGCAACCCCCGATTATCTGGTGAACGGTCACCTCCATCACACGCACGCCTCGCACTGCGCTGATCACGGCGGGGTGCAGGAGGCGCGATAGCGGCAGAAAACTTGTTCTCGGCGCCCGCCAAGAAAAACACCGCCCCGGTTGCGGGGCGGCGTTCGCGAAATGGGTCGGAGAATTATTTGAGCAATCCAGCGACCACGGCGCCGGCCTCCTGCTTGGGTGTAAGGGCCTTGCGCAAATCTTCCTGCGCCTTCTCCAGCGCGGCTTCCTTGGTTTTGCGGACCTCACTCGAACACCTTCTTCGTCACGCATCCGCCCATCGGCACCGCGCAGCCCACGCGCATCTGGGTGCTGGGCGATCCCGGCACGCGCAAGAAGCCCCAGCGCGACGTGCGCGATGCTTATTACAAATGGACCGGCGACCGACCCATGGACTTCGGACGGATCGTCGGCGACATCGCCTACACCGCCGGCAAGGACGCCGAATTCGCCCGCCGCCGCGGCGAGAAAGCAGAACATGGCCAGGGCAGGATAGCCAAAAAGTATCAGGGGGGCATCTTCCAAGTGTACGA
This sequence comes from Verrucomicrobiota bacterium, assembly GCA_038208765.1. Lineage (GTDB taxonomy): Bacteria > Verrucomicrobiota > Verrucomicrobiia > Limisphaerales > SIBH01 > JANNGC01. The sequence goes on from JBBQYK010000286.1 coordinate 6,096, forward strand.
CAAGATGCTGCGCAAGACCGTGCTCTGGCCGGCCATTGGCAATCACGACGCGGGCAGCGCGAGTTCCTCGATGGCCTTCGGCGTCTATTACGACATTTACACTCTGCCGTCGCAGGCGCAGGCGGGCGGCGTGATGTCCGGCACGGAGGCGTATTACTCGTTCGACTACGGGAACATTCATGTGGTGCGCATTGATTCGAGCGACAACGCGTGGAGCACCAACGGCCTGATGTTGAAATGGCTCCAGGCCGATCTCGAAGCGAACAAACAGGACTGGCTCTTCGCCTACTGCCATCATCCGCCTTACACGAAAGGCAGCCACAATTCTGACGACGACCGCGACAGCGAGGCGCGCATGAGAATGATGCGCGATCGCGCGCTGCCTCTGCTCGAAAACTACGGACTGGATTTGATGCTGACCGGCCACAGCCATGCCTACGAACGCTCCTTCCTCACCGATGGGCATTACGGCACTTCCCGGACGCTGAACGAGGAGACGCATTTCAAGAGCATGAAGGACGGGCGCGAGGACGGCACGGGCATCTACACCAAACCCACGCGCGGCCCCGCGCCGCACGAAGGCGCGGTCTATGTCGTGGCCGGTTCCTCGGGGTAGATCAGCGGCGGCAGTTTGCAACATCCAGTGAACTGCATCTCGCTGAACGTCCTCGGCTCGCTGGTCCTCGACATTGACGGCCACCG
>JBBQYK010000287.1:0-6775 GCA_038208765.1 Verrucomicrobiota bacterium
GGCGATGGAACCTTTCTTCGCGACCACGGCGTTGGCGCTGGTCGTCAGCACGAGGCTGCCGGGCAATCCTTGTTCGAGCCAGTTGCGCTTCGCCTCGTCGGCCACGAGGTACGAACCCATGACGTTGATGGCGAAAGTGACTGCCCACTTGTCGTCCGGGATGCGGCCGCTCGTGTCGGGCGCGACGAAGATGCCGGCGGTGACGACGATGGAATCAAACCCGCCGTACGCGAGCGACACCTGATCCAGCATGGCGCGCACGCTGTCGCGCTTGGTGATGTCGCAGGCGAGGCCGATGGCGACGCCGCAATTGGAAATGCCCGTTCCGGCCACGCCGATGCCCGCGCCGTATTGGTCGGTGAGTTCCTTCGCGGTGGCCTGGGCGGCTTCCAACTTGAGATCCACGCAGACGATGTGCGCGCTTTCCTTCACGAGCCGGTGCGTGACTTCTTTGCCGATGCCCGAGGCGGCACCGATCACCACGATCACCTGCCGCGCGAGTTCCTTCTCGGCGGGCATGCGTTTCAATTTCGCTTCTTCGAGCAGCCAATACTCGATGTCGAACGCTTCCTGCTGCGGCAGCGCAATGTATTCGTCCATCGCCTCGGCCCCGCGCATCACTTCCACGGCGCAGTTGTAGAACTCGGCGGTGACGCGCGACTCGGACTTGTCCTTGCCCCACGCGATCATGCCGAGGCCGGGGATGAGCACGACGGTCGGGTTCGGATCGCGCATGGCTGGCGAGTTGGCGTGTTTGCACTTCGCGTAATAGGCCGCGTAATCCTGACGATACTGCGCGATGCCGTCGGCGAGCTTGTGCTTGAGCGAGGCGAGGTCTTCGGTCTGCGGATTCCAATCAACGTAGAGCGGTTTGATTTTCGTGCGCAGGAAATGGTCGGGGCAGCTCGTGCCCAACTCGGCGAGGCGCGGGGCATCGTTGGAGTTCACGAAGCGCAGAATCTTCTCGTCGTCCTGCACCGTGCCGATGAAACGCTTCTGCTGTGACACCTGTCCGCGCAGCCACGGCAGAATTCCCGCGAACACCGCGTTGCGTTTCTCCGGCGGCAGCGTCTCAAACTTCGCGCCGCCGAACGCCTTCACATCGCCGCCTTTCTCCGCGTATTTCTTCTCGATGAACTGCGACGCCTTCTCGATGTAGCTCAGCGTGAGGTGATAGCACTCCGTGTCGTCATCCGCCCACGAGATGAAGCCGTGCTGGCCCATCATGATGGCTTTGGCCTTCGGGTTCTTCCGGCAAATCTCCTGCATCGCGAGGCCCAGCTCGAAGCCGGGGCGCATCCACGGCACGTATTCCATTTCGCCGCCGAAGATTTCCTTCGTCAATTCCACGCAACGCGCTGAGGCCGCGATGGCGATGATCGCGTTCGGGTGCATGTGATCCACGAACTTCGCCGGGATGAAACTGTGCAGCGGCGTGTCGATGGACGACGCGCGCGGGTTCAGATTGAACGTGGTGTGATTGTAAGCCGCGACCATGTCGTCCTCGGCCTGCGACTTGAGACCCTTGTCGCTGCGCGCGGCGTAAGATTTCTGCAATCCGATCAGCTTCGACTGATAGAGCGACGAAAAGTTGTCGCGCCGGCTGGTGCGCAAATCGCCGCCGGAACCTTTGACCCACAGCACCTCAACCTGCTCGCCCGTGAGCGGGTCCTTCTCCATCAGTTTCGACGAGGTGTTGCCGCCGCCGGTGTTGGTGATGCGCTGGTCCGCGCCGAATTGGTTCGAGCGATAGACGAGGCGGTCCATGCCGGAGAGCTTCGCGGCGTCGGTGCCGTTCCAGAGGTCGTTGACGAATTGGTATTTCATTTGGGTGAATCCGGCCTTGGGTGTCGCGCCGGGTGAACAGTTCAAGATGGAGCGGGAGTTGTGGCAATGACTAACTGGCATGGTTCCGATGGCGGGTATCCGCACACCGTTGGAGAACGTCCGGTGCAGGCGTGAGGCGTTCCACCACCGCGCCGTGAATCATTTTGAATCGCACCGCCACGCCCACTAACCTCCGCGCGTGGCAGGAACATTTTCGGGATCCGGTTCATTCTGGCGGCGCGTGCCGCCGGTCACGCTCACGATCATCGCGATCAACGTGGCAGTCTTTCTTTATGAAGTGTGGCTGGGGGCGCACGGTCTGGTGCGACAGCGCGCGTTCGTCTGGAAATACTCCTTGAGTCTCGAAGGGTTGCAGCACGGCTCCTACTGGAAACTGATCACGTTTCAATTCCTGCACGGCGGCTGGGTGCATCTGTTCCTAAACTGCTGGAGCATTTTCATCTTCGGCCCGGCGCTGGAATCCGTGCTCGGCAAGGCGCGTTGCGCCCGGCTCTATCTGCTCGGCGGCGTCGCGGGCGGCGCGTTGCAAATGCTCGCGGCCTTCCTTTCCGACGCGCGCTTCGGCGGTTCCGTCGTCGGCGCTTCCGCCGGCGTCTTCGCGCTCATCGCGGGCTTTACCTACCTCTTTCCTCACGCGCGCATGACGTTGCTTCTCTTCTTCGTCATCCCCGTGCGCATGACGGCGAACCGGATGCTGACCATGGCCGCTGTCATCACGGCGCTTGGGATCATCTGGCCGAACTGGCTGCTCGGGCGGCACGTCGCGCACGTGGCGCATCTGGGCGGATTGATCGCCGGACTCATTGTGGTGCGCGTGTTCATGCGCGCGTTCCGGCGCGAGCAGGAGAACATCCCGCCGGTGGTCGGTTGAAGCTTGGAGCCGCGCGTCCGCCCCACTAGCTTTCCGCGCATGAATTTTCTGGTCACGGGCGGCGCGGGTTTCATCGGCTCGCATGTGTGCGAGCGGCTGTTGCGCGAAGGCCATGCGGTGCATTCGCTCGACGACCTCAATCCGTTCTATGACCCGGCGTTAAAGCGAGAGAATCTCGCCGCGCTCGCGCTGGCCGGCGGCGCGCGCTTTCAATCCGCCAACGGCGACATCACGGATCGCACCACCGTCGAGACGGTGTTCAACACGGTGCGCTTCGATCAAGTCATTCACCTCGCCGCGCGCGCCGGAGTGCGGCCCAGCCTCGAAGAACCGGCGCTCTACCAGCGTGTGAATGTCGAAGGCACGGTGAACATTCTCGAAGCGGCACGCAAAACGGGTGTGAAAAAACTCACCCTCGCCTCGTCGTCCTCGGTGTACGGACTGAACTCCAAGGTGCCATTCTCCGAGACCGATCCCCTCTTCAACCCCATCTCGCCCTACGCCGCGAGCAAGCTCGCCTGCGAGGCGCTCGGCCATGTCTATCATCATCTCTACGGGCTGGATGTGGCGATGCTCCGCTTCTTCACCGTCTATGGCGCGCGCCAGCGGCCCGACCTGGCGATTCATAAATTTGCGCGGCTCATGCGCGCCGGGAAGCCCATCCCGCTCTTCGGCGACGGAGGCACCGCGCGCGACTACACTTACATCGACGACATCGTGGACGGCGTCACGGCCTGCACGCGGCGCGAGTTTGGCTATGAAGTTTTCAACCTCGGTGAGTCGCACACCGTCACCCTCGCGCGCCTCGTGGAGCTGCTGGAAAAATCTCTTGGGATGAAAGCGCACATTGATCGCCAACCAGCACAACCCGGCGACGTGCCGCTGACCTATGCGAACGTGGACAAAGCGCGCCGGATGCTGGGCTACAATCCTTCGACGCTGATCGAGGCGGGGCTGGAGAAATTCGCCGCGTGGTTTCAAGGGCGGAAGTAAGTGCGCCTTTGGATGGCCGTTGGCGGTGGGGTGTTGTCGCTCCGCGCGCCGAGGCCCGATTTCACAAACCAAGCCTGATTGCCCTGAGCGGCTCGGCGCGCGCGGAACGACGACGCCCTACCCGGCTTGGAGATGGAAAACTTCCTTCAATTCGGATGACACGGGACTGTTATCGGAGTTGCTCGGCATGATTTCCCGCATGTGTTTCCACCAACGCTGACACGCTTCAGTCTTGGAAATCGCTAGCCACCGCTCCTCGCTCTCGAACTCCACGTAGGCGAACAACGCGCTCGTCTCCGCATCGAGAAAGATTGAGTAGCTGCTCACCCCGTGCGCCAGCAGCGTTTCCTCCAATTCGCGCCAGATGGGCTGATGTCGTCGCGCATACTCGACGTGCTGATCAGGATGCACGACCATCTTGAACGCTTTGCGGATCATTGGTTCTGGCTCCAATTGGTGAGTCCGATCACCGGCAGCGCAAACTCGAACGTCTTTTCCCACTCCGGCGTGTCGGCGGCGCGGAAGACTTCCCACGATTTTTTCTTCGGTCGCGACTCCGTGGCGTTGGGAGTCAGTCCGCGCAGGCCGAGCAACAGCCCGCCCTCGTCCTTGTGATCCACATGGCGGTGCAGGATGAACGAGTCGATGCCGTCGAGTGCTTCAATTTTCTTGTAGGCGTAGGCATAGGCGGCGGCCTGGATGATTTCCCCATTCGTCCCTTTCGGCGTGTGAAAACCTTGCTCGCTCAAAATGATCCGGCGCGGCTGACCTTGATAGAGCAACTCAGGACGGCGCAGATACGCGGGCAGCAGTTCGATGTTCTTGAAGGTGATGCGCGGCGTGGTCAGCACATTCGTCGTCGCCGTCTTGTCCCGCCAGAAGCGCGGCTCGAACAAATTTTCCGGATACGGATGAAACGCGATGTGCCAGTCGAAGTCCCCGCCCGCGCGCGCCTGCTTGGCGAAGTAGTCCACAAACTCGCGGCCTGGGAAGGAAGTGCGCTCGCTGCTTTTGTCGTAGCGCATGTTCCAGTGGTGCTCCAGCGACAGATACACGCGCGCCCACTCCGAGTGCTTGCGCACAGCCACATGCGCTAGTCGCACCGTGCGGAGATAATCGTCCGCGAACTCCGTCATCGTCACCTTGCCCATGTTCGCCCACCACCAGTGCGAGTTCACTTCGTTGCCCATGATGTAGCCAGCCACGCGCCCGTGCGCTGCGTCCGCCGCTGACCAGCGCGCGGCGCAAAATTCAATCGCCGCCTGGAACCAGCGCCGGCCTTCGTCGGTCACGGTGTTGAAATTCCCCAGCCGGTTCGGCGCGTTCGTCGCGCACTGCGGATGAATCATGATCCGGTTCACATTCGTGTCGCCGGAGAAGTAGGTGAGCACGATGAGCGACACCACCACGCCGCGATCCGAGAGCGTCTTGATGCGCTTATCCATGCTCTCGACGTAGCCGTGCTTGAAGTGATACGTCCGTCCGTCGGCGTTCCACGTGAAGCTGTTCGTGCCGGCCTTCGGATCAATGAGTTGCGAGAGATTGAAGTTCAGCCCCGCGTGCTTCACGCCCAGCGCGAGCGCGTCGTCCACGATTTCGACCTGCAGCCCCTTCTTCGACGCGGCGGTGGGATACGCTTCGGTGTAGCGGGACGAAACCGGCTGCGCGGCGAGCGCATTCACCAGCAGCGGCGCGGCGCAAAGGAGAGTTCTAAGTTTAATCACGGCTCTTGGATGCTGCCCGGCTCGACGGGCTTCGATTAAATGTGGCGCGCACCAAATCCACCGCACGCTATTTCTTCACCGGCGCGCTCACGAGCCGCCGCACCGTGCTGCGGATGTAATCGCTGCGCAACGGCTTGGTGGCGAGGCGACCTTCGGGGTCGAGCAGGATGAGGCCAGACGTTTGGTCCTCAAGGCCGAACGCAGCCGTCAGCTTCGCGTCCGCGCGCGGGCCGGCGTAGCACTGCGGGCCGGGCGTGGGACTGGTGCGCGCGTAAATTTCCCCGGCCTTAAAGTCGCGGTCGAGGTTCACGCTTACGATGGCGAGGCGATTGGTCACTTCCTCGTCGGCGAAGAGCGAGTTGATTTGCTCAAGATCATACGGCCGGCCCAAGGTCGAGGTGTCCCAGAAATCCACGAGCAGAAATTTGCCGCGAAAATTTTCCAGTGCCACCGGCTGGCCGTCGAAGGTCTTCAACTTCACCAGTGGCGCGGCCTTGCCGAGACGCGCGATGGAGCGGGTGGACAGCTTGAACGTGCCAAGATCGAGCGCCTCGCCGGCCTTGGGCGCGGTTACTTTGACCCTCTGTTGCGCGGAGCCGAGCGGGATGAGTGTCTGCATATCGTGCGTTGGATCAGTCGGCGCGATGGAGAGCGTGTAGTTGCCGGGCGGCACGCCATCAATGCGGAACGCGCCATCGGCGTCGAAGACGAGCGCATACTGGCGCTGTGCATCGCGCACCGCGCGGCCTTTGGGCGACGACCAGAACGCGCTTTGCTTCGTGCTGAAATCTTTCAGCAACTTGAGGCGCTCGGCATCTGTTTTCGCCTTGCTCAGATTGGGCGGTGCGGAGTCCGGCGCTCCGGGAACTTGGAGCGTGAGGTAGTGCGCGTCGCGCGACCAGTCCACGTCGGCGGGATCGCCGCCGGTGATCTGCACGCGACCGGTGATGCTGCGGCCCGTCTCCTCGAAATCCACGCGGTTGGTCGCGCCCGACAATACCCGCAACGGCTGACCGTGACTGAAGGGGAGCGATTGACCGGAAGGATCATTGACGCGAGACACCAAGGACACGCGCCAGTCGCCGGGCGGCACGCGGTCGAAGTAGAACCGGCCCCGAGTGTCGGGCCGAGTGCGCTGGAAAAAGGTGTATGACGGAACCGAGCGTCCGCTGCCAACGTCGCGCTGCGGTGGCGCATGGACCGCGACCCACCAGCCGTTCGTTGGCTTGTTCGTAAAGCGCACGGTGCCCTCGATTCGTCCCCACGGGACCAGTGTGATTTTGCCAGTGGCGGCGACTTCCGCCGCAGTCATTTCCGCGAAGCCCGACGGGCTGGCGGC
>JBBQYK010000288.1:0-6747 GCA_038208765.1 Verrucomicrobiota bacterium
CGCACCACGCCGCTGCTCGCGCCATCGCCTGAAACCCAGCGCCGCATGTGGACGAAAGTGATCGAGGAACGCCCCGCGCCCGCCACGACGAACAAGCAGGTCGCGCGGCTGAAACAAATCTTCATCGAGGAACGCGTGCCGTCGCAACTGGTCTGGCTCGCGGAAGTGGAATCGTCCTTTGACGCTCGCGCGCGCAGTCCGGCGGGCGCAGCGGGATTGTTTCAACTCATGCCAGCGACGGCACGCAGTCTGGATTTGTCCGTCAGTCTGCTGCGCGATGACCGTTTGAACGCGGAGAAGAACGCCCGCGCGGCGGCACGTTATCTTCGTTATCTGCACGGGCGATTCAAAGACTGGCGGCTGGCGCTGGCGGCTTACAATTGCGGCGAGGGCCGCGTGGCCGGGCTGCTCAAGAAGCACCGGGGCAAAACCTACGACGACATCAATCAATACCTCCCCACCGAGACGCAGATGTATGTGCCCAAGTTCGAGGCCACGCTGCGCAAACATGAGAAGCTGGCGCTGCGTGATATGCGAATGCCGAAGGCTTGAGCCGGCGCACTCGCAGGAGCGCGGACAGCCATGTCCGCGCATTCCGAGTTCACGAAACGGTCAATGTTTTGGAGAAGCTTATGGACACGCGGACTCGGCGGTCCGCGCTCCCAGGCCGTGGCTTCCACGCCCATTCCACGGTCGGATTTAGGTGGAACGGTTCGTTGCTTCCCGTCTCGCGAGTGCGCTAGGCTCCCCGACCGGGTGACAACCCGGAGACTCGTATGACAACCAAACTTTTTTCTGAACTGGGCATCTCACCCGAAGTGCTCAAGGCCATCGACAAGCTCGGCTTTGAACAAGCCTCGCCCATTCAGGCCGAGGCCATCCCGGTGCTCATGTCCGGGCGCGACGCGGTGGGCCAGTCGCAAACCGGCTCCGGCAAGACCGCTGCGTTCGCTATCCCGGCCATCGAGAAAACCGATCCGGCGCAGAAGTCCGTGCAGGTGCTCATCCTTTGCCCGACGCGGGAACTCGCGGTGCAGGTCTGCGAGGAAACGCACAAGCTGGCGCTCTTCAAACGCGGCATCACGCCGCTGCCGATTTACGGCGGGCAATCCTACGAGCGGCAGTTCTGGGGATTGAAGCAGGGCGCGCAGATCGTCATCGGCACGCCGGGACGCGTGATGGATCACATGCGGCGCGGCACGCTGCGGCTCGACACGTTGAAGATGGTCATTCTCGACGAGGCCGACGTGATGCTGAACATGGGTTTCCGCGAAGACATCGAGACGATTCTCAAGGACGCGCCCAAGGAGCGGCAGACGGTGTTTTTCTCGGCGACGATGCCGCGGCCCATTCGCGACTTGATCGAGAAGTTCTCCAAGGAACCCGTGACGGTGAAGCCGGAGCAGAAGGCCATGACCGTGCCGACGGTCGAGCAGATGTATTACGAGGTGGACCGGCGCTTCAAAGTCGAACTGCTCACGCGGCTCATCGACATTCACGACTACAAACTCGGCATCGTCTTCTGTAACACCAAGCGCATGGTCGATGACCTCGTGGATCATCTGAACGCGCAGGGCTATTCCGCCGACCGTCTGCATGGCGACATGACGCAAGGGATGCGCGACCGCGTGATGAACAAGTTCCGCAAAAGCGGTTTGGAATTTCTCGTCGCCACCGATGTCGCCGCGCGCGGCATTGACGTGGACGACGTGCAGGTGGTGTTCAACTACGACCTGCCGTATGACCCGGAGGACTACGTGCATCGCATCGGGCGCACGGGCCGTGCGGGGCGCAGCGGGCGGGCGATCTCGTTCGTCGCGGGCCGCGAGCTGTTTCAAATCCAGCACATCGAGCGATTCACCAAGACGCGCGTGCAACGCGGCAAAATTCCGACCGAAGGCGAAGTGGGCCAGGCGAAAGCCGGCGTGTTCCTCGACAAGCTGCGCGCCACGCTCAAGGGCAATGAGTTCGTGAAACAGGATCGCCTGATCGAGACGTTGCTCGAGGAAGGCTTCACCTCCACGGATATCGCCTCGGCCTTGATTCATCATTTGCAGAACAACGAAGGCGCGCCCGCCAAGCCGGCGGAACCGCGCGAAGAATTTGGCGGACGCGATGACCGCCGCGACGACCGTGGGCGCGGGATGGAGCGGCGCGATGATCGGCCGACCCGGCCGGATCGTCCGGCGCCGCGTGACTTTGACCGGCGCGGGCCGCGCGAGGGCGGGGAGAACCGCTTCGGACCGCCGCCGCGCCAGGAGTGGCGGAGGGAAGAGCCGCGCCGCGAAGCCCGACCGGTTCCGGCGAAACGACCGGAGTTCAAGAAATCGCCGCCGGTGGTGCCGCCCAAGGCTGTGGTTCGGGCGGCGCAGGAAATCGCCGCCGAGGCCACGGTGGAAAGCGTGCCGGTTGCTCCGACCGCACCTCGCAAGGAATTCACACCGAAACCCGCGCCCGCCAAGGCCGTCGGTGCGCCCAAGGAAAGCCGCGCCACGCCTCCCGAAAAGACGCGGCTCTATATCAATGTGGGCAGCGCGATGGGCGTCACCGCCCAGGACGTGGTGGGAGCGATCATGGGTGAAACCGGTTTGCAGCCTGCCGTCGTCGGCACCATCGACATTCGCGAGCGGCATCTCTTCGCCGACGTGGCAAGCGAGCACGCGAACAGCATCATCGCCAAGCTCAACCGCACGCGGATCAAAGAGAACCGCGTGAAGGTCAAGGTGGCGTGACGGGCAGAGTCAGTAATCAGTAATCGGTGAGTCAGTAATCAGTGGCGGCCACCCGCGCAACTTGAGCACTGTTTCACTGATTACTGATTACTGACTCACTGAATTCCCGCCATCGCGTGGCCCGCGATCCAGCCCGTGGTCCACGCCGCCTGAAAGTTGAAGCCGCCGGTGATGCCGTCGATGTCCAGCACTTCGCCCGCGAAGAAGAGACCAGCGCAGACGCGGCTTTGCATTGTCTTAAAATCCACTTCCTTCAGGCGCACGCCGCCACAGGTCACGAACTCATCCTTGTTCAGACTTTTGCCCGTGACCTGAAATTCGCCGCGCACCAATTGTTGAATCAGCCGGTGCTGCTGCGCGCTCGACAACGCCGACCAGCGCGTCTCGCGCGCGATGCCGGCGGCGAGGACCAGTTGCTCCCATAGCCGCGCGGTCAGTGGAGCGATCGGGAAATTCACGACCAGTTTCGCGGCCTGACAGTTTCGACGAGACTGGAGGTCGCGCGCGAGTTGATCCACGGGCCGGTCGGGCAACCAGTTCACATGCAGCGAAAATCTGTAATCCAGTTCGTGCAACGCCCGCGCGCCCCACGCCGAGAGCCGCAGAATCACCGGCCCGCTCAAACCCCAGTGCGTGACGAGCAGCGCGCCGCGTTCGCGCAGTCCGGTGCCGGGAACGGAAGCTTCGGCGGATTCCAGCGACACGCCCGCGAGTTCCCGCAACCACGGGGTTTCAATGTGGAAAGTGAACAGCGACGGCACCGGCGGCTCCAGCGTGTGCCCGAGCGAGACGGCGAGTTGGCCGAGCAAAGGCGTGCGGCAACCGCCGGTCGCGAGCAGCAGACGGTCGCATTCGAGGATTTCCCCGTTGGCGAGCGTGATCCGGAACAGCGGAGCGCGGACCGCCGAGTCCGCGTGTTCATCAGCCACGGCAGTGGCGGGAGTCGCGGAAGGTTCAATGTCCGCGCTCGGTCCGATGCGCTCGACTTTTTCCACGCCGCAATTTGCGACCAGCTTCACACCACGCCGCCGCGCTTCGCCGAGCAGGCAGTTGATGATCGTCTCCGAAGAATCCGTGATGGGGAACATCCGACCATCTGCCTCGGTCTTGAGCTTCACGCCGCGCGACTCGAACCACTCCACGGTGTCGCTGGCCTGAAACTTTTGATACGGAGCGATGAGCGCGCGCTCACCGCGCGGGTAACGCTTCGTCAGTTCGCGCGGCTCGAAGCAACGGTGCGTCACGTTGCAGCGTCCGCCGCCAGAGATGCGGACCTTGGTGAGAAAATGCGGCGTGCGTTCGAGCACTGTCACTTCGGCGTCGGGCGACGCCTCGGCACAGGCGATGGCCGCGAAAAACCCCGCCGCGCCGCCGCCCACGATGATGATGCGAGAAGGATTCACAGAATGAAATTAGCGCAACTCGACTAGGCGCTGCCCCGCCGTGAATGACTGTTCAATCTTTGGCAGCGCGGACTCGAAAGCCGCCAGCAACGACTCGTTGCGGCAGTTGCCCATCCGCACCCAAAGCAAACGCCCGGTTTCATCAGGACGCTGGAGGAGGTGAACAAAGTCCTCGTCTTTCGAGATCACAATCAGGCCGTGGGTTTTCGAAAAGTTCCAAATCGGACGGTCGTCCGCCTCATTCAACGTGACATCAAGAACGTGCTGGGACGGATGTCCGGCCGCAGAAAGAAACCGCGCCAGCGCCGCTGGAAGCTGGTTATCCACCAGAAAATTCACGACGTTTGCAGCACGACGTGATCGGTGAGGCGCGACGCGTAGGCGATGCAGGCGAGGATGTCCGCCTCCTCAAGAAACGAGTAGTCGCGGAGGATTTCCGCATGGCTGGCGCCGTGGCTCAACAAGTCGAGCACATCGGTCACACGCAGCCGCTGGCCGCGCACGCAGGGACGGCCACCACATTTGCCCGGCTCCACAGTAATGCGATCCAGAAGTTGCATGACGGCATTGTGCGCTCGCGTGCGAATGAAAGCAACTACGCCGCCTCCAACTTCGCATCCGGCGGCAGCGCGGTGAGGTGAATCTTCGGATTGCGTTGCGCGAAGAAATCGCAGGACCACTGCTCGGTGAAGAGCAGCACGGTGTTACCTTTCACATCCGTGGCTTGCTTGGCTCCGGTCGGGAGCACCGAGTCGTCAATCGGCGCGTTGTTCTCCGTGGTGGCCCAGCGCAGAACTTTCCATGGTGCGTGATCGAGGCGTGATTCTGCGCCGTACTCGGTCTGCATTCGAAATTGCACAACCTCAAACTGCAGCGGGCCGACCGCGCCGAGCAGCGGGACGCGCTGTGCCGAGTCTTTGACGAGGTAGGACTGCACGACGCCTTCCTGCAACAACTGTTCGAGACCTTCGCGGAAGCGTTTGAACTGCGCGGTGCTGGGGCTTTGCAGCCACGCGAAGACTTCCGGCGTGAAGCGCGGAATCTCCTGATACTTCAGCGACGGATCGACGGCGAGCGTGTCGCCGATGCGGAAATCCGAATGGCCGACGAGACCGACGACATCGCCGGGAAACGCTTCGTCCACCGTCTCCCGATCACGGCCAAATAATTTGTGTGAACTGGAGAGCCGCACCTTCTTGCCGGTGCGCGTGTGCGTGACGCTCATGTCGCGCTCAAATTTTCCGGAGCAGATGCGGACGAAGGCGAGACGGTCGCGGTGCTTCGGATCCATGTTCGCCTGAATCTTGAAGACGAATCCGGAGAAGCCGTCGGCGACCGGATCGATCACGCGGTCATCCACGGTGCGGGGCTTCGGCGGCGGCGCGAGTTCGAGGAAGGCGTCGAGCAGCATCTCTACGCCGAAGTTGTTCACGGCGCTGCCGAAGAAGACGGGCGTGAGTTTGCCCGCGAGCACTTGCGCGTGGTCGAAGGCGGCGCCCGCGCCTTCGAGCATCGCCAGTTCATCCACAACTTTGGTGTAAACATCCGGGTTCATCGCGCTGCGCACGACGTCGTCGGAAAGATCATGCACGGACACCGGCGCGCGATACTTGCCTGCCACCACGCGCTCGAAGAAATGAACCTGCTTCGCCTGGCGATCAAACACGCCGCGAAATTCCTGACCGTCGCCGAGCGGCCAGTTCACGGGATAAGCGTGGATGCCGAGGACGCTTTCCAGTTCGTCCAACAGCGCGAGCGGATCGCGCGCCGGGCGATCCAGCTTGTTCATGAACGTGAAGATGGGCACGCCACGCTGGCGGCAGACCTCGAAGAGCTTGCGCGTCTGGCTCTCGATGCCTTTGCCGGCGTCGATGACCATGACCGCCGCGTCCACGGCGGTGAGCACGCGATAGGTATCCTCGGAGAAATCTTTGTGGCCGGGCGTGTCGAGCAGGTTCACACAGTAGCCGCGATACTCAAATTGCAGCACGGTGGAACTGACGGAGATGCCGCGCTTGCGCTCCAGTTCCATCCAGTCGGAGGTGGTGGCGCGCTGGTTCTTGTTCGCGGTGACAGAGCCGGCCAGTTGCACCGCGCCGCCGTAGAGCAGGAACTTCTCGGTCAACGTCGTCTTGCCCGCGTCGGGATGCGAAATGATCGCAAACGTGCGGCGGCGCGAAATCTCTTGTTCAATTGAGGCCATCTGTTTGTTCCATCGCCGAATCCGGCGACGGAGGGCGCGGACTGTAGGGGGTGGGCGGGAAAAACTCCAAATCCCAAAAACCAAACACCAAGCAAACACCAGGGTGTGATTAGAAGTGGCGGTCAAGCCGAGCCAGTCGAGCTGTCCCGTGGAGCCGCAGGCTTTGGGACTGCGGCAAGAATTGCCGCTCTGGATCCCCGCCGGAGGCGAGTTCATGGGAGGCCGACGCTCCGCTTGAATCCAGAGCTGCGATGCTCGCAGCAGTCCAAAAGCCTGCGGCACCACCGGCCGGGCCTGCCCGCCGCTGGCCGCCCCGCTCCACCGGGACGGGGGTGTTGAAAGGGGCGGCAGGCGCGACGCCTGACGCCACCCTCTTGACCGCCACTTCTAATCGTACCCGGTTCCTCCG
>JBBQYK010000289.1:0-6745 GCA_038208765.1 Verrucomicrobiota bacterium
ATGGGTCGGCGCAGGGCAAAAACGGATTCAAACTTTCCCTGCGCGGCTACGATCCGGAGTTCGATTACCACGCGCTCATCAATGACATCTCGGGCCGCCGCTTCAACCGCGTGAAGGTGGACGAAAGCCTGATGCTGCAAAAGCCGCTGGCCGAAGTGCCGCACGAGGGACGTCAGGCGCTCAAGCCCGGCTCGCGCGAACATCAGTTGCTGCGCGATTGGATTTCCCAAGGTACGAAGGGCGAGGAAGCCAAGGCGGCGCGCGCGATCAGCATCGAGATTCTGCCCGGCGACGTGGAGATGGATCTGCCGGGGCGCGAGCAGCAGTTGCTCGTCATCGCGAAATATCCTGACGGCACCACGCGCGACGTGACGCGCGACGCGCACTTCAGCGTGAGCAACACCGAGGTCGCGAAGGCGGACGGCAGTGGTCTGGTCAAGGGCTTGCGTCGCGGCGAGGCAGCGGTGCTCGTTCGCTACGAAGGTATTTACGGCACGCGCCTGATGACCATCATGGGCGACCGCAGCGGCTACCAATGGAAGGACGTGGCGGAGAACAATTTCATTGATCCACTGGTCAACGCGAAGTTGCGTCGCATGAAGGCGCTGCCCAGCGAGCTTTGCACGGACGCCGAATTCATCCGCCGCGTATCGCTCGATCTCACCGGCCTGCCGCCGAAAGCGGAGCGCGTGCGTGCGTTCCTCTCCGATACCACGCCGACGAGAGAGAAGCGCGACAAGCTGATCGACGAATTGATCGGCAGCCCGGATTACGTGAAGGCCTGGGCGAACAAGTGGGCCGATCTGCTCCAATGCAACAGCGAGCAACTCGGCCAGAAGGGCGTGTGGGTCTATCGCGAATGGATCGCCAAGCGCATCGCGGAGAACATGCCGTACGATCAGTTCGTGCGCTCCGTGCTGCTCGCGGAAGGCAGCGCCTACCAGAATCCCGCCGTGAATTATCTGCGCGTGCTCAAGGAGCCGGGCAAGATCACCGAGGACGTGAGCCAGACTTTCCTCGGCGTGCGTTTCAACTGCAACAAGTGCCACGACCATCCCTTCGAGAAGTGGACGCAGAACCAGTATTACGAGTTCGGCGCGCACTTCGCGCGCGTGTCGTTCAAGAAGGGCGTGCTGCCCGGTGACGAGATTGTTTATCGCAGCTTCAACGGCGGCGAAGTGAAGCATCTCAAGACCGACCTGCCGGTCACGCCCAAGGTGCCGTTCGGCGAGGCGCGTGAAGCAAAGGGTGATCAAGATCGCCGTGACCCGTTCGTGGACTGGCTCACGGCGAAGGAGAATCCGCTCTTCGCCAAGTCGATGGCCAACCGCACCTGGAGTTACTTCTTCGGCAAGGGCATCATCGATCCCGTGGACGACATTCGCGGCGGCAATCCGCCCAGCAACCCCGCGCTGCTCGACGCGCTCACGGCGGAGTTCATCAAGAACAACTTCGACACGCGCGCGCTCATGCGGGCCATCTGTCAGTCGCGCACCTATCAACTCTCCATCATCCCGAACCAGTGGAACGAGGACGACACGGTCAACTTCTCGCACGCGGTGCCGCGCCGCCTGAGCGCGGAGCAGATGCTCGACGCCGTGGCGGTGGCGACGGGTGAGCGTCCGCAGTTCAAGGACATGCCGGTGGGGATGCGGTCGGTGGAAATTCCTGACGGCACCGTGCCGGGGAATGATTTCCTCGCGCTCTTTGGCCGGCCCAAGCGCCAGTCCGCCTGCGAGTGCGAGCGCAGCAGCAACCTCACGCTTTCACATGCCCTCAACCTCATCAACGGACGAACGCTCGGCGATGCGGTCGGTTCGCCGACGAGCCGCATCGCGAAACTCGTCGAGTCCGAGAAAGACGACAAAAAGCTGATCGAGGAAATTTATCTCTCCTGCCTGAACCGTTTCCCGACCGAGAAGGAAATGGCCGCGATAGATTTCGCCGGCGCCGCCTCGCGCTCCGAACTGGCGCAAGATTTGACCTGGGCGCTGATCAACAGCTCGTCGTTTGTGTTTAACAGATGAAAGCTTATCTCATACTCGTCCCGCTGTGCATTGCGGCTTTCGTCGGGTGTGCTTCCCCGACGGGGGTGCCAGTTGATCTTGCACAGTTGCTCAAGACGAATGCTCCGTGTCGGGTTCGTCTGCAACCCGCATGGAAGGGCGAGGCCAAGCACACTGTCCGCACCGGTTGGTTTACCAATGCCGATTCGGCGAAGCTTGAGAAGCTTGAGCGCGAACTGCGCTTTGACTGGTTCAGCTACTCCGACAAGCTATCACCCTTGAATTGGGGCCGGGCGATAATCAGCAAGGGAGAACGCGGTAACGGTCAGAGTGCCATTCACTCGTTTCGGGCGTCTTTGCCTACCGATGCAGAGATTGCTGGTGCCAGGACAGTTTCTACACTGGAGAAGCTTTTCGGTCCTTCACAGGGTTTCGCCGATGGCTGGGGAAGCAATAAGGAGATGCGCTCCAGCGCGGGCTGGGCGTTTTTCACGCTGAAGGACGAAAGCACGGTCGAGACGGTGTCGGTTGTCTGCATGACCGTTTGGCGTGCTGGCGATACTGAAGTGCATGTGGACAGCATGAAAGTCACACGCGGGAGCGCGACTCCGAAAGGAAAATGACCACGCTCGCCGCATTCATCGGAGGCTGGGAACTGCTGCTCATCGCGGCGGTGCCGCAGCCCAGCGGGCTGCCAGAAATTAGCCGGGGGTTGAGGAGCGCAGCTACGACACCCCCGGTGCGCCGCCCCAAACATTCCGCAACCCGGAGGGGTGCCAGAACGCCGCGCCATGCCGCCCGTTTTCTTGCACCCCTTCAGGGTGCGCGCCGCATCGGACGCCTGACCGGTGGTGTCGCGTTCGCTCAACCCCCGGCTAATTTCTGGCCCGGCTCCGCCGTGCTTTCACGGCACCACCGGCGGCGTGTTCCGCCCTTGCAGGGCTTGGTTCATTTTCGCGCGTGGCACCCAGGGCTTTGCCCTGGGCTATCGGATGACGCCCCGCTGGGGCTGGGGCCGCAGTCGGCCAGAACAGACCTGACCATTCCCACATCGTTGAGCTACCGTTGAACCATGCAGACTGAATACAAAGCAAAGTTGAAGGACGGTCATGTCGAATGGGGCGTTGTCCGGCCGCCCGCGTCGCTGAACGGCTCTGATCTGGTGGTGACGGTGGCGAAACCAGCGCTGCCCAAAGGTGAACGCGGACGGCGCATGGCCGAAGCCCTGAGAAAGATCGCGGCCTCCGGCGGGATCAAATCCATTCCCGATCCCGTGGCCTGGCAGCGCGAGATTCGCAAAGATAGAAAACTGCCGTTCAGAGACTGATGACACTCGCCGACAGCAACCTGATAATTTACGCCGCCAACCCGGGCTACGACTGGCTCGCGCAGTGGTTCGCGGAGGAAGAACCGTCCGTGTCGAGAACCAGCTACGTGGAGGCGCTTGGCTTCCATAAACTCGCGCCGGACGAAAGGCAGAATCTCGAAGAGTTTTTTCTGACCGCCGAGTTCCTTGAAATCTCCGAGAAAATTGCCGAGGAAGCCGTGCGGTTAAGGCAGCAACGGCGGATGGATTTGGGCGACGCACTGATTGGCGCGACCGCGTTGGTTCATGGGATGCGCCTGGCGACTCGCAACACTTCGGACTTTAGTTGGATTCCGAACTTGTCGGTCTTCGACCCATTCGAGCAGCGCAACAAGGATTCAAGAGAAGGAGCATAAAATTATGATCAGCATTCCAGGAAAATCCGGCAGCACCTGCGACGGCTTCAGCCGCCGCGAATTCTTGCGCATCGGCGGCATGGGCATGGCGGGCATTTCGCTCGCGGACATTTTGCGTTTGCAGACGGCTGCCGCCGAGACGCCTGCGCCGAAGGGCAAGCCCGGCTGGGGCAAGGCCAAGTCCGTCATCTTCGTCTTCCTGCAAGGCGGGCCGAGCCACATCGACATCTGGGACCCGAAGCCCGACGCGCCGTCGAATGTGCGTGGCGAGTTCAAGTCGATCAAATCGAAGGTGCCCGGCATCCACTTCAGCGAGGTGATGCCGAAGCTCGCGCAGCAAATTGACAAGGCCACGCTCATCCGCTCGGTGAGTTATACCCCCGCAGGTCTGTTCAACCACACCGCCGCGCATTACCAGATGATGACCGGCTACACGCCCGACCGCGTGTCGCCGTCCGGCCAGCTCGAACCGCCCGCGCCGAACGACTTCCCGCACGCCGCGTCGCAGATCGCGCGTCTGAAACCGCCGGAGGTTCCGATGCTGCCGTTCGTCATGCTCCCGCGCCCGACGCAGGAGAGCAACGTGATCGGCAAGGGCAGCATGGCGGGCTTTCTCGGTGCGGCTTACGACCCGTATCAATTTTATCAGGACCCGAACAAGGACATCAAACTCGACGACCTCACCATGCAGAAGGGCATGACGCGCGAACGCCTCGGGCGCCGCGAGTCGCTGCTGCAAAAGGTCAATGCCGCGATGCCCGAGATGGAGAAGTCCGTCGAGAAATTCGCCATCGATAAGTATTACCAGCGGGCGTTCGACCTCGTGTCATCGGGCCGCGCACGCGATGCATTTGATCTGGCGAAGGAGAAGGAAACGCTGCGTGATCTCTACGGGCGGCACACATTCGGCCAGGGCTTGCTGCTCGCGCGCCGGTTGATTGAAGCCGGCACGCGCTTCGTGCAGGTGAACTGGCCGGCCGTGGCGAATGGCAATCCAACCGTTGATGCCTTCGATACGCACGCCGCGAACTTTGCTCCGCTGCGCGATCTGCATTGCCCGAAGCTCGACAGCGGACTCGCGGCGCTGCTTCAGGACATGGATGACCGCGGATTGCTCAAAGAAACGCTCGTCGTGGCCATCGGCGAATTCGGGCGCTCGCCGCGTCTCGGCGTGAGCACATCCGGCAACGGCAACGCGCCGGACGGGCGCGATCACTGGCCGTATTGCTACACCGCGCTGGTCGCGGGTGCGGGCGTGTCGCGCGGCGCGCTCTACGGCAAGTCGGACGCCACCGCGTCCTCGCCCGCCGAGAACCCGGTGCATCCGACGCAACTGCTGGCGACGATTTATCATGCGCTCGGCATTGACCCGCACACGATGGTCATGAACCACCTGAACCAGCCGCGCGAACTCGTGCAGGCCGAGCCGGTGACGGGATTGTTCAGTTAAAATGAGCCCGCCGTTTCATTGGAGCGCCCGCTTTGGAGTGCGGCTACTGGTCGCCCCCTTTGCGCCGGGCGACTTGTCGCCCGGCGCGGCGGGACAAGTCCCGCCGAAAAAACGCGGCGACAAGTCGCCGCACTTCAAGAAGCCCGGAGCGCCGAGCATCGCTCGGCTCGGTGTTCGTGGTTTCGGCCGTGCCGAGCAATGCTCGGCGCTCCTGTTTGCGCTCGTGGTCTTTCTGGCTTCATCGCCGTGGCTTTTCGCTCAACCGAAAATCACCTCCCTCTCGCCCGACTGGATTCAGCGGGGCGCGACGCTGGATGTGAAATTTTCCGGCGAAGGACTGAACTCCGTGACGGGTTTCGTGTTCAGCGGAGAGGCGGGTCTGTCGGCGACAGTGGTTGCCGAAATGGCACCGCCGCCAGCCATCACCGTGGAGTCTTCCTCCAAATCCATTGGCGTGGCGGTGTCCGGTGAAAAGGATCGCAGCAAATCCTTACGCGCCCGCATCACTGCTGCTGCCGATGCGCCGCTGGGCGTGCGCGAAGTGCGCGCGCTCGGACCGAATGGAATTTCCGCGCCGCTCAGCATCACCGTGGGCGCGGTGCCGGAAATCGCCGAGGTCGAGCCGAACAACACGATTGAGCAGGCGCAAGTTGTGGTTGTGCCGTCCGCAGTGGCCGGCGTCATTCAAGGCTCGACCGAGATCGACTCCTTCAAGTTCACCGCGAAGAAGGGCGACCAGTTCATCCTCGAAGTCATGGCCCAGCGCACCGGTTCGCCGCTGGATTCGTCGCTCGCCATTCTTGACGCGAAGGGCAAGGAACTGGCGCGCGACGAGGACGCGCGCGGCTTCGATTCGCTGGTGCAGTTCACCGCGCCCGAGGATGGCGACTACATCGCGCAGTTGCGTGACTTCCAATATCGCGGCGGTGCCGACTACAAGTATCGCCTCTTCGTCGGGGTGCTGCCGTTCGTGGATTATATTTTTCCCTTGGGCGGCCAGCGTGGGAAGCCGGTCGAGATTGTCGTGACGGGTCGCAACATGCAGGGCGCGGAACGCGTGGCGCTGGACATTGATGCCAATTCGCCGCTGGGCCGGCAGGAGATTCGCCTGAACACGCCGCGCGGACTCTCGAACCCGATTCAGTTCGAGGTGCGCGACCTGCCGGAGTTCACCGAGAAGGAGCCGAACGAAGGCACCAACGTCAACGCCGTGACCACGCCTGTCGTCATCAATGGCCGCATTGGTGCCGCGAAGGATTCGGATCGCTTTAGCTTCAAGGCGGCGGTGGATGGCAAGCTGATTGCCGAAGTCGAAGCGCGTCGCTTTGGTTCGCCGCTGGACGCTCTGCTCGCGGTGTTCGCGGGCGAAACACTCGTCGCCCGGAATGATGACGCCGCTGGCTCCGATGCGCGCATCGAGTTCGACGCGAAGAAGGACACGGAATACACCGTGACCATCACCGATCTCACAGGACGGGGCGGGAGCAACTTCGCGTATCGCCTCGCGGTCCGTCCGCCGACGGCGGTGGCCGGCGCGTCGCTCGCCGCGAAATATTTCCCCGATGCC
>JBBQYK010000290.1:0-6742 GCA_038208765.1 Verrucomicrobiota bacterium
GCGGGCGGCGGCGATCTCCGCGAGGATGTCGTCAATCGAATAGACTTTCGACTCGATCATGCCGGTGCTGATCATGTCCGCGATGGTGCGGACGCGGACGATGAGTTTCTGCACCGGTTCCTTCGCCGTGGGTCGCGCGCCCGCGTACGGGTCAGGCTTGGTCGCATCGGTGTGTGGCGGCGGCACCGGGATCCATTGGCCGCCGCGGCGGAAGCACTCGCGCTCGTGGCTGAAGTAGATGGTCGGGACTTCGAGTTGCTCCTTCTTGATGTATTCCCACACGTCCATCTCGGTCCAGTTCGAGAGCGGGAAGACGCGCATGTTTTCGCCCTGGTTGAGCCGGGCGTTGTAGATGTTCCAAATCTCCGGGCGCTGGATCTTCGGATCCCACTGGCCAAAGGAATCGCGGAAGCTGAAGAAGCGTTCCTTCGCGCGCGCCTTTTCCTCGTCGCGTCGCGCGCCGCCGATGCAGCAGTCGAATTGAAATTCCTCGATGGCCGCCAGCAGAGCAGGGGTCTGCAACTGGTTGCGGCTCACGATGCCGGGCTTCGGCGTGGCGAGTCCGCGCGCGATGACGTCATCCACGGTGCGGATGAGGAGCTTCGCGCCGAGCTGCTTCGCGCGCCGGTCGCGGAAGTCGATCAGTTCGGGAAACTCGTGGCCGGTCTCGATGTTGAGGAACGGCATCGGGATTTCCGCCGGGCGAAACGCCTTCTCGGCGAGGCGCAGCAGGCAGATGGAATCCTTGCCGCCGGAGAAAAGCAGCGCGGGCCGCTCAAACTCCGCCGCGACCTCACGCATGACGTGAATCGCTTCCGTCTCCAGGTACTGCAAATGATCTAAGTGATACGAACTCATAGTTTAGCCACGGATGAAACACGGATTGAACACGGAACAGATTTCTCTATCTGTGTTTCATCCGTGTTCAATCCGTGGCTGAAATTATTTTGTCGCGACTGCTTTTCCGCCCCACGCCGCATGGAGTCCGCACTCGCGCTTGTCGTCCGCTTTCGCGGGATCGAAGTAATCCCACTCGTTCGGCAGATTGTGCTGCTTCAAGTAGGACTCCATCTCCGCGTCGCTCCAGTAAAAGACCGGGCTGACTTTCAGGGAACCAAAATTTCCGTCGTGGCTCACGATGTCGAGTCCGGCGCGGTTTGGGTTCTGTACTTTGCGCAGCGCGGTGATCCAGACGGTGGGCGCGAGTTCCCTCATGCCGCGCTGGAACGGCTCCAGTTTCATCACCGTGCTGAAAGCCTTGATGCGCTCCTCGTTCTCCGGCGTCGGCTCCGGCATCCCGCCATGCACCGCGTCGTAATGCGCGGCCGTCATGCGCGGGATGTAGGCTTTGATGTTCAACTTGAGCTGCGCCTTGATCTGTTCGGCATGTTTGTAAGTTGCGGTGCGATTGTAGCCGTGGTCCACCCACAACACGCGAATGTCCGGTTGCACCTGCGTGACGAGATGGAGGATGACCGCCTCGTAGGGGCGATAATTTGTCGAGACGATGGCGCGACCGTTCGCCTGAGCGATGGCCCACTTCACGATGTTGAGTGCGGATTGGCCGCGCAGTTCGGCGTTGGCCTGGGTGATTTGTTCAGGAGTCATGATGAACTGAGGTGTTGAACAATCAGTTTGCCGCCGACTGAAAAACTGTTCGATCACACCAGTCCCCAAACCGCTCGCCCGCGTTCCGCTCCTTCGCGTAGCGCGAAAAGAGGGGGCGCAGTTCGGTTTCCACATCCGCTTCCTTGATCACATCCTTGAAGACGCGGTTGAGGCGCGTGCCGGAGGCGTTGCCGCCGAGCCAGAGTTGGTAGCGGCCGGGCGCTTTGCCGACGAAGGCGATCTCCGCCATGTAGGGACGCGCGCAGCCGTTCGGGCAGCCGGTCGAGCGGATGATGATTTCCTCGCCGGTCAGCCCAGCTTCCGCCGCGAGCTTCTCGATGCGGTCCACGAGGCCGGGCAACATGCGTTCGGACTCCGCGAGCGCGAGGCCGCAAGTGGGCAGGGCAGGGCAGGCCATCGCGGCGGCGTGCAGGACGGTGGCCTGATCGTCGGTCTTCACGCCGTGCGCGGTGAAGATTGCCTCGACCCCAGCCTTGTCGGATTCAGCGATGTTCGCGACGAGGATGTTCTGGTTGCCGGACAACCGGAACTCGACGTCGGCAAATTTCTCGGCGATGGCACGCAGGGCAAGCTTCTTCGCCTCCTTGATGCGGCCCGTCTCCACGAACAGCGTGAAGAACCACGAACCATCCAGCGCCTTGTGCCAGCCATAGACATCGCCGGTGGTGGTGAACTGGTAGTCGCGCACCGGGGCGAGCGTGATGCCCGCGCGCTGGTTCACCTGCTCGCGCATGAACTCCACGCCGCGCTCGGCCACCACGTATTTCAGGCGCGCGTGTTTGCGGTCGGTGCGGTCGCCGAAGTCGCGGTGAATGGTCAGCACAGCTTTCGACACTTCGACAACGTGGTCTCTCGGGAAATAACCGATCACGTCCGCGAGACGCGGGAAGGTCGCGTTGTTGCCGTGGCTGCGGCCCATGCCGCCACCGACGGCGAGATTGTAGCCCACGAGCTTCCCGTTCTCGACGACGGCGATGAAGCCGAGGTCGTTGATCAGGATGTCCATGTCATTCACCGGCGGCAGCACGAAGCCAGCCTTGAATTTGCGCGGCAGATACGTCTGGCCGTAAAGCGGATCCACGAAGTCCTTGTTCTCCGCGTCATCCAGTTTCAACTGCACGCCATCAATCCAGATTGAGTGATACGCCTTGGTCTTCGGCGCGAGCGCGTCCACGACGCGATGGCAATCCTCCATCATCTCCGCGCGCGCTGTGGTCTGCACGGGCGTGGGCGAGGCGGTGATGTTGCGGTTCACGTCGCCGCAAGCCGCGAGCGTGGAGAGCAGCGATTCGTTGATCTTTTTCATCAACGGCCCGAGACCCGACATGACGACGCCGTGGAACTGGATGCTCTGCCGCGTGGTGATGCGCAGCGTGTTGTTGCCGTACTGCGTCGCGAGATCATCGAACGTGATCCACTGCGCCGGCGACATCACGCCTCCGGGGATGCGCCCGCGGATCATCATCATGAACTTCTTGCCCGTCTTGCGCAGGTCGCGGTCGTCCTGCTGGTAGATGCCGTGAAACTTGATGAACTGCTGGTCATCGGCGGAGAACTGGTCGGTGCCGCTCGCCATCGTCGCGGCGATGTTGCCGGCCAACGTGGGGATGGCGGTTTTGATGACCTCGTTGTGGGTCAGTTTCGGTGCTTCGGCTGTCGCGGTGGTCTCGCTCATATTCAATCTCTCCCGGTTGGCGAGGGTAACTTTTTCAATTTGAACGTTGCTCAACTCACCCAAACCGGAGCGGTGATTGAACCATATCGCAACGCTCGCGCAACGGTGAATTATGCAGAATCCCGTGTGGTTGGGTGGGGATTTGGCGGCACGCAATGTGGCGGCAAGCATCCTTGCTTGCCAGTGAGCCGTGGCTTCCAGCCCGGCGGGAACGGCGTGAGATGGCGACAGTGCTTTGAAGTTCTTCAAGCTCTCCGGCGAGTCGTGCCCATTCTCCAGGCGGCTGGAAGCCGACCCTCACTGGCAGGCAAGGATGCCTGCCGCCACATTACTTTGGGTGGATTTTCTGCCACTCGACGAAACGGTCGTGCGCGCTGCTCCAACGCCAGTCCTCCGGTTTCGTGCACAGCATCGCCTTCACCGGGTTGTTCTCCACGTAGGTCACCAGCCGCGTGCGCTCCTCGTCGTCCGGGATGAGGTGATCGTAGCTCTCCGTCTGCCAGAAGGGATGCCCGGTGCGGCGCAACAACTTGTTGACCTGCGTGCTCGTGAAAGATTTCCAACTGTGCAGAATGTCGCTGAGGGAATGTCCCGGCATTGGCCAGACGATGGCGTGAACGTGATTCGGCATCATCACCCACGCGCGCAGTTCGTAGCGTTGGCCCTCGAAGAATTTCAGCGCGTTGGCCACAAGCTCGCCGATGTCCGGTTTGTTCAACCAGCACGCGCCGTGTCCGGCGTCGAGCACGCTCTCGACCTTTTCGGAATACCAGAGAAAGAGCTGCCGCTCCTCGTGCCACGACAGCGGACGTCCTTGCGCGCGGGCGAGCATCAACTGGGCTTCGCGCTCGTGCTTGAGTTCGGCGATGACGACGGCGGGCAAGGCATCCGCCAGCCGGAAGGTGACGAAGTAAAGCGCGCCCTCGCGTTTGTGATGCGGAAGTTTGCCGCGAAAATGGGTGCCGGAGATGAGCGGGTCCGGGGCCTCGGGAGAATCTGGCGGCTGACTCATGACGTGGACGGTAGTGAGCCGGCGATGTGGCGGCAAGCATCCCTGCTTGCCAGTGAGGGCCGGCTTCCAGCCGCCCGGTAAAGGCCACGACTCGAACGGAACGCTTGAAGGATTTCGTGGCGTCATGGCCATGTCACGCTCTTACCCGCCGGGCTGGAAGCCACGGCTTACTGGCAAGCACGGATGCTTGCCGCCACCGGGCCGCCTTGTGGCGGCGGGCATCCTTGCCCGCCAGTGAGGGCTGGCTTCCAGCCGCCCGGACAGAGCGTGAAGTGGCGGAAGGCTTCAGACATTTCGAGAGCGCCTCGCGTTGTTCACGCCTTTCCCGCCGGGCTGGAAGCCACGGCTTACTGGCAAGCACGGATGCTTGCCGCCCATGGCGTCGTCAATTTGTTCGCTTGCCGCATCCCCCCCGTTCCCTAAAGTTACGCCGACGAATTTATGACCGCACCCAAAGTGATTTACTTCGACAACAACGCCACCACCCGCGTCGCGCCGGAAGTCGCCGACGCCATGATTCCCATGCTGCGCGAATTCTGGGGCAACCCCTCCAGCGCCTACGCGTTCGGCTCGCAAGTCCACGGTCACGTCGAGAAGGCTCGCGCGCAGGTCGCCGCGCTCATCAATTGCGACCCCAAGGAAATCGTCTTCACCTCGTGCGGCACCGAGAGCAACAACGCGGCGATTCACTCCGCGCTCGTCACGCAGCCCGGCAAGAAGCACGTCATCACCACCGGCGTCGAGCATTCGGCGAACATGAACTACGGCGCGTTTCTTCAGAAGACCGGTCACGACGTGACGTTCCTCCCCGTCGAGAGCGACGGCTCGCTTGATCTGCATCTCTTGGAGAAATCCATCCGCCCCGACACCGCGATTGTTTCCATCATGTGGGCGAACAACGAGACCGGCGTGCTCTTTCCCATCGAGGAAATTGCCGCCATCTGTCGCAGCAAGGGCGTGCTCTGCCACACCGACGCGGTGCAGGTGCCGGGCAAAATCAAAATTGATGTGAAGGCGCTCGGCGTGGACTTCCTCTCGCTCAGCGCGCACAAGCTCCACGCGCCGAAAGGCATCGGCCTGCTCTACGTGAAGCGCCGCACCAAGTTCCAGCCCTACGTCATCGGCGGGCATCAGGAACGCGGACGCCGCGGCGGCACCGAGAACGTCGCGCACATCGTCGGCTTCGGACGCGCGGCGGAAATGGCGATGGCGCAACTCGACGAGGAGAACACCCGCGTGCGCGCGCTCCGCGACCGCCTCGAAGACACGATTCTCCGCACCATTCCCAACACTGTGCGCAACGGTGGCAAGGAACCGCGCCTGCCGAATACCACGAACCTCGCCTTCGACTTCGTGGAAGCGGAAGCCGTGCTCCTGCTGCTCGACCAGCTTGGCATCTGCTGCTCCAGTGGCAGCGCCTGCACCACCGGTTCGCTCGATCCCTCGCACGTCCTCATGGCGATGGGCCTGAACCCGATGCGCGCGCGCGGCAGCGTGCGTTTCAGCCTCGGCCTCTACAACACGGCGGAGGAAGTGGACTACGTGCTCAAGCATCTGCCCGGCATCATCAAGCGCCTGCGCGACATCTCACCGCTCAACCCCGATCACACCGACAACCACGCCTACGACATTGATGCCGCGCGCGTGAAGCACGAGACGGACTTGGCGGCGGCGGTGGGGAAAGAGTAAGATTCCGGCATGAATTCGCGTGCGTTCACATACTGGCAGGACGGCCAACACTGGCTCGGCTTTCTCGACGAGTTCCCCGACTACATGACGCAGGGCGACTCGCTCGATGACTTGAAGGCGCACCTCGCCAGTCTCTACGAAGATTTGATCAGCGGTGAAATCCCTTGCGTGCGGCGGCACGGAGAACTCGAAGTCGCATAGAGTGGTGGAGGCAGATCGTTCTTAATCGTGCATTGGTGATAAGGCGATCCGAGCTCTAGGATCATTAAATGAAACGTCGTGAACTCATTGAGAAGATTGAAGCCCAAGGCGCGGTCTTCATCCGTCACGCGGTAAGCATGACTTCTATCAGAATCCCATCACGAAGGTTTTCAACCGATTCCCCGACATCGTGAGATCAATGAGAATCTTGCCCGGTCGATCTTGAAGAAGCTATCGGCTCCTCAATAAACAACTTCATCTCCCTTCCCAGAATTCCTGAAGGGATTCCATCACCAAAGCCCAGGGTTGCGAGGCGGCGAGCTACCCTGGGTCACGGTCGCAAATCGTTCTTCAACCCTGAAGGGGTTGCCTCAACTCGCCTCGGCGGTGAGGCCACCCAGGGCCGACGCATCAAAAATCTTCGCCAAAGATTTGTATGTACATTGTAAATACCTTGTGTACATGAGGCGGGATGCATGCGCATCAAAGTGTTCCGAAAACCAAAATCGGCAGCCTCCTCACCATTCTGGAGGAGG
>JBBQYK010000291.1:0-6687 GCA_038208765.1 Verrucomicrobiota bacterium
GAGCTGCGAATCATCACGCCGGCCTTGGCCCAGCCGTCCGTGTCATCCAAGCCGACGACGCGCGCGATGATCGTGCAGTTGCCGTTGGCGGACTGGTAGGCGTAGCGGAATTCATCCGAGGTGCCCCAGATGTATTTGCCAGAGCCGACCACGGTGAACACGCCGCCAGCCTCACTGGCCCCACCCGCGTCCGCGACCGGGCCGATGTCCTTGCTCTTCCACGGGCTGGGCAGGCCAGCCGACGGGATGGAACTGACTTCGGCGGAATCCGCGCTCGGCGTGGCGTAGCGCGAGGAGACGACCACGTAGTAATAGACCGTACCGTTGACCACGTTCGTGTCGGTGAAGCTGGTCGAGGTCAGGCCGCTCTTGATCAGGATGTAAGGCCCGCCGCTGGTCGTGGAGCGTTTCACCTTGTAGCTGGAAGCGCCGGAGACGGACTTCCACGAGAGCTTCACAAAACCATCCCCGGGTTTGTCCACCAAATCGGTCGGCGCAGGCGGCGGGCAGAAGCCAAGGATGACTGCGCTCACCGCCGTCTGTTTGGTGACGGTGTCGAGCGAACCCGGCGGGTCGCCAATGATCGTGACAGTGTTCACGAGCGGCGTGCTGTCGCCGGCCTTCACGACGTAGGTCTTGGTGAAGACAAAACCTTCGCCCGGAGAAACGGGGGTGTGGCTGAAGATTTGTCCGCCGAGCAGCGGCGAGTTCACCTTGATGCCGCCGTAGAGGCAGGTGTTGCCGGTGTTGGTGACCGCGAACGAGTAGGTGATGGTGTCACCGCAGTTCGCCGTGGCCGGGCCGGAGACTACGAGGTGCACATCGGGCAAGATGCCGGTGTAGCCGAAGTATTTGCCGGTCTTGCTCTCGCCATCCTCGATCTTGATGGTGTGCTTGTGGTCCTTGTTGCCATCCGGGTCGTAGGTCTGTTTCCAGCCCGCGAGCGGCGTGACCACCAGTTGGTAGGTGCCGTCCGCCAAGTCGTTGAAGCAGTAGTCGCCGAGCGCATCGGTCACGGCGGAGTCGATGATGCTCGCACCTTTCTTGAGCGTGACGGTCCAGCCTTGGAGTCCGGCTTCGCCGCTTACGCTGCCGTTGGCATCGCAATCGCGCTTCACCTTGCCGCAGATGCTGCCGAGGCCGGGGGCGGTCGCGGAGGGGCAGTCGCCGATGTCGATGTTGAAGTCGCCTTGACCAGTGACGGGCAGAGGGGCACCAGCCGCTGGCTGTTGCGTGACGGTCCAGATGAACCAGCTCGAGGCACCGTACTTCAGATTCTTGCCACTCGCACCGAGGCCGACTTGGAACGCCGGGCCGGTCGGAACAATGGTCAGCACCGCGCCGAGGTATTCGCCCGTGCCGGTCAAGGTGCCGGAGTAATTCGGATAGTAGTACCAAGTGTCGGTATCGACCGGGCCGCCGTCTTCGTCATACGCGCAGTCCTTCAAATCTTTCTTGGGGCTGCCGGGAGGAGCGACGCTGGTGCGACCGCTGAGATTGACGACCACGTCGAAGCCCTGGCTGGGATTCGAGAGTTTCGCAATGGTGCCGGAGAGCACCGCCGTGCCGTCGAGATTTTCCACGAGGCTGCCAGGATTGGGCGTGAACACGAAATCCGTGCCGATGCCGGGCATCCAGACGGCGTGATGCGTGGTGGCGTCACTACAGGTGCCGCCGCCATCGGCCTTCTGCACGCAGTTCGTGAGCGGGCGCTCAATGCAATCCACGATATCGAGGTTGAAGTCGCCCTGGCCCGTGACCGCCAGCGCGGGGCCGGAGTCAGGCTGCGAGGTGACATTCCAGATGAACCAAGAGGACAGGCCGTGGTGCAAATTCTTGCCGCTCGCGCCGAGGCCGACTTGGAGGGCCGGGCCGGTGGGCGCAATGGTCAGCACCGCACCCGCGAGGCTACCGCAGCCGGTGAGCGTGCCGGTGTAGTTCGTGTAGTAATACCAGGTGCTGGTATCGACCGGGCCACCATTCTGGGAGTAAGCGCAGTTTTCCAAATCTTTCTTCGGGCTGCCGGGAGGCACGACGCTGGTGCGACCGGAGAGTTGCACATCGACCGTGAAGCATTTGCTGGGATCCGAGGCACTCACCACCGTGCCGCCGATGAAGCCGGTGCCGTCCGGATTTTCCACAAACGTGCCGGCGGGAACAAAATAGAAATCGGTCGCGATGCCGGGCAGCCACAGGGCGTGGGCGCTCACGCTGTCGCTGCACGGGCCGCCGCCGATCGCCCTCTGCACGCAGTTGGTGAGCGGCGGATTGCAATTGGTGGAGAGGGTGATGATTTGCAGGCAAACGTTGGTGACCCCGCAACTGTTGGCGACGGTCCACGCTCTGGTAATCACATTGCCCACGGCGGAGTCCACGTAGTTGGAGGTGTAGGGGTTGCAGTCGGGCTGTGGGAAGTAGGTCGGGAAGCCGAGGCTGGGGTTCACGAGCGGATCGGTCGATTCATTGCAATCGAGCGTGACATCCGGCGGGCAGACCGGCGCGGGAATGACGATGAGTTCCGCGTCGAGACCCGTCACGCCACGGGCGGCGTGGGCAATGTTCAGTTCAAAGGTGATCGAATAGGGAGCCACGGCACTAATCACCGCCGGGGTGATCTGGGAGAAGGCCAGTCCACCGATGGGACCCACGGTCGCCAAGGGCGCGGTCTTGCCAAAAACGGCATTGGCGTTGTCCGTGAAGATGTTGAGGAGGATCTGGCCGGCCGCATTGCCGCCAATGGTGACATGGCCCGCACCCACTCCGGTGAAGTCGGTGTCCGTCAGTTCGATGATCAAGTTTCCGCCGGTGAACGACGAGACGTTGAAGGATTGCAAATCCACTTGGGGCGCGGCGGCATTGCCCACGAGCGGCTTGGAGGTGCCGGTCGAGAGGGTGGCAATCCAGTTCGCCCCGATGGGGCCGGAGTAACTGACCGCTCCCGCGACCAGGTTGAAATCATCCGGGCCTTGATCGACCACCGTGATGTTGGTTCCGCCCGGCGAGCCGTCGGTGATACGAAGCTGGAGTGCGGCGGAGGAGGACAGGGCGGTCGCCAGCCAGACGACGGCACACAGCACGATGCGTAGCGTGTGTTTCATAGTTTTGTTTTTTCTTCTGATCTGATTTTTGAATGCGACGGCAGGAATGGGGTGTTTCCACCCATGAACCGCCAGGCGTCCGGCCTGAACTGAATCAGGCGCTTAATCTAAAAGGAAAGCAATACCTATTCCTTGAACGACAGGTCCGCGAAAAAACCGGGTCAAAGCGCGGGATTATGGGCATTTGTTCACACAATAGATTTGTGCGCGGGCACGGTGGGTGAATTCTGCGGTGCCAAACTGTTAGCCAGTCCGACATTTTATCGAAGAGATTTTCACATTCCTCATGACGCCATTGGCGCTCTTGGGCTTTGAACCTCGTGGTTTCCGGGGCCATGTGGCGCGAAAGGGGAATAACCTCAGGGTGGCAACGCCCAGTGCCGGCGTGGGCAGAATTACCAAGTACTCCACCCGCACATGTCAAAGGCGGTGGAGGACCGTGGCAACCGTGCGACGCAGCCGGAGCGCCGCAAAAATTTCGGCCACCAGGTTGGAGGTCTTCTCACTTCGGAGCGAAACGTTCACCGCCTCGAGCCGGATGAACTGTCAAGGACGCGTTGGGGAAAACCCTTTCACCATTCGCGAACTGCACGGCTTGGGCGCCCATGTTCCGCGGTCAGCGCACCCCAGACTCTTGACCAGCCCGGCCAAAGCAAACGGCCCGGGATTGCTCCCGGGCCGTTCTAAACTTTGGTTGAACCCTTGCGAATTACGCCTTGCGACGGGCCGCGAAAGCGCCGAGCGCGAGCAGCGCCGTTCCGAGGAACGTCACCATCGAGCCGCCTTCCGGGACATTGTTGACGAACAGGTGGATGTCACCGCTGGTGATGTCCCCAGGTTGCTGGACCAAGTCCAGGCGGACCGTGAAGCTCACCGTCGGATCGGCCGGAACAACACCGTTAGCAACTTGACCGAACGGATTCGGGCCGGTGAACGCCTGGCTGGTGAGCAAGTTGTCCATATTCAACACCACGTCGTTGCCCGCGTAGTAGGTGCGGATGGTGGCTGTGTTCAGGGAGCTGAATCCCATCGTGCCGCCCGCGGCGGTCACGGCGGCGGAATTCCCCACCAAGTTGAAGCCGTTCTCGCTGAAAATCACCGATAGGTTGCCGGCAACTGCGCCAGGGCCACCGGTACGGGTGATGCTCCAGTTCAAGTCCAGTTCCGGGGCCGTGGCTGAGCCGATGATCGGCTTGGTCGTGCCCGCCGACAGAATCACGCTCCAACCGGCAAAGGTGCCGGCGGGGGCGGAATACTGCACGAATCCGGCAATAGGGCTGCCATCACCGACTAGGTTATCCGTGACGTTTACCGTGGTGATGCCATCCGTGATGCGAATGGTGGGAACAGCCTGAGAGACAGAAGTAGCGGCCAATGCAAGGGCCACACTCAGGATTGCTGCATTACATGTAAGATTTTTCATATTTTTTATAGCTCGGGTTCAACTCCAAGTTTCCATCGTTAAGCCCGCTTCGTGCCAAGGAGTGTTCTTGAAGAATTTGGCCGATCTAAACATCTGTAAATAAAGACTTTGGTCGATTTATCCTCAAGCCGCTTACAGGCCCAACATACCGGGCGGAGTGTAAGCTTGGCTAACAGTTCACTTCAACCGCTGCAATCCCTCCTGCGCCTGCATGGCGTAGGGCGACGCAGGGGCGGCGGTTACGGCGGCACGGAAGGCTTCCTTCGCCTGCGGCAGCCGCTGGGACTTCTCGTAACTTGCTCCCAAAAGATAGAACGCCTCCGCATCCGACGGGTTCTGGCTTGTGGCTTGGGCGAGGGCGGACGAGGCGAGACGATAATCTCCTTTGCGGAAGGCGGCTTGGCCGAGCGCCTTGGCGAGCGCGGCGTCCTTGGAGAAAACTTGCCGGGCCTTGGTGGCCAGTTCGATGGCTTTGTCTTCCTGACCCGCCGTGCTGGCATAAATCACCGCCAATTGACGTTGCGCCGGGGCAAAGGACTTGTTCAAGGCCAGCACCTTCTCGTAACCCGTCACCGCGTCCTGAGATTTGCCGGATTTTTCCGTGGCGAGGGCCATCGTCATCAGGCCGGGCAGATCATTTGGCTCGCGGGCCAGCCGGGCGGACGCGGCTTTTTGCGCGGCCTCGGCGCTGCCCTGGCCTTCCGCGAAATCGATCAGGATTTGCAAGTCCCGCGCCTCCGGCGCCCGCGCGACCGTGCCGCGCGCCAGATACTCCGCGACCGTGCCGCGCGCCTGCTCAAACTGGCCCACGGCGTATTGCGCCACTCCCAGATCGTAGTGCAGTTCCAAATCCGGCGCGCTACTCCGCAGATTCTCCTGAAGCAACGCCGCCGCGCTGGCGAAATCCCCGTTCCGATACGAGAGCCGCCCCAGCACGCCCGCCACCGCCGGGTCATTGGGCGCAATTTTCCGCGCCGCCTTCGCCAGTTCCAGGCCCTTGGTCGAGTTGTTCAATTTGTCGCCTTGCACTACCGCCGCCCGGAGCAGCGGCGTGGCGACGGTGGGGTTCAATTTCGCCGCCGCTTCATACGCAACCGACGCCTTCACAAAACTTCCCGCCGCCTCGTGCGCCTGGCCGAGACGAAACGCCGCCAGGTAATCATTCGCGTCCGCCTGCACGACCGCCTCGAGTTTCGCCACCGCATCCGCGCCCGGCGCGGAACTCAGCACGGCCAGACGTTGCTCAGAATCTTTCACCAAGGCCGGAGCGCCCTTGAGCGCGATCACTTTCTGGAACGACGCGCGCGCCGCGTCCTCCTGGCCCATCACATATTCCGTGCGGGCCAGATGGTAAACAATCTCCGCGACGTTCGGCTTGCGGCCGGCCGCCTCGCGCAAAAAATTCAACGCCTGCGGATACTCGCCCTTGCGGAAATGAATCCAGCCCAGCGTGTCCGCCGTGTCCGGATCGGAAGGCTGGAGTTCACGCGCTTTGCCCGCCGCAGCGGCCGCCGGTTCCAGTTCGTTCAGCCGCTCGGCGAGCAGATACGCGAGATTGTTCCAAGCGATCGCCACGCGCGGGTTCAGCTTCACCACCGTCTCGTATTGTTTGCGCGCGTTCGCGTAATCGCCTTCCGCGTCGTACGCCATGCCGAGTTGCAACTGCGACGTCACGTCATCCGGATTGCGCTGGACGGCCTCCTTGAACTGCGCGATGGCGCTCTGGTTGTCACCTGATGACGACTCCAGTTGCGCCAGCAGCACATACAGTCCGCTCGCTTCCGGCGTGCGTTGCGCCACTTCCTTGAGCAGCCGCGTGGCGTTGTTCGTGTCGCCTTTCGCCAGCGCGACCTTCGCTGCGAGCATCATCGCGCCGGGTGCGTTCGTGTGCAGTACGAGCAGCGCGTTCACGCGTTGCTGCGCCGCGTCGAATTTTTTCTCGTCCACGTCGAGGTCGAGCAGCTCCTCCGAGGCCGGGAGGTAATACGGTGAGAGCCGCAACGCTTCCTCATACATCTTGCGCGCCTCGGCCGGACGCCCCTGCCGCGAGTGGATGAAGCCGAGATAGGCCGGGAACTCCGGCTGCTTGGGAAACTGCTGGCCCAGTTCCGTGTACAAACTGAACGCCTGATCCAACTGCCCCATCCCGCTGTAGGCGCTGGCCAG
>JBBQYK010000292.1:0-6682 GCA_038208765.1 Verrucomicrobiota bacterium
CTACACGCCGAGTTTGAATTACCACGGCGCGGACTCGTTCACTTATCAAATCACCGATGGCCTCGCGACCTCCGGCGTGGCGACGGTGAACCTCACCATCACTTCAGTGAACGACCAACCGCTCGGCGTGGCGGGTGAGAACGACATTCACTCCGTGCTCGAAGATCAAATCCTGATCGTGCCCGCGCCCGGCGTGCTGGCGAATGATTCTGATCCCGATGGCGACGCGCTCACCGCTGTGCTGATCAGCGGCGTGTCGCACGGCACACTCGCGTTGCAGGCGAACGGCTCTTTCATCTACACGCCGACGGCGAATTACTTCGGCGGCGACAGCTTCATTTACGTCGCGAACGACGGGCTGACGAACTCCGCGCCTGTGGTCGTGAGCCTCACCGTGACGCCGGTGAACGACGCGCCGACGTTCAACGTGGGCGCAAGCCAGCGTGTGAATTTTAATGCAGGTGCGCAAAGCATTGCGAACTGGGCTTCGCGCATCAGCGCCGGACCGGCCAATGAATCCGCGCAGTCCGTTCACTTTGAACTCGCAAACAACAACGCTGCTCTCTTCGCCGAGCCGCCGACGGTGAGCGCGGCGGGCGCGCTCACCTACACGCCCGCCGGCACCAGCTTCGGCGTGGCCACGTTGACCCTCGTGTTGCAGGACGACGGCGGAGTCGCGAATGGCGGCGCAGACACTTCGAGCGAGAAAACATTCTCCATCACGCTGAACGGGCCACCGGTCATCAGCATCATCAATCCCACGAACAGCACCACGCTCGTCGGCACGAACAACATCACGGTCATCGCGCAGGCCAGCGACCCCGACAGCGTGATTACCAACGTGACGATCTTCAACGGCACGAACGTTCTCAGCAGCGGCACGAACACGCCGTACTTCGCCGCGCTGCTCAACGCGCCGTTCGGCACCTACGCCTTCCGCGCCGTGGCCGTGGACGATCTCGGCCTGCGCGCCACGTCGAGCATCGTGACGCTGACGGTGACACAAAGCCCGCCCGTGACCGCGCTCGGTCCGATCGTCTTGAATCACCAGAACGGATTGTTCGAGCAGTTCGTCCGCATCTCGAATTCCACGCCCCAGTCGTTCCCGAACGGCGTGCGTTTGCTCATCAAGGGACTCGACACCACGAACCGCGTCTATAACGCGACCGGCACGAACGCGGGCATTCCCTACATTGATGTCCGCACGCCGCTGCCTTCGCAGGGCTTCGTGGATGTGCTGGTGCAATACTACATTCCGAACCCGCGCTCGGTGCCAAATCCGCAGCTCGTGGCCGAGCCGCTGCCTTTCACTGTGCCGGTGGCCGGGCCCCCGACGCTGATCATCGCGGGCGCGACGGAGGAGGCGCTGGTCCTGCGGTTCACGACGGTCGCGAGACGGCTCTACTATCTCCAGTCCTCGGATGATTTTGTGAACTGGACCGCAGTGCCGGGACTGATCAATGGCACCGGCGGCGAGATGCAATGCACGCCCGCATCGGATGCCGGCAAAAAATTCTTCCGCGTGCTGCTGCTGCCGTAAGTTGGAAAGTAGTGGCGCAGGCGTCCCGCCTGCCGCCCGTCCACTGGCCCTCTGGGCTGGTGGTTTTTCTGCCGGGACGGCTGCACCACTAGTTCACCGCCCGCTTTTCGCCCACAGGCCCAGGCGCTTGGCCTTCGCCTCGGCTTCGAGCTTCTGCAATTTTGCCATGTGCTCCTTCGCGGGCTTGCCGTCCGGGAGAATCGCGACCGTGCCCTTCGCACGCGCCCAGCCGTAGCTCACGAGCAGTTCGCCGAGGTCGCGCCCGCCCACGTCGATCTGCGCGTAGTAACGCGGCAGGCGGCTGCGGCCCTGCGCGTTCTGCCACCGCGTGGTCACGGTGCAGCCGCGTTGCAACCACGCCGCCGCGAATTTTTTCGCCGCCTCGCCCCCCTTGAGGATCTCCGCCTCCGTCACGCCGAAATGCGCGGCCTGTTCCTGCACCCGTTCCTTGATTGAAGTGTCCGTCTCCGGCGCGTCCGTGAAATAGAGCCGGAAGATGAACTGCCGCTGGTCGGCGGTCATGAGGTGGAAGCTGTCCCCATCGCGATGCTCCGCCGCCATGAACTGGCAGCCCGGCAGCGTGAACCATTTGAGCGGCGGCTTCTTCGCCTCCGCCGCGCGGAACTCGAGCCCGCTGGCGAACAGTAACGCGCCGATGATCGGAAAAAATGACGGGTGAAAATGCACTTCGGGGCCAACCTGCCAGCGCTGCCGGCCGTTGCAAAGCCCGGAGCGCGTCGGAATCGGGTGGGGTGGACGACGGTTCAAGGATCGGTCTCAAGACCCCATCAGCGGTAAGTCTTCATCCTATTCGTTGTCCGCCCGCACGGCGTCATTCAGCTCATCGAAGAAGTTGGGCAGCGCAGATTGGACGCGATTCCAGTTCGCGATCAGCGGCGTCCAGAGCGGGTCTTCCCGAAACGCTTGGGCGGCGATTTGGATGCTGCGGACGAAAGTGGCCACGGCGCTTTCTTCATCGTGGCGCGGATAGTGGAGTCCGTTGATCGCAGCATCGGCGGCATAGACGCGCAGCGTATCTTCCGCCTGGCGCATGTAGCTGCTCAGCAACGTGTCGAAGAGGCCACTGTCGAGTTTGATACCTTCGGCGGCCATCCGCCGGAAGAACGACTTCGTGATATCGACGGCCATTTTGTTCAACCCTTTATCAGCATCACGGGTGGAAAGTTCTTGGTGCTTGTGATTGTAGTTGTCGCACAACTCGGACTGACAAATGGCGCGCGGCGCCGAGTTGCGGAACACTTCGGCGAGCAAACCCACTTCCAAGGCCCAATCGTAAGGAATGCGCACGCGGCGAACGACATCGATATCGAGCGAGAATTCTCCCGCCAGCGGATAACGAAACGTGTCCATATACACGAGAAACGGATGCTGTCCGACGATGCTCCGGAGCGCGCGAAGGAGCGGCGTGACGAGCAGGCGCATCACGCGGCCATTGAGCTTGTCGGTGACGCGCGCGTAATAGCCCTTGCAGAAATCGAAGCCCAAACTCGGATGCGCGACCGGGTAGCACAGCCGCGCCAGCAATTCGCGATTGTAAGTAATGATGTCGCAGTCATGCACGGCGACCATGCGCGCCTGCTCGCTGGCCAGCACGTAGCCGAAGCACGTCCAGACATTGCGTCCTTTGCCGGGCTTGCCAGGGCTGAGTTCGGAGTCTTCCAGCTTCTGATAAAGCTTCTGAATTCGCGGGCCGTCATTCCAGAGGAGCGTGGCCTTGGGAAGCTGGGCAAAAATGCTGCGCGCTCGTTTCCAGTTACGCGCGTTGGCACCGTCGATGCCGACAACGATTTGCTTGAGATAGGTGACTTGCCGCAGTTCCCGCACGATGAGGCGCAGGGCCTTGGTGCCCAGTTCCTTGATGTGACACGGCAGCACCAAGGCGATCGGCCTTTCGACGGCGAACTCCTTTAGCTGGGCTTCCAGTCGCGGTACCTCGGGTTTGCCGAGGCGGTGCAGCGTGGCGATGGCGCCGGTTTGGAAAAAGTCGGACATTGCGGATCATTTTGCAGAAGCCATGCGAGCAAGGGCAAGTGATGATTCGGCGTGATTCAATTCACGTTCAACCGCGTCCCGCATTTTCAATCACCTGCGCGGGCTTGAGCTGCCACTCCGAGTCCTGCTTGAGGTAAAGCGTCTGCGACGGGAAGGCGAAGTTGATGCCCTCGGCATCAAAGCGGCGCTTCACTTCCAAATTCAACAACTGAATCCCGGCGAGGTATTCCTTGAAGTCGGTCGAGTTCCACCAATGCACGACCAGAATGTTCAGGGAGGAACTTTCAAACTTGTTGAAGCTGATGATGAGGTCGGCGGTCTTCGGGTGCGGCTTGAAAACATCTTCGAGAATCTGCATCGCGCGCGCGACTTTGTCGGCCGGCGTGTCGTACGTGACGCCGACATTCATGACCGTCTTGATGTTTGGACGTTTGCTCACATTGGTGACGGTGGCACTGGCCATCGTCTTGTTCGGCACACTGACCAGGTGACCGTCCAAGTTACGCACCGCAGTGCTGCGGAAGCCGATGGCCTCGACGGTCCCATCGACTTTATCGAGTTGGATGCGGTCGCCGACGCGAAACGGTTTGTCCGTGAGAATGGCCACCGCGCCAAACAGATTGCCGAGGGTGTCCTGCGCCGCCAGGCCGACGGCCAGACCGCCGATGGAAAGCGAGGCGATCAGGCCCGTGACATTGAGGCCGAGGTTCTGCGACGTGACCAGCGCAGCGATAACGACGACGAAAACCTTGAACGTCTTGCGCAACAGCGGCAGCAACTGCTTGCTGAACTGTTCGTTCTCGGGCGTGGTGGTTCGCTGGTGCCAGATGCCCATCAACAGATCAATGGCCTTGAGCGCCACGTAGGTGAGCGAGCAGGCGACAATTATTTTCAGCGCTTTCGAGAAGAAAACCGCCAGCCACTCCGGCCAGGCGTAAATTTTCATCCCGATGTGCAGCAGGATGACGAAGGTCACAATCTTGATCGGCCCCCGGACCAACTCGACGAACAGATCGTCCATCTTCGTGGACGTCTTCTCCGCCCATTTTTGCACACGGTAACGAATGATGTGGTCGAGGAACTTGGAAATGTAGAACGCCAGAAAGATGTAGATGAGCGAAGCCAGGTATTGCCAAAGCGGGATGTCCGCGAGATAGCGCGATTGCAGGAGCGGCACGCGATCCAGCCCGAACGTCAGCCAGACGGCGGGCGGAGGGGTGTTGGTGGAAACCACCTCGACCGCACGAACAGGGGCGGCGGGCGCGTTCGTCGTTTGTTCCGCTGCCCACACCGACATCAGCAGACAAATGAACAAGAGCGCTCCCAGGCTGCGCAACATGACCGACCCTGAATTCATCAATTTCATAACGCGCCGATTCTAAAGAAATCTTTGCGAACAAGGGAAGAGAGGGAAACGCGGGTGGAAAGAAAGGCTCGGGCGAGCCAGTGTCGCCAACCCTAAGCAGAACCCCGCCGCACAGTTTGTCTGTAAGAAATCCGGGGATGCTGCTTCTTATGATTCAGAAAACTCGTGAACATTGCCGAACAACAACAACGATTTGCCGACTGGACGCGCGAACACAGCGCGATTCTGTATCGTGTCGTCAATGGCTTCGCCGCCGGCGCTGACCGCCACGATTTACTTCAGGAAGTATTGCTCGCCGTCTGGAAGTCCATTCCGGCATTTCGTGGCGAGGCCAAACCGACCACTTTCCTCTACCGGGTTTGCCACAACGCCGCGTTGCTTTGGGTTCGCTCGGAAAAGAATTACCGGCGCCGCATCGAGCAGGCTGGCGCGTCGGCCACCGGCGAGTCCTCCGCCGATTCGAATTCATTGGCCGACGAACGACTGGCCAACCTCTATTCCGCCATCCGTCTTCTCAAACCAACGGAACGCTCGCTGATCCTCCTGTCGCTGGATGGACTGAGCTATCGCGAAATGGCGGAGGTGCTCGGTCTTTCCGAAAGCAATGTCGGCGTAAAAATCAACCGCATCAAAAACCAACTCACTCAAACACTGAAAGGAAATGAAGATGAACCTCGCTGAACTGCAAAGCACCTGGAATTCACCGCGCAACAATTTGCCCACCGCAGAGCAGCAACGGTTGGCCGGCCAATTCACTTGTCAGATGATTCGTCGCCGCCGCTTCCAGACCATCTGGTTGGTCCACACATTTGTCGCGCTGACGATTATCACGGTCCTCGCTTTCCGAGCCATCGCGCTGGGCAAAGCCGATCCCGGGGAGGAATGGGGTTTGTTCCCACTATTGATTGTGCCGTGGCTGTTCGCCTTCCATTTCCTGCGCCGGCATCTCAAGCCGGTTTCGCCCGCTGCGCGCGGTGAATTGTCCATCACGGATTCATTGCGGGCAGCACTCACTTCGAACCGATGCGAGCAATCACGCTTGAAACGGGTGGCCGGTTTGTTTGCCATCATGATTCCACTTTTGGCGGTCAACATGAACCAGCTCCTTGCGACCGGAAAGGTGTCGTCGAGAGAGTTGACCTCCATGGCGGTGTTTTTCGGTGGAACGCTGTTGCTGAGTGCTGCTGGCATCGCGGCTCGCTTTTTTGGACGAGTGTTGCCGCAACAACGGCAGATCGATGCAGTGCTGGCGGAACTGACGGATGAAGCGCGATGACGGGGCAATGATTTGCGGGATAACGCTCGGACGCAACCGGAACAGATGAGGTCAATGTGCCGCCGCAACAGTTCGGCAAACGCAACTTCCGAACGGCTTTCGGCGTAGTCGCGCAAAAGTTGTTGGTCGGTCCGACTATTCACTCATCGAAGACTAGCCGCCGCCGCGCGAATCGGACAGGGAACGAAGAGTAATCCGGTCGAGATTTTTGAGAGCGCCGTAGGCGCGGCATCTTTCTAGCCGCCGCGCGCCAGAGGAAGCCAAGCTCCGTAGGCGCGGCATCGTTCCAGGATATGCCGCCCTGCGGAGCTGGTGATTGGTTGGCGTGCTTTTCTACAAAGATGCCGCACCGATGGCGCTCACGGTGCGGCTCACGCGGTTCTGCGCGGCGTCTTCTGAGGTGCCGAGTTGTTCGCCGACTTCGCGGAGAGATTTGTTCTCGAAATAGCGGAGCAGGACGGAGGCGCGGTCGGTGTCGTCGAGCGCG
>JBBQYK010000293.1:0-6650 GCA_038208765.1 Verrucomicrobiota bacterium
CTCCGGCCTGCTTGACAACGCGGGCGAAAATCTCCGGCTCGAAGACGCCACCGGGGAGAAGATTCTCGACTTCGATTACAACAACGCCTGGTACCCGATCACCGATGGCGTGGGCTTCTCGCTCGTCATCGTGAACGAGAACGCGGACTGGAGCACCTGGGGTTTGAAGACGAGCTGGCGCCCGAGCCGCCGCGAACTCGGCTCGCCCGGCGCGAACAATCCGGCGGCGGATGTCGTCGCGCCCGTGCTGATCAATGAAGTGGCGTCGCACACCGTGCCGCCCGCCGTCGATGCGGTGGAACTGTTCAATCCCACGGGCGGCAGCGTGAATCTCGGCGGCTGGTTCCTCACGGATGATTTTCTCACGCCGAGGAAATTCCGCATTCCCGATCTCACGACCATCGCGGCGGGCGGCCACCTTGTGTTCAACGAGAGCCAGTTCAATCCCACGAATCCGCCGTCGCCCACCGGCTTCGCGTTCAGCTCGTTTGGCGACGAGGTGTTTCTGTTTTCCGCCAACGCCGGCGGTGAACTCACCGGCTGGCAGCACGGCTTCCGTTTCGGCGCGGCGGAGGCGGGCGTTTCGTTTGGCCGGCATGTCAATCAAGTGGGTGCCGAGCATTTTGTGGCGCAGGCGGTCGCGACTTTTGGCGGCGCGAATTCTTATCCGCAAGTCGGCCCGGTCGTCGTCTCGGAGATTCATTACCACCCGCCGGACTTTGCGGGCGGCGTGAACAACTCGACGGATGAATTCATCGAGCTGCACAACCTCACGGGCGGCGCGGTGCCATTGTTTCATCCCACGTTTCCGACCAACACCTGGCGTTTGCGCGGCGCGGTGGACTTTGATTTTCCGACCAACGTCACCCTGGCGGCGGGCGGCTTCGCGCTGCTCGTGTCCTTCGATCCGACGAATGTGACGCAGGTCGCCGCGTTCCGCGCACGGTTCAAGGTGCCGCCCGCCACTTCCATTTTCGGCCCGTGGTCCGGTGAGTTGAACAATGCCTCCGGCGAAGTGCGCCTGACCAAGCCCGGTACGCCGCTCGCTGGAGAGACTCCGCAGATCACGGCGGATGAAGTGGAATACGAGGACGTGACGGAGTGGCTGCTCCCCGCGGACGGGCACGGCGCGTCCTGGCAGATTTTCGTGGACGGCTTTTACGGCCACGACCCGTTCAGTTGGACGGCCGCCGCGCCGTCGCCGGGCGCGGCCTACTCGGCTGTGGAAGGGCTGGTCATCACCGCCCAGCCCGCGAGCCAGATCATTTTTGGATCGGCTCCGGTAACTTTCTCCCTGGGCGCGAGCGGCGGTACACCGATTTCGTATCAATGGGAATTCAACGGCGGCACCATCCCCGGCGCGACGGGCGCGACCTACTCGATCCACT
Organism: Verrucomicrobiota bacterium; assembly: GCA_038208765.1. Classification (GTDB taxonomy): domain Bacteria; phylum Verrucomicrobiota; class Verrucomicrobiia; order Limisphaerales; family SIBH01; genus JANNGC01. The sequence continues at coordinate 1,389 of JBBQYK010000293.1, forward strand.
ACGTGCTGCCGGAACACGCCGGGCGATATGGCGTGACCGTGATGAACGCCGCCGGCGCACGGCAAAGTTCCAACGCGCTGCTCACGGTGGTGTTCGGCCCCTTCTTCACGAAGAACCCGACGAACGTCGGCACGCGCGCCGGCCAGACGGCGGTCTTCACCGCGGCCGCCATCGGCAGCGGAGCGCTCACCTACCAGTGGCGGCTAAACGGCGCCAACGCGCCCGGCACCGTCACGACGACCGCCACCAATTCCACGCTCACCATCACCAACGTGCAGGCCGGGCAGCTCGGCAGCTACTCGGTCCTGGTCACGGACAGCGTGGGCACGGTGCCGAGCACCACGGCCACGCTGATCTTTCTCGTCGATCCTACCATTGTGCTGCAACCGGTCGGGCGGACCATCGTGGCGGGCGCGGATGTCACGTTGAGCGTCGTGGTGACGAACACCGCGACGCTGCCCGTCGGTTTCCGCTGGCGGCGCAACGGCAGTTCCATTCCCGGCGCGTTCTTTGTGCTCCATGAGTTCACCAACTATTTCGTCGCCGCCAACATCCAGGCGCCGCTGACCAATTTTACGGTGCATGTGACGAACGCCGCGCGGCCGGCGGGCTTCTTCAGTTCCTCGGCCTTCATGATCATCCAGGCGGACACGGATGCAGATGGAATTCCCGATGCGTGGGAGACGCAGTTCGGACTGGCCGCGGGTGACGCCGGGGATCGCGATCTGGATGCGGACGGCGACCGCATGAGCAACTGGGCGGAATTCATCGCCGGCACGAATCCGACGAACGGCCTGAGTTATCTGCAAGTCGATGCGCTCACGGTGGGCGGCGGCGCCACCGTGAACTTCGGCGCGATATCCAACCGCACGTACACCGTTCAGTTCACCGACCTGCTCGGCAGCAGCGTGTGGTTCAAGCTCGGGGATGTTCCGGCGCGGGCGACAAATTTTTCCGTGCAACTGCACGATCCGAACGCGATTCCCGGCCGCTATTACCGCCTCGCCACGCCGCAGCAGCCGTAGAGCGTCAGGCAGAACTGGGTGGAAGGCCTCGCGCTGCGAAGCCAGGTCGTCAAAGGCAATGCGGCCCTGTTCGCCGGTCGCAGCCACCGGCACCACCTCACCCGCGTCCGTTCATCGCGCTGCCGAGCAGATGCCCGAGCCACACCGCGATCAGGCACAGCGTCACCGAGAGCAGCACGTTGCCGCCGGCGTGGAGCAATTGCCCGGCGCGAATCAGATCCAACGTCTGAATGCTGAAGGCGGAAAACGTCGTGTAGCCGCCGCACAGGCCGATGATGAAAAACTGGCGGAATGAATCCGCGCCCCCCAGCCGTCCGCCGCTCACGCTCAGGCCCGCCAGCACGCCGATGAGGAACGAGCCGGTGACGTTCACAAACAGCGTGCCCCACATCGCCGCGCCGCAGCGTTGCGCGACGGCGTTCGCCGCCGCGAATCGAGCCACGCTGCCCAGCGCTCCACCCAAAGCCACCCAGAGATACGCGATCATGCGAAGCGTTCTTGCCAGCAGTGCCGAGGAATGTCACCGAGCAAATTGTCCCCGGACGTGCCCCCGGCGTCCCGCCGGGCCGAAGCTGAATGACGACGAGAACTGCTCGCAAGGGAGGCGCGCCAGGAGTTGGAAAGCCAGGACCCGGCGGGACGCCGGGGGCACGTCACTGCCAGTGCTTCGGCTCGACGTTCGGAAACAAATTGTCCCGCGCCTCAATCTGGGCCAGCCACTTCTCGTCCACTTGCGTCTGCGTGAGCTGTTCGTGCAGCGCGATGAAGCGGAGCAAATGATCCTTCACGCGGCGCTTGGCGTATTCGGGGCTAGTGCCGGTGCGGAGGATGAACGGCCAGTCACTTGATTGCGCGAGGAGCAGTTCGCGCGCGGCTTGCTTGAGGGCGCGCTCCGTGAGTCCGGTGGCGTGCGGAAATTTCCGCACCAGTTCAGTCATGCGCGTTTGCGCGATGTCGAGGTGCGGCAGAATCCATTCGTTGCGCTCGTTGAGCCACACCTTCCAGTAGCCTTCCTCGCCCCAGCTTGAGGCGGCGGGCTGCGCGACTTGTTGCGTCGGGTTCTGCTGCAAGTATTCGTGCGGCGTGGTGAGTTTGAAAACCTGCTGATCGAAGTAGGCCTTGCGCACGAAGTAATCGAGGAACTCCGGCCCCTCGTGCCACCAGTGGCCGAACAACTCGGCGTCGTAGGGCGACACCAGCAGCGGCGGGCGATCCATGATGTGCGCGAGGCGCGAAACCTGATCCATGCGCGCTTCGAGAAAATGCTGTGCGTGCTGGGCGACGGTTTCGAGCGCGGCCTGGCGATTGTAAATCAGCTTCTCGCCCGTGCCGCCGGTGATGGCGTGATACTTGATGCCGGTGAACGTCCGCACGGTGTCCGTCGGCAGATGCGGGCGCACGTAGTCGAAATCCAGGTCGAAGCCGATGTCGCGGTAGAAGTCGCGGTAGCGCGGGTCGCCGGGATAGCCCTCGTGCTTGCTCCAGACTTGCTTCGCGGAATCCAGATCGCGTCCAAAAGCCGCAATGCCGTTCTGCGTGAAGATGGGTGCGAACACGCCGTAGCGCGGGCGCGGTTTCGCGTGCAACAAGCCGTGCGTGTCCGTGATGAACCAGCGGATGTTCGCCTCCTGCAACACATGCTCGACGCCATCAACGTAGGCGCACTCCGGCAGCCAGATGCCGCGCGGGTTGCGCCCGAAGCATTCGGCGTAATGATCGCGGGCGGTGAGGATTTGCCCACGGATGGACGCCGGATGCGAAGCCAGCAACGGCAGCAGTCCGTGTGTTGCGGCCGTGGTGATGATTTCCAGCCTGCCCGCATCCTGAAATTTGCGGAACGCGCCGACGAGGTCGCGGTGATAGCCGAAATAATTCTGCCGCAACCGCACGAACCGCTCGTGGTAGAACAGCGCGAGTTCGTGATACGCGCGGTCCCAGTAGGTGCGGTGAACTTCCTTCTCGGCGAGTTCGATCAGCCCGTTGAGATGCTGTTCGTAGCGGTCTTGCAGGAGCCGGTCGCGCAGCATGGCGCAGAGCGTGGGCGAGAGGCAGATGGTGAGCCGCGAGTCCATGCCGTCGCGCAGCCAGCCCTCGAAGACTTCGAGCATCGGCAGATACGTTTCCGTGATGGCCTCGAAGAGCCAGTTCTCCTCGAGAAATTTAGGATGCTCCGGATGCCGCACAAACGGCAGGTGTGCGTGCAGGACGAGGGAGAGATGGCCTTGCATGGGGTTAGGCGGATTGACTAAGCGTTTCGCGGCTCATCGGTAAACATCCTTGCGGTGCCGGACGCGCTGAATCTCGACCACGCGCGAATCCATGAAGACCTCGTAAACGATACGATAATCCCCCCACGCGAATGCGGTAGGTTCGTTCGGAGCCGGCGAGTTTTTGTGAACCATGTGGAAGCGGTTCAACCACGAGCGCGGTGACGACGGCGACAATGCGGGCGACCTCCTGGTTCGGCAGGACGCGCAGGTCTTTCTTCGTCGAGTTGCGCCACTGGATGCTAAAGTTTTCCATCACGCTTCAGGTCGGCGATGAACTGGTCGTGGGGGATGAGCGGTTCGTCGCGACGCTCGGCCACGACGGCGAGATCGTTCAAGTCTTCGAGGATTTTTTCGTACTCGCCAATGGGGAGCACCACGGCCGTGCGGTCACCCTTTTCATCGGTGAGATATTGCAGCGTCTGGCTCATGCGGAAAACGCTACGGTTGCCGCTGCGGAATGTCGAGCGTGCGCGGCCAGCCGTGAGGTGGGGCGCGGCCCGAGATCCAGCCCCAACGGGGCGCAATTCGTCAGCCCAGGGCGAAGCCCTGGGACAACGTCCCGATTTGACCCAGCCCTGAAAGGGCGAAACCACGCGCGGGTGAAACGCGGGAATTCTTCCGCCCTTTCAGGGCTTGCCCTCTCGTTGAATCGAAACCCAGGGCTTTGCCCTGGGCTGTTGAATGACGGCCCTTCGGGCCTGAACTCAACGCGCCCCACCGGAGGGTTCTCGCGGAGCGAGAGAGTGACGGTAGCCGTGGACTTGAGTCCACGGATCGAATCTGCCGGGAGCTTGGTCGCGGAGCGACGGGTGAGGGAGTGGCCCGATTTCATGCGGCGTTCAAGCGTCGCTTCGCGACGCGGCCCTCGCCCGGGTTGCACCGTGGGCTGAAGCCCACGGCTACCTTCATGCGGTCGGTTCGGCGAATGGCCTGGCGTTGTTCGTTCAATCCCAGCAGACATGGCAGGCCAAATACTCATGGATGACGATGCGAATAGAAATGCGGGACTCAACGGATGCGTGGAAGCGATACAGCCCGCTTTGCACAACGAGCCACGGAGACTCAGGCTGGTCGTCGGAGACTATGAGCCGCTGCAATGCCCTGCTTCCAACCTCAGGCCATACGGATGGTGGTAATGGGCACTCGAAAGCCTCGCGTTCAGCGTCCGACATTAGGCTTAGCGGAGTAATCTGAATTGCGTCCGGTGGTTCAGGACAAGGATCGTGCAATTCGTAAAGCGCGTGACCTTGCGCCAACTTTGTGACGACGTTGGAAACGCGTTGATGCTCTGGGCTGAAGATGACTCCGTCGGCTGACACCACACGGCTCTGCTCGATTCGGGCGCGAAGCGCCGGTGAGTCCGACAAAATTCGGCGAATCTTCGGACGCGCGATCTTGGTGGGATCAGTAGAACCGGCCCAGACACAGGAAATGAGGCAGGCGAGATACTCTTCATCAGGAGAAAAGCTTCTATTGCAGGCTTCGCAGGCAGGTACGACAGGCAAGTTCTCCGGGTAAGGCTCGTTGAGTAAAACGCGGGAAGGGCAGTGGTCGCGAGTCCCTGTGCCACCACCACAGAACGCGCAGTATGCTAACTGACGTTCGTCACCGTATGTGCGGGTTTGAATCATGCAGGCCGTGGAAGCCGCTGCCATTTCGCCTACCCCACATTCTCCAGCCGCGGTGCCTTGAGCGCGGCGTCCTGCGTATGCGCGCCGACCTCGCCGCGATACTGCGTGGCGCGGCTGAAGCGCAGTTCCGCGCGGCGCGAGTCGCTGGCGTCGGCGGACGTGGCCTCCACCGGCAGATCGTAATTCCCGTCCGGCAGCGCGAAGCGGAAGCTGAACGTGCCGTCGCGCCGCAGTTTGATTTTGCGCCCGCCGATGGTCACCGCCGCGTCCGGCTCGGTCGCGCCATAGATGATCAGCTCGGCGTTGACGTTGAACCAGAAGCCCTTGCGCCGGCCC
>JBBQYK010000294.1:0-6613 GCA_038208765.1 Verrucomicrobiota bacterium
CTTGGCGCAATTCGCCTCGACGAGCGGCAGGACATGATCCTGGAAGGTGATTTTCTCCTGCGCCATCGCAGCAAGACTCAGAGCCAGGCCAGTGAGCAGCAGTGAAAACCTCATTCGCAATCAGTGGTTGAAAATGAATTCCTTCGAGTTCAACAGCGCCCAGAAAATATCCGTGAGCACCTGGTCGTCGCTCTTGCCGTTGGCGAAGTAGCCTTTGAGCTTCGTCATCTCTTTTTCCGTGGGCACGCGCGCGAGGCAGCGCAGGTAGAGTTCCTTGATGACCTCGGTGTTGTCCTTGTTGCTCTTCGCCAACTCCTTCTTGATCACGCCGCCGCTGGTGATCTTGCCCTGCGTGGCATCGCCGTTCAGCAGATGCAGCGCCTGGGAAAGATTCGGCTCCGTGCGGACCTCGCACGAGCAGACCGTGCCGCGCGTCGCGCGGCCGAAGGTGGTGAGGAAGTAATTGTTCACCGCGCCGTCCGCGATTTCCACGGCGCGAGCGCCACGAGGCAATCCTTGGAACTTGTCCACGTTCTCGGTGACCTGATTGATGACGTCGAGCATCACCTCGGCGCGCATCCGGCGGATGCCCGCGTGCGAGAAATTCCGGTCGTCGAGTGCGTTGCTCTCGTTCGCGCGCGTCGAGAGCTGGTAGGTGCGCGAGTTACAGATGTCGCGCACGAGCTTTTTGAAATCGTATTTGTAATCCATGAACTTGCCGCCCAGCGCCTCGAGCAGTTCAGGATTGATGGCCGGGTTGCTGATGCGCACGTCGTCCACCGGGTCAATGATGCCTTTGCCCATGAAGTGCGCCCACACGATGTTCGCCATGTTCTTCGCAAAGAACGGATTGTTCGTGGAGGCCAGCCAGTTCGCCAGCACCTCGCGGCGGTCCTCGCCCTTGGCGATGGTTGGATATTCACCGCCGAGGAACTTCGGCGTCATCGCCTTCTTCGTCACCGGGTGCTGCACCTCACCATCGGACTTCGCGTAAATGATCGTCTCGCGCGGATCGTCGCCCTGTTTGCGCGTCACCTGTGGGAAGAAGGCAGCAAAGCTGTAGTAGTCGTTCATCGTCCAGCGGTCGAAGGGATGGTTGTGGCATTGCGCGCACTGCGTTCTCATGCCCATGAACACCTGCGCCACGTTCTCGGACGTCTTCAGCGTGTCGCGCTCGATCTGGAAATAGCTCGCCGCCGGATTTTTGAAGTTGCTCCCTTCCGCCGTGAGGATGCCCTTCACGATTTCATCAATCGGTTTGTTCTGGCTGAACTGTTCCTGGAGCCAGTTGTAGTAGAGCAGGGCGGGCTTGTACTGAAACTCGTTCTGGTTGGATCGAATCTGGAGCAGTTCGGCAAATTTCATCACCCAAATGTCCGCGAATTCTTTCCGGTCGAGCAGCTTGTCGATCAGATCGCCGCGCTTGCCGGCGCTCATGTTGTCCACGAAATCGCGCACCTCATCCGAATTCGGCACGGTGCCGGTGATGTCAATGAATGCACGGCGGATGAACGTGGCGTCGTCGCACACCTCGCTGGGCGTGATGCGCAGCTTCTTCAGCTTCGTGTTCACGAGTCCGTCCACGTAATTGTTCTCGGCGATCTCAGGCCAGGTGAACTTGTAGTTCTTCGGCACGACCAGCACCTGCGCGCCCACGGTGTGCGTGTCGAACCGCGCGGTCACAAACGCCTCACCACGCTGGCCTGCGATGACCACGCCATCATCAGAAATTTTCGCCACCGGTTCATTGTTGCTGAAGAATGCCGCCAGCGTGGTCACGTCGCGATCCGTGCCGTCGGAATAGGTGGCCCGCACCATCACGCGCTGCGTGGTGTTGCTGCCGTCGAGCACGGCCTGCTTCGGCATCATTTCCACGCTCATGACTTTGGGGAGATTGGTCGGATCTTTTGGAACGCCCGCCTCGAGCCAGCGCAGGAGCGTTTGGTTCAATTCGCTGTCCTTCTTGAAACGCTCGCCGCCGCCGTGCGGCACCGTGCCGAGCGCCTTCTCAATCATCAAACTTTCTCCGGGGATCGCGAGGTTGATGCGGCGGCCCACCGTCTGACGCGTGATGCGGAAATAATCTCCATCTGGATCGTAGCCGAAGAGCGAGAGCGCGAAGCCGTCCTTGCCGCGCGCCGAGCCGTGGCAGCCGCCGGAGTTGCAGCCGGCCTTCATGAACACCGGCATGACATCAAGATTGAAACTGATGAGCCGTTCCACTTTCGCCTGCTCGACCGACACCGGCAGTTTGATTTCCTTGCCGCCGTATTTGATCTGCAACTCTGTTTTGCCGTCGGCCAGCGGGGTGAGCAGTCCCTTCTCGATCTTCGCCAGCGACTTGTTGGCGAGCGCGAAGCTCGCGTCCGCCGTCACATCGCGCGTCAGTCCGTCGGCATACACCGCCTGCACCACGACCGACTGACGATCATTCTTGGTCGTGAGATTGATGTTCGTGGGGAAGACATGAATCTCAGTCGGCGGCGGACCGGTGAGCGCGGCGAGGACATTCAATCCGCCGCCGCTTTTCCCGCGCAGGAAAAGCAACGCGCCCGCCGCGAGCGCAAGAATCACCAACACTGCCGCAAACGCGAGCATGGGCGCGCGACGTTTCGGAGCGCGGACCGCCGAGTCCGGGTGTAGCTCTTTCGGCGCTGGAACCGGCGCGACATAGGAGTCGCGGACAGCCAGGTCCGCAGTTTCTTTCGAGGCGGAAGGTTCAGCGGACAAGGCTGTCCGCTGCTCCGGCGCAGGAATGGTCAGCGTGTTCGCGCACACCGGACACGCGATCGGCTGGCCGACCATCGTCGGCTCCGCCGAGAGGCGCTGATTGCAATGAGGACAATCGAACTTCATGTTATTTGGCGCTCGCGACCTGCTTCTTCGGCGGCACCACGCGGATGACCGCGCCCGCCGCGAGATTGTGGGGAATGACCTGTCCGCTGTGCATCACGTCCGCGCTGCACAGGAAATTACGATAAGAGCCGGGAGCCATCTTGGCATCCACCGTGAGCTTGATCGTCACTTCCTTGTCCGCGCTCGTGATGAACGCTTCCGACGCGGTGATTTGCTCCGGCAGTCCGAGGATGTGAACGCGCGCCTTGCCCTCGAAAGATTTTTTCTGATCGAGTTTGCACACGAGCTTCGCTTCTTGGCCCGGAGAAACAATGAGCGGGGCTACCGAACCCACGACGAAAGGTTCCGCCGTCTCCAGCGTTGCGAGCTGTGAAGAGACGAACACCGAGCCGCCCGCGCGGTCACCGCCACCACCGTTGCGCTCGAAAGAACCGCTCGATCCGAGCACGGCAATCTTCCATTTGCGGGCTTCGACTTCGGCCTTGGCGTTGAGCTGATAAATAGCGGAGTTCGATCCTTTGCCAATCGTGATGTCGGGCAACGAACCGACGCCCGGCGGATTCCACATCATCTTCACGTTGATGGGGCCGTCGAAACCGGCTCGGCGCTCCGCGACGATCTTCAAATCCAGTGCGCCAAACGAAACCAGCGGGGCCTTCGGCTCCTCGATGCGGAGCGAGAAGGGGGCGGCCTCCGTCACCGCGACGTAAAGCTGATCTTCGCGCGTCGTGTAGTAGTAGGTGTTGTTCGGACCGGCGACGAATTCCACGTCGTGACGGAACTGCGAACTCACCGGCTTCGAGGCGTCCGTCGGTTGCGCGACCAGCTCGACAAACTTGCCGGTGATGGGCGCGTCTGCCGCCGCCTCGAACACGACGGGTTCCAACTCCTGTTTGCCCGGCAGCGTGTCGGCGATGAGCTTCACGCCCGCCGGCAGATCCTTCACCGCGTAATTCAAATCGCCGGCGAAGTTCACGCGCTTGGCCGACATCATCGTGGCGAAGCGCCCGCCGCGCGGCACCATGATGAACTGGCGCGACTGCGAATCATTCCGCGCGACCTGCGGGATGCTCATCACGACGTTCGGCTGCTGCGGCGTGATCTCGATGCGATAGGCAAACTCTTCGCCGCCGTTTTTGTATTGGTCGCGGATGCGGAGCAGATACTCGCCGTCGGCGGGCGGGTTGAATTTCACCGCGCTATCCGGGCCGCCCGCGTCGTCGTTGCCTTCGAGGCGTGCGCCCTTGGCGTCGTAAATCTCCAGCGCGGAATCCAGCGGCGAACGCAGGCGGCGGGCAAAGACCGCGATGTCCAGCGCCTGGCCTTTCTTCGCGGTGAACTTGAACCAGTCCACATCTTCTTTTTTGGCGATGATGCCGTTCAACGCGATGGGCAGCTTGCCGTAGTAAGGCGTCGCGCTTTCCTTCGTGTCGTTCGGTTCCGATTCCAGTTCGTTGCCGAACGCGCTCGCACGAATCCAGTTGGGCGAGGGCGCGATGTCTTCACCCTGTGAGGCAAACGCGCCGAACTTGTCTTCTGGTTTTCCGGGCAGCGCAATCTCCTTGGAGAAATCTCCGCCCGCGCCGCCGAGGAATTTGAATGAGACTTTCTCACCCGCCGGGCCGCCGAGCGGGAAAATCGTCTCGGGCCGGGGAAAACTTCCGATGTGCAAACGGTAGGCCGACTCCGTGCCGCTGTAAGTCCCGTCGCGCATCTCAATGTAGTAGGCACCCGTCTTTGGCGCGATGACAGACACAAACGCATCCTGCATCAGCAGCGTGGTGTCGTCGGCGGAGGCGAGAATTTTTCCGTCGCTGTCGCGGATGGCGAGATACGCGTCGAGCATCGCGCGACCGAGACGGATGGCCTCGACCTCGGCGGAGATGCGCTGGCCTTGCTTGGCCTCGACGCGGAACAAGTCCACGTCCTCGCCGCCCGCCGTGCCGTTGATGGTCGTGCCGAGGGTGAGTTGATGCGACTTCACGCGCTCGTTGTTCGGCTCGATTTCGCTGACGTTCGGATACGCGCCGACCCAGAAGGTGCGCAGTTCGGACACGCCGCCCGCCGTCCGCACGCGCAACTGATGCTCGCCGAGTTCGCAGTCCTTGCTGATGAGGACAGTGGCCTTGAGCGAATTGGTCTTCACCGCGTCGAGCTTCACGACCTTGAGGCCCGGATCGGAGAAAACGATTTCCGAGGAACCATCAAAGCGCGCGCCGGAGAACGTCACGCTCATCTCTTGACCGCGCTGTCCGCCGGGCGGAGTGGTGGAATTGAAACGCGGAGAGGCCGCCTGGACGCTGCTGACCAGCGCCGCAAGCACAACACCAACCAGCAGCGCCTTCATAAGATTAGGCCAGCAGTTCTTTGACGACCGTGCCGTCCTTGACGATGGCAATCGGGCGCGGGCCGGGCGCGTAGAGCACCTTGTCCGGGTCAATGCCGAGCTGATTGTAAACCGTGGCCGCGAGGTCGGGCACCGAGAGCGGATTGGCATCCGGTTCGCCGCCCGTGGCGTCCGAGGAACCGTGGATGTGGCCGCGTTTCACGCCGCCACCGGCGAGCATGATGCTGAAAACTTTCGGGTAGTGGTCGCGTCCGGCCGTGCCGTTGATCTTCGGCGTGCGGCCGAATTCGGTCGTCACCATCACCAGCGTGCTGTCGAGCATCCCGCGACGGTCGAGGTCGCGGATGAGCGCGGCGTAAGCTTGGTCGAAGCTCGGCATCTGGGTCGTCATCGCGGTCTTGATGTTGTCGTGGTGATCCCAGCCGCCGTAGGTGAGCGACACGAAGCGCACGCCCGCCTCCACGAGACGCCGCGCAAGAATCATCCGCTGTCCCGCCGTATTGCGGCCGTATTCGTCACGCAACGCGTCCTTCTCGTCGGTGATCGAAAATGCCGCGCGTGCCTTGTCTGAGGAGAGCAGCGAGTAAGCGCGTTGGTAGAACGAATCCATGCCGTCGAGCGCATCGGACTTTTCCAGAGTACTGAAATGTTCATCCACGGCGGCGCGAATGTCTTTGCGCTCGGCGAAGCGTTTTTCATCCACGCCAACGGGCAGGCTCAGGTCGCGGACTTTGAAGCCTGCAGTCGCCGGGTCACTGCCGAGGCTGAAAGGGCCATACGCCGAGCCGAGATAGCCCGTACCCGCAAAGGACGTGGGCATGTTCGGGATGCAAACGTATGGAGGGAGATCATTGCGCGGCCCGAGTTCGTGCGAGACGACGCTGCCGAAGCTGGGGAAATGAATCGCCGGGCTGGGACGGTAGCCGGTGAACATGTTGTGCGTGCCCCGGTCGTGGTCGGCCTCGCCGTGGGTCATCGAGCGGACGACGGTGATTTTGTCGGCGATGGCCGCCGTCTGCGGCAGCGTCTCGGAGAAATGCACGCCGGGAATCTTGGTCTTAATCGAAGCCATCGGGCCGCGATACTCAATGGGGGCGAACATCTTCGGGTCGAGCGTCTCCTGCGCGGCCATGCCGCCGGGGAGATAGATATTGATGATGGACTTGGCCTTGGCCGCGCCGCCCGCTGCCGCGCCTTTTCCAGTGCCGGCGAGGGCTTCGAGTTTGAGGAGATTGCCGAGGGTCAATCCCATCGCGCCGACCACGCCGACGTACAGGAATTGACGGCGGTTGGGCCGCCAGATGTGGTCTTCGCCGTTGCACCAAGTTGGTTTCCAATTGCTCATAGCTCGTGCCTTCAGTTGTTAAATTTTATGGGGCTGTTGCGCGCCAAAGTGCCTTTTCGACGCGG
>JBBQYK010000295.1:0-6594 GCA_038208765.1 Verrucomicrobiota bacterium
TGGAAGCTGCATCACACCCTTCTATTCAGGCCGCGCCGGGGCTGCCTCGACGGGTTTCTCGCGATGAAACCTGCGCCGTGTCCACGCGCCGAGATCGCTGAACAGCGTGTAAACCACCGGGATGATGAGCAGCGTGAGGAAGGTGCTGGTCAACATGCCACCCACGACGGCGACGCCCATCGGGCGGCGGCTTTCCGCGCCCGCGCCGAAGCCGATGGCGATGGGGAGAATGCCCGCGACGGTCGAGAACGCCGTCATCAAGATCGGTCGCAAGCGCACGATGCCCGCCTGCAACATCGCGTCGTGAGCATTCACACCGAGCGCGCGCTGCTGGTTGGCGAACTCGACGAGCAGAATGGAATTCTTCGTCACCAAGCCCACGAGCAGGATGAGTCCGATGAGGCTGAACAAGTTGATGTTCATCGCGGGCACGGGCGGAATGAGTCCGCTCGCGCCGAGCACATTGACCAGCCAGAGCAATCCCGCCGCGCCAAGTCCCGCCAGCGGCACGGCGAGCAGCACCGTGAGCGGATGCAGCAGGCTCTCGAACTGCGCCGCCAGCACCATGTACACGATGATCAGTGAGAGCAGCAGCACCCAGATGAATTCGCTGCCCGCGTCCTTGAAGTCCCGCGATTCGCCGGCCCATTCGTAGGAGAAACCCGGCGGCATGTCGGCTTGCAGCATCGTCTCCACGCGCCCGATGGCCGTGCCGAGCGGGACGCCGTTCAACGATGCGGAGATGGTCGCGCTGCGCAGACGGTTGTAATGCTCAATGGCATTCGGCGCCGCGCCCTCGGAACGGTTCACGATGGCGCTGAGTTGAATCAATCGGCCTTCGCGATTGCGCACGTAGAGCCGGTCGAGATCCTGCGGCAACTGGCGCGAGGCACGTTGCAACTGCGCGATGACGTCGTATTCCTTGCCGTCCAGTTTGATGCGGCTCAAATCCTGTCCGCCGAAGAGAATCTGCAAGGAGCGCGAGATGTCCTCGATGCTCACGCCCAGCGCGGCGGCGCGGTTGCGGTCGATGTCGAGGCGCAGCTCGGGCTTCGTCACTTCGAAGCTCGTGCGAACATTCAGCAGGTACGGCTGGCCGCGCAACTTGTTGAGCGTGTCGGTCGTGAAGCGGTTCAACTCGTCGAGGTCCTGCGCCTGCAAGACGAGTTGAAACGGTGCGCCGAAGCCGCGGCCAATAGCCTTGGGAATGTTCGGCACGGCGATGGCCCCAGGCACTTCGTTGAAGAAGCGCCCACGCAACCCGCCGGGGCCGTTCACGATCTGCTGCACGCCACGCTCGCGTTGCGCGCGGTCCTTCAACCGGACGAAGACAATCGCATTGTTCGCCAGCCCCGGCCCGGCCATCGCGAAGGCGGTGACGCTGCCGTAGGCTTCGACCTCCGACGTTTCCGCGAGAATTTTTTCGAGCTGGCGGACCTGCTTGTCGGTGTATTCGACCGTCGAACCTTCCGGGCCGAAGACGAAACACAGCAGGCGTCCCTTGTCTTCTTCGGGCAAGAACTCGCCTTCGAGCCGGCGGAACGCCTCCACCGTGAGTCCCAGACTGACCACCGCGATCAGCACTACCACCACGCGATGCGCGAGTGACCAGCGCAACGCGCGCTGATATTGGCGCGTGAAAAAATCCACCAGCTTGTTGAACCAGCGGATGACGATGAACGGCTTATGATCGTGCTCAATGGGTTTCAGCACGCGCGCCGCCATCATCGGCGCCAGCGACAGCGCGACGAACGCCGACACCACCACGGAACCCGCGACCGCCACGGCGAACTCGATGAACAGCCGCCCCGTCGCGCTCTTCTGAAAGGCCAGTGGCAGGAACACGCAGACCAGCGACACCGTGATCGCGATGACCGCGAAGGCAATTTCCTCCATGCCCTTGAACGCCGCCGCCATCGGCTTCATCCCCTGCTCGATGTGCCGGTGGATGTTCTCCAGCACCACGATCGCGTCATCCACGACCACGCCGATGGACAGCACCAGCGCGAGCATGGTGAGGATGTTGATGGAGTATCCAAACGCATCGAGAATCGCGAACGTGCCAATGATGGAAACCGGAATCGCCACCGCCGGAATGAGCGTCGAACGCACGCTGCCGAGGAAGAGCCAGATGATGATCACGACCAGAACAAAGGCCAGCGCCAGCGTGCCCCAGACCTCGTCGATGGCGTTCGAGACGTAAATGGATTCGTCGTAGTTGAAGACCAGGTCAATGGTCGCCGGAATGGACGGGCGCAGGCGGGCGATCTCCGCCTTCACGCCGTCGGCGACTTCCACGGTGTTGGCTTTCGACTGCTTGATGATGCCGAGGAAGATGCAGGGCCGTCCGTTGTTGCGCGCTATGGTGCGCTCGTTCTCGACGCCGGCCTTGGCTTCGCCGATGTCGCGCAGGCGCACGAATTTCTCGGCGGCGCTGCGAATGACCAGTTGGTTGAACTCCTCCGGCGTCTTGAGTTCGCCGCGCGTCTCGATGGTCATTTCGCGCGAAAGATTTTCGATGCGTCCGCTCGGCAGTTCCACGTTCTGCTGTTCTAGGGCACGCTCGACATCGAGCACGGTGACTTGGTGCGCCGCCATTTTCTCCGCGTCGAGCCAGAGGCGCATCGAGAAGCGCTGCTCGCCGCCGATGCGGACGGACGACACGCCCTTCACGGTCTGAAGGCGGTTTTTAATCTGCCGCTCCGCCAGCGTGGTGAGTTCCAGCGGCGAAAAGACATCGCTGTTCATGCCGATCCACATGATCGGATTCGCGTCGGCCTCCTGCTTGGCGACAATGGGTTCCTGAATCGTCTCCGGCAGATTGCCGCGCACGCGCGCCACGCGGTCGCGCACGTCCTGCGCCGCCTGATCAATGTCGCGGGCCAGATCAAACTCGATGGTGATGTTGCTGACCTGCTCGCGCGACTGGCTGGTCAGCGACTTGATGCCCTCGATGTTGTTGAGTTCCTCTTCGAGGCGCTCGGTGATTTCCGTCTCCACCACGGCGGCGTTCGCGCCCGGATAAACCGTCGTCACCGAAACGATGGGCGGATCAATGTCCGGCAGCTCCCGCACCGGCAGGCGCGTGAGGCTGATGATGCCGAAGAGAACGAGCGCGAGGCTCATCATCGAGGTGAGCACCGGACGCTGGATGCTGATGCGGGGGAGGTTCATGCGAGGGAACGCGGCGGAGCGAAGCGGGGAGAAATTCCAAATCCCAAATTCCAAATCCCAAATAAATTCCAAACCTCAAAGTTCAATGAGGCGGAAGCGCGCCGCTGATTTTTTCCGCACACGGCCAGTGGTTTGCCTCGAGACGCAGGCCGTTGCGCCTGGGAGCGCGGGCTTCCAGCCCGCGTGTTCATTGTCTGAAAATGTTCGAGCAGCCTGGAAGCCTGCGCTCCCGGGGCGCGGCCATACAGCCACCCGTCGAAGCCACGTCGTGCTTCCTTGAAATTTGGAGCTTGGAGCTTGTTTGGGATTTGGAATTTGGGATTTGGATTTTTCATCGCGCCACTTTCACCGCCCCGCCGGGCCGCACCTTCTGCACGCCCTCGGCGATCACCTTCTCCCCGGCCTGCAAGCCCTGCGTGATCTCAATCGCGTTGGCCATCCGCAATCCCACTTTCACCGGGCGCGGCTGCGCCTTGCCGTCGGCACCAATCACATAGACCGAGGTGCGCTCCCCCACGCTCATCAGCGCCGACTCGGGGATGACGATGGCGTCCTCGCGTAGCGTGAACGCGAGTTCCAGATTGGCGAACATGCCGGGCTTCAACTTCCGGTCCGCATTCGGCACGCGCGCCTTCATGAGCAGCGTGCGGTTGTTCGGATCAATTTGCGGCGCGAGAAAATAAACTTCGCCGCGAAACGATTCCTTCGGATACGCGGCCACGGAAAAGGTCAGCGGCTGGCCAATTTTCAGTTCGCGCAGGAAACGCTCGGGCACGTTGAACTCCGCTTTCACCGTGTCGAGATCGACGAGCCAGGTGAGCATCGTGCTTTTCGTGATGACCTGCCCCGGACTGACCAAGCGGCTGCCCGTCAAGCCCGCGAACGGCGCAAAGATGCGCGTGTCCGCAAGCTGGCGCTTGCGCAACTCGACCGTGGCCTGGTTGACCTGAAACTGCGCCGCCGCCTGATCGTATTCCTGCGAAGAAACCAGTTTCTCCCGGGACAGTTCCTTGTTCCGCTCGAACGTCAGGGCGGAGAGCTTCAGACTGGCTTCGGCTTCGGCGAAGGCGGCGGCCAATTTTGACTCATCGAGGCGAATCAGCAAATCCCCCTTCTTCACCGGCTGGCCTTCCTGAAAAAGAATCTCCACCACCGTGCCGTCCGTCTCCGCCTTCACCTCGATGGATTCGTTGGCCGTGAGCGTGCCGACCACCGAGAGCGTCTCCGCCACGGACTGCTTCTTCGCCTCGGCCGCGAGCACGCTCGTGGGCGGATTCGGCGGGGGGCCACCGGCGTCGTTTTTTTTCCGGCAACCCGCGACCAGCAACAACGCGAGCAAGGTCGGAAGGGCGACCGGCGCCGAAAAAATAAAAATTCCTTGGTGCATGGAACGCGCATTCTCCGGGGTCACTTTTGCGAAGTCAATTTTCGCGGGCGATATGACAGACGTCACCGTGTCATTCAGCCGCGGAGCGGCGCAGGAAATTAGCCAGCTACGAAGTGGCTGGTGGGGGTGGTCACAGGTTTCTTCGTCCCGGAGGGACGGTGGAAACGGCGGATCAATCCGGTGTCCCTTCAGGACGGAAACTGTTTTGTGGCGAGGTTCCAGACACTGCGTGTCTGGCTAATTTCCAGTTGTCCCTCCGGGACGAAGGTTTGGGACCGAGCGCGCGTGGATGGACAACAGCACAATGACCGGATTCGCTGCACAATGGTTAGGCGGCGGTGTCCTGATGTTGCTCGTGACGCCACCAGATTCTCTTGAGTAAAATCAAGACTGCCGACCAGATGAGGATATCCAAAGCCAAACCCAAAGGAACAATCCTGCATACCCAAACCACCTGCACCATGTCGTCTCCATATAATCCATGCTGGAGAAGAAAACTTGGAAATGGAAATCCAAGCTCGTAAGTCGTGCCCTTCATTCCTTGTTCCACACGAAGAAGATTTGGGGAGAACAACGAAAATATGACGATGATTAACGCAATCACCCAAAAACTTTGCTTTGTTCGCATGGTAGAGAGCTGAGCGTAGCAGCTTAGTATCTCGTTGATTCTGGCGGCGCTCTGCCGAGACGCCGCTACGAGGGGCTACGCCATCTCCAGCCCACGCATCGTGCCGGTGGCAGAAGCGAATTTGTCCGTCTCCAGGCCCATGCGTTGCAGCATCGAGACGAAGAGGTTCGGCAGCGGGTAGTTGTGCTGCGTGTCGAAGGCCAGATGCTGGCCGTGCCGGAAGCCGCCGCCCGCGAATATCGTCGGCATGTTGGTAGTGACGTGGGTGTTGGCGTTGCCGAGGTTTGAGCCGTAGAGAATCATCGTGCGGTCGAGCAGCGGTTCGCCGTCCTCGCGGATGTTCTTCAAGTCGGTGAAGAGTTCCGCCAGCAGCTTCATGTGCCATTCATCAATGGTCTTCAACTGCCCGAGCTTCTCCTTCGATTTTCCGTGGTGCGACAGATTGTGGTAGCCGTCGCTGGTCTTCACTTCGCCGAATTCGAGGGCGGGCGAGTTCACGCTGTCGAGCATCAGGGACACGGAGCGCGTGGAGTCGGTCTCGAAGGCGAGGCGCACCATGTCGTACATGAGCTTGACCTTGTCCATGTAGGCTTTCGGGCTGGCGGGATCGAGCGGCACGGAGGCGGTGGTCTTCGGCTTGGGCTGGCGCTCCCATTCGCGCGACATCTGCATGCGCTGCTCCAGATCGCGGACGCTGGTGAAGTATTGGTCGAGGCGGTCGCGGTCGCGCGCGCCGACGTGGCGTTGCAAGTCCTTCGCCTGTCCCGCCACGGCGTCGAGGATGCTCTGGCCGGTTTCCAGTTTGCGCACCTGCGCCTCGGTTTCGGCCTTCGTGCCTTGCAGAAACATTCTCGCGAAAACATCCGCCGCTTTTTCCTCGCACGGAATCAGCACGCCGGAACCCGTCCACGAAAGGCTGCGCAAGCCCTGCTGAATGTTCACGCCGAGCGTGAGAGTGGGGAACCGCGTGAGATGCCCGATGCGTTCGCCGATGTATTGGTCGAGCGAAATGGTGTTCTTGAAGCCCGCGCTGCCCGGATGCGGCGCGGCAGTGAGGAAGCAGTTGTCCGCCGGATGCCCGCCGTCCACATCAGGATGCGACACACCGCTGAAGACGGTGAAGTCATTGCGGTGCGCCTTCAGATTTTCCAGATACGGCGAGAGCGTGTAATCGCGTCCGGCGTCCGTGGGGAAGAATTGATCCGGCAGCAAACCGAGGTTGTTGCAGATGCCGAACATGCGGCGCGGCTTGCCGCCCGGCGTAGCGGCGGCGCTGGCGACCTTGCGCACGGCGGCGAAGGCGGGCGTCATGGCGTCGAGCAGCGGGAGCGAGAGGAGAATGCCCGCGCCGCGCAGGAATTTGCGCCGCGAGAGCGAGCGCCCGGTGGAAACGTATGGTCCGGTC
>JBBQYK010000296.1:0-6570 GCA_038208765.1 Verrucomicrobiota bacterium
GCAGAGCAACAAGCTGCTCGCGCGGATGGCGGACAAGCTGCCTTTCCTTTGGGGACCATCCGCCTTGCAAGTGCGCGATAAGTTTTTCCCCTCCGCCACCCACGCGCCGGTGTTCATCTTTCCGAATCCGTTGAACCCGAACCGTTACGTGGTGGTGAACAGCGGCTTCACCTTCGCCGCCGCCGGCTTCGCCAGCAACGCGCAGCAGACGCCGAAGCTGCCGGACTACGCCGTCTTCGAGATCGCGGGCAACACCGTCGCGCTCGCGGATTTCTTCGACGAGCAATGGCAGATCAAGTGAGGCTGGCGCGAAACTCCGCCAGGTCTTGGACTGCGCCAGTCCTCTAGCGCTTTGGAAGCGGACAGGCAGCAGCAGATTTCGTCAGGACCAGCGCCAGCAACAGGTCTCCCCAGTTCGGGTCCTGGCTGCTTGCTCTGCGTTTTTTCTTTCGCTTCCGCCTCCGCCGCTTCGATTTCCGCCCACGACGGCGTGCCTCGTGCGATACGTGCGCCAATTTTTCAGCAGGAGCCAACGGATCTCCTCACTGGCTGACAACGCCTCCTTCCGACGGCATAAAGCCATCAGAGTCGATAGGCATCAGGGTCGGCGAACTTTCTGCCTACGGTTTATTGAGCCTGTAGAATTTCGTGGGAATGGAGGTGGGGATGGTCACGGGGGTTGCGGCGCCGCTGGGCGAGTTGACCCAGTTGGCGGGCGAGAGGCTCAACGTTTCCTGCAGGACAAAGCCCGGCGTGACGGGCGTCCACGAAATAGTGGCCTGACCCGGCGCGGCGGGAACAATGGTGAGTGCGGGCGCGCCGACCACCTGCACCGCGGTGGGCAAGGCCCAGAAACCGCCAGTGATGGAATATGGCCCGCCCGTCATCGGCCCGCCAGCGTCGTGCTGGCCGATGGTGCCGCTGACTTGATATACGCCGCCGGTGCTGACGCCTCCTCCCCCGGCGATTTTATACCAGTCAATGGAATAGGACTGTGCGATGACGAAGGCGGGAATCATCATACTGAGAAAAACAATGATGCGTTTCATAATCGCCTCACTTCGTCGCTTTGAGCGATTGCATCACTTGTTCCAGTTCGCTCAATCGCTTTTCGAGCGCGTCCACTTTGCCGGCTCTTTCCTTCAGCGCTGCGATCTCCGTGCTTTGATCCTCAGCCCTGCGGTGCTGCTTCAGGAATTCATTGAGCAGCATCGCGTTCACGGCTTCATAGCGCACCGAGTAAATCTGCTGTTTAGCATCACGCACCACCAAAGACGGAGCGACCTTTGCCACCTCCTCGGCTATCAGGCCGAATTGCGGAGTGCAGTCGGGGTCCATTTCCGTTTTGTATTGAAAGGTCACCGGATGCAGGGCGAGCAGCACCTCGCTCGCGTCGTCCATGCTTTCGATGTTCTGCTTGAATCGCCTGGAGGAAACCACCGTGCCCAGCAGCCCATTTGCATTCACCATGACCGCAGATCCGCCGCCCACAGCCACGCCGAAGATGCCGTTCATGACCGCTTTGGTATGTGTCCCCAGCGTGCCGATGCGAATGGTAGCGCTTTCATTGCCGAATCCGGTGTTGCCGATGTCGATGTTGTCATTGCCCGTGCTGATGGCCGTGCCGGCATTCACCCCGATGGCGATATTACCGGAACCGCCCGTGAGGTTTAGCAGCGAAAAAGCGCCCATGGACGTGTTGCTGCCGCCGGTCGTGGCGTTTCGAAGCGCACTCTGCCCATTGGCCGTGCTGTAAAAACCGGTCGTATTGGCGAGCAGCGCTGAAACGCCCATGGCCGTGTTGGCGCCACCGGTCGTGTTGTTCTTCATCGCATCAGTGCCGATGGCCGTGTTGTTGCTGCCGCTCTTGTTGTTCTCCAGCGTCGCATAGCCGCTGGCGGTGTTGTTGGCGCCATTGGTATTTAATAAAAGCGCATGGGCCCCGTGGGCCGTGTTCCGATTTCCGACCGTGTTTTCCGTCAGCGCATGAGTGCCGCTGGCCGTGTTGTCACTGCCCAGCTTGTTGTCGCGGAGCGCATCACGGCCGGTGGCCGTGTTGTTGGTGCCATTGAAATTACGTGAAAGCGCACGGGCGCCGTGGGCCGTGTTCCCATTTCCGACCGTGTTTTCCGTCAGCGCATAAGCGCCGCTGGCCGTGTTGTCATTGCCCAGCGTATTGGCACCAAGCGCATGGAGGCCGGTGGCCGTATTCTGCCTGCCGAACGTGTTGCTTGCCAGGGCGCCGACGCCGTGGGCCACGTTGCCGCTTCCACCACTGTTGTTTCGCAGCGCATTGTATCCAACGCCGGTGTTGTCATCGCCGGACATGGTCAGGTTTCCCGCATCAGGACCGGCAAAGAAATTATCGCTGTCGCTGTCGATTCCGTACTGATGCATCAGCAGTTTGCCACCCGAATAAATGATGCCCTGGCTGTCCGTCGTCGGGGGCAGATACAAGTTGTTATCCAAGGTGAGGCTCGCGGCGGAGAAACCCCCACTAGCGTCGCGCTTGACGAGGCGGTTGGTAATATTTTCGCTGGTGGCCGTGGTGCCCAGCGTCACTGAGCCACCTGCTGTGAGGACGGTGATGTCTGAATTACCCGTCACCGAGATTACCCCCGCATTATCCAACGTCGTGGAACTGCCCAAGGCCACCGCGCCGCCGCCGCTCAGGCCCGCGCCGGCGTTCACCGTGATGGAGTTGTTCGCCAGTTGCGCATTGCCCACCGTGCCGGTCAGATTGCCCGCCGTGATCGCGTAAGGCGTGGGGGTGAATTTCTGTCGCTGACTCAACGTGGTGAAAATGCCGCCGCCGTTGGTGCGCACGGCAATTTCCAGAAAGCGACTGGCATTGGTAAAAGCGTTGTCGCCGAAATCCAGCGCCACGGTGAAGAGGCCGCCGCTGATGGCCGTGGCCGAGTTGGTGAGAATCGGCCCGACCTGACTGCCGCCCACCTCGGCGGTGTAAAGAACGAAGCGCAGGTCGTAACTGCCGCTGGCTGGAAGCGCCGCGTCGGTCAAGCGTCCCTGATAAGTGAACGCGGTGCCTTGCGCCCAGATTGGGAGTTGATAGTTGAGGGTGGAGAGCAGCAGCCAGAGTGCGGCGCGTTGGATGAGTATAAGTGTGAGTTTGGTTTTCATGGGTGGTTCATTTCAGTTCTGATGAAGGCTGATTTTTCCAGCGCTTCGAGATGTTGCTTTAACTCCGGGTTCTCTTTGTCTGGGCGTTTCAGTTCCGCTTTGCGTTCGTCTATTCTTGTTCAATCCATGGATCGCGGCCAGCGCCATGTTCATGGTTGTTTGGTCCCCGTTTTCTCCTTCGCCTCGGCCGCCGCGATTTCCTCCCAGGACGGCGCGCGCCAAGCCTGCCATGGCGAGCCGGCGAGAATAGCGTCGCCATCGGCAGTCCAGTTGGCGCTACCCAGAATGGAGCCGGTCCCGGCCAAGGTCAACAGCTCCTGCCGCGTGCCGACATCCCATAGCTTGGCGGTCTCCCGCGCGCCGCTGGTGGAAATCAACCGTCGTCCATCCGGGGAGAACGCGAGGCCACAGGCCGCGTTGAGATGGCCGTGGAGGGTCGCGAGCAACTCGCCCTTGGCCGGATCGAACAACCGCACCAGACCACCTCGGTCGGCTGAAGCGACCAGGCTACCATCGGGCGATAGTGCCAAACGAATCAGCTCGTCACGACCCGGAACCCGTCGCGCTGCCTGTCCGGGGTGGTCCAAATCGTAGAAAGCGACTTCATAACCGTCGCGCGGTTTGATGCCCGCCACCAAGATCCGCCCGCCTGCGGCCCAGACCACGGCTCTGATTGTCTCCTGGACAGACACCACGATCCGCCCGGATTCGACATTCCAAACGCGCCACGACTTGCCGGATCGGTCGCGGCAAGGAGATGGTCGCCATCGTTACTAAAACTCAAGTAACCCGTGACGGCGACGTCGCTCTTCAGTTCGCGACGACGGCCGGGCGCCGCCAGATTTGCGAGATAAACCGAGTTTGAAGAGGACGATTCGGTCCACGCCAGGAGTTGGCGCTTGGGGTTGTAGTCGATACTCCTCGGCCTCAGCCCCGATTCCACCGTGATCGCGCCCAGGGGAATGAACTCGGTCCCGCGCAATTTGCGGAGGAGGACCTGGTTGGCTCCATTCCATTCGGCGACGATATTGGTGCCAACCCACCCGAGAATGTTCGTGGAGGGTCCGATCAGCGGGGTCGGCGGCGCGGCGCTCTTGAGATCGAACAACTGGGTCCCCTTGCCCGACGAAACCATCACCACCCGCGAATGATCGAGCGGCATGACATCCACTCGTAACTCCAATGGCAGACGGCAGTATCCATCGGTGGCGGTTTTACCATCCACTCGCCACAACATGATGTCCCCGTCCTTGCTCGCGCTGGCGATGAGATGCGCGGCCTCGGAGAGCGCGAGCCCGTGGATCTCGTCGGTGTGGCCGCGCAGCACCTTGGTTGCGTCCCAGGTCCCCGTCTCCCAAACGCGGATGGTTTGATCGGTCGCGGAGGAGATCATCTGCCGCCCATCCTTCGAGAAAGTGAGCTTGGAGACCCAACTGCTATGTCCGTCGAGTTGGCGCAGCAGGCGGCCAGTCCCCGCATCCCAGACCCGGATGGAGGGGTCTTCAAAACCCGAACCGGAAGCCAGCGTCCTCCCATCGGGGGCGAGAGCGAGGGCGGTCAAACCCCTATCTTGCTGCATTTCGGTCCCCCAGATCTCTTTCCCGGCGGCGAGATCAAGGCACTGGATCGCAGATCTTCCTCGCCCGGGTGCGGCCGGTGCCGCTCCAGCAACCAACGCGCGCGGCCGAGATTGTTCAGCTTGAGCGCCTGCTGGGCGAGATTCATCTCCGCAGCGTAGAGCAAGCGCCGCGATTGCTGTTCGCTCAGGAAAGCCTTCTGCGCCTGCGCGTCGGCGCGTTGCTGCTCGGATTCGGCGCGCTGACGTTCCGTTTCGGCCTCCTTCTGCTTCGATTGAGCTTGAGCTTGTGCGCCTACCGCGACCAAGCGCTGTCGGGATTCTGCCTTCGTGGCCTGGGTCGCCCGGACCGCCTGCCACGTGCTCACCACGACCCCCAGCACGAGCACCATTGCAACCGCAGCCGTTGCCGTGATCGTAACCTTATTTCGCCGTGCCAATTTCGAAACCTATAGAACTGGCTTGATGGACGAGCGATGACGGGTTCATTCGCCAGATGCCGCTGGATGTCCATCGCCAGCCCGTTGGCCGTGTCGTAGCGGCGCGTGCGGTCTTTTTCCAAGCACTTCATCACGATCCAGTCCAGGTCGCCTTGAAGCTGATGCACCAGTTTGCCCACGTCGGTATGGCGGCGTTTGCCCGCCGTCGTGCGGGCTTCGCCTTGCAAGGTGTTCAGCTTGGTCGAGGGCCGCAGCGGTTCCTTCTCCCGGATGATCTGCCGCAGTGCATCGAGGCCACCCTGCATCATCTCGCGCGCGTCAAACGGCGTCTGGCCCACGAGCAATTCGTAGAGCAGCACGCCCAGGCTGTAGATGTCGGCACGCGTGTCGATATCCAGGCCGCTCATCTCCGCCTGCTCGGGACTGATGTAAGCCGGGGTGCCGATGAACTGTTGGAACTGCGTGAACACCGTCTTGTCTGTCAGCTCCTGCTGCGTGGCCTTGGCGATGCCGAAGTCGATCACCTTCGGCACCGGCACGCCATCGTGCAGGGTCACCAAGATGTTTGACGGTTTGATGTCGCGGTGGATGATGCCCTTCTGGTGCGCGTGCTGAATCGCCTGGCAGACGAGGATGAACAAGCGCAGCCGTTCCTGGGTGGGAAGCTGGTTCTGATCGCAGTACTCGGTGATTTTGATCCCGCGCACCAGCCGCTGCTTGCGCCGGGCGATGTCGATGAGGATTTGCTGCATCGCGCCAGCGGCGGACTGGAAAAAATGCCGGCGATTGGCGAAGTGATCGCCGCCCTCGCCGGCGATCTTCAACCACGCCTCATGCACGAGCGCCGTGGGCTGGAGGGTCTGGCCGGCTTTCTCATTGCCCATACGAACGACGGCGAGCTTGCGCAATTCCTCATAGACCAGCGGGAGCAACTGGTCGGCGGTTTCGGGTCGCCAGCATCAATGGCCTTGAGCAACCGGGTGACGTCGGACATGCACGCGAGGGTAGGCCGATGATCATGGAAAGCGAGCACGCTCCTTGGCGAAAAACGGTAGTGGGCTACCGCAGCCCACAGATCCGTTTGCATTTTCACTCCGCGCCATGAAACTCCCGCGCATGGAAAAGACGGCGCATGTCCTGGTCATCGGAGGCGGATTCGGCGGACTGACCTTCTGCCAGCAGTTCCATCATCCGCACGCGCGCATCACCATTGTCGATAAGCACAACCATCATCTCTTCCAGCCCTTGCTGTATCAGGTCGCGACGGCGGGACTCTCCGCGCCGGAAATCGCGCAGCCGATTCGTTCGATTCTTTCCGACCGCGAAGACATCACCGTGCTGATGGATGAAGTGTGCGATCTGAATCTCGCGACGAAGGAAGTCACGTTGCGCGAACGCACGTTGAAGTATGAC
>JBBQYK010000297.1:0-6554 GCA_038208765.1 Verrucomicrobiota bacterium
CCGCCGTCGTCATAGCCCGCAGGATTGCCCGAGGTCTTGCCGACGCGGTTGAGGAGCACGGCAAACCCGCTGGAGTGCCGCACGTATCCGTACAGGTCGCCGTTGAATTCGCCGGCGACTTTTAGTTTCACCTTCACGTCCGCGATGTTCGCAATCGACGACGCAATGCTGCGCACGTCATGCAGACCGGAGGCGTTGCCGTCCGGCACCACGCGGTTGGTGGTGAAGGTGTGGGTTTCGATGATCTGCCCGCTCAGGAGTGGCGTCGCCGCCGCTCCGAGGAGCACCGTCAGGAGTATGGCTTTTAACTTCATACCGTTATGTGTTTTTGTTTTTCAGGGATGCGCAGGGTTGTGAAATTCCTTCCCGCGTCTGCGCGACCGCGGGAGGGAAATTATTTTGCGTGAAAGGAGGAACCACGGAAGACACGGAAGACACGGAAATAGACCAAACGCCCAGCGACGGTTTCCTTCCGTGTCTTCCGTGTTTTCCGTGGTTCTTCATGGCGTGGCGCTCCGGTAAAGCCGCGCGGCCTGGGGCGGCGGCGTGTCCACGAACTCGAACTCGCCCCGGCCATTCGCGGTGGCCATGGCCGCCGTCTGCCAGGACGGCGCGTTCACATCGTTGGAAAATTGCATCGAGTAGGTGCGGCCCGGAATGCCGCTGAAACGCACGCGCACCGAGCCATTTCCCAAATCCTCGACCAGCACGTTCGGTGTCGCGGCGTGGTTGGAAACGACGACGGTCGTCGCGAGGGCGGTGAGGTTGGTCCCGCGCTGGTCCACCACGGTGTAGTTGAACGTGTCGAGATTCGTCAGCCCGACGGGCGGCGTGTAAAGCACCCAATCGCCGAGACGCGAGACGGTGCCGGTCGCGCTGCTGGTCGTGGCCACATTGGTCAGTGCGAACCAGTCGGGCGTGAGAAACTGCGCGGTGCGCGCCTTGAAGCCCTGGTTCGCAAAACGATCAAACTGCGGCGCGGGCGCGGGCTGTTTGCGAATCGTGAACGTGTCGCGCACCGCCGCTGTGCCGAGCATCTTCACGTCCATGCGGTTGCTGCTCACGTCGATGACCACCGAGCCGAGTTCGTTGAGTGACAGAAACATCGCCGCATGATTCAGGCTGCCGCCGCTGATCTGCCCGCTGCTGCCGGCCACGATGTAGGCTGCGCCGTCGCCGGAGGTTTTCACGTACGCGCCGGTCCCGCTCTCGCGTCCGTCGCCCGCGTCGAGCTTCATTGCGTTGTTCAACGTGCCGGACAAACCGTAGTGGCCTTGCAGGAGGAAGGATCGCTCGTACGAATGGCTGTGCCCGGCCAGCACGAGATCGACGCCATGCTCTTCGAGAATGGGAAGAAACCGTTGCCGCATCTCGATCAGTTCGGTTTCCGAATCGGAGTTGTGGCTGCCCTTCGTGTAGGGCGGATGATGCCAGAAGGCGACGAGCCACTCCTGCGTGTGCGCGGCGAGATCGGCGCGCAGCCAGTCCGCCATCGCGCCATTGGTCGCGCGACTGGAAGACATTGAATCAAGGCAGACGAAGTGAATGTTCGCGTAGTCGAACGAGTAATATTTCTCCGTGCCGGACGCCACGCCGCCCGCTTCGCCGTTCTGCGGCAGCGAAAAGATGTTGAAGTAGGGAAGCGTCGCGGGCGGCGTCGTGCTGTGCGCCGTGTCGTGATTGCCGATGGTTGGCCACACCACCGTGTTACGCAGCACCGTCGGATACATGTCGAACACCGCCGCCTGATACTCCTGGTCTGTGCCCGTGTTGTAGGCGTTGTCGCCGAGCATCAGGAACAGATCGGCGGGCTGGTTCGCGGCGTAGTTCAGGTAGTAATCGCGCACGGCCCGCGCGTTCGCATTCGCCGTGCCGCTGTCGCCCACGACCCAAAGGCGCACGGGCTTGTCGAGACCGATGGGCGGCGCGGTGGTGAAGAAATAGTTCGTGCCGGACGCCAGCGTGTTCGTGCCGGCGGCGAGGGCGTAAAAAAATTTCGTGTCCGCCGGAAGATTCGTCAGCGCGACGACATGCTCCGTGGTCGCGGGCTGGTTGGTGACGGCGAAGTTCAACTCCGCCGCGTTCGTCCCGAAGCGCACCACGCTGTTCGTCGCCGTGTCCGTGCGCCAGCGGACGATCACGCTGTTCGTGGTGCCGCTCTGCAAGTACGGCCCGCGCGCGATGACCGGCGGCATGGGTACGGCGGGCGGCAGGGCCATCAGTTGCAGATCAAAACTGATGTCGCTGCTGTTCGCCGCACTCTGATGAATCTCGACCGCGATGACGTTCGTGCCGGTGACGAGCAGGCTGCCGGCGCTGGCGAGGCTGGCCGTATCGAGCGTGTTGTCGTTGGCACTGCCGGACAACGTGTTGAAGAGGATCGAACCGGACGGCATGTTCGCACTGCGGAAAATTTCCGTCCCGTTCAGATAGACCACCGCGCCGTCATCGCGAATGACGCTCAAGAGCAGTCGCGAGAAGGCGGACGGATCACTCACCATCCATGCACGGCGAAAGTACGTCGTGAGGTAACGATTGTTCGCGTCCGGCCCGTAGCCCACGACGGTCGCCTCATCGCCATCGCCGTAGCCGAGTTGGGCCGGGCCATCGGCCCAGTTCGAATCAGCAAACGCCGTCGTGCGCCAGGCCGTGCCTTGATCCGATCCGTTGTCGAGGTAACGCCAGTTCGCACCCTGCGCGATGAGCGTGTTCGTGCCGGAAGGTGAATTCGTCACCGTGACCACGACCGGGGCCGACGTGCTGATCGCGCCGGAATTGTCCGTGGCGCGGGCGGTGAACGTGGCCGTGCCGAGTGGCGCGTTGCTCCAGGTGAACGAATAGGGCGCAGCAAGATCCGTCGCCACGCGCGCACCATCCACGAAGAAAACAACCTGCGTGACCGAGCCGTCCGGGTCCGTCGCGGTGGCGTTCACCACGAGGTTCACTCCCGAAACCAGGTTCGTGTTGTTCGCCGGCGCGGTGATGGAAACAACCGGCGGCTGGTTCGGCGCGGTGCCCACGAACGCCACCGGCGACCACGCCGAAGCGCCCGCCGAATTGGTCGCGCGCACGCGGAAATAATACGTCGTGACCAGGGCCAATCCGCCGTTCGTGTAGTTCGTGAGATTCGCGCCCAGCGTGGTCAGCGGCGTGAAGGCCATTCCATCCAACGAGCGTTCGATCTCGAAACCCAGTTCATTCGTCGGCGTGTTCGGCCAGGTGAGCCGCGCCTGTGTGCTCGACACGAGCGCGGCGGTGAGGTTCGTCGGCGCAAGCGGCGGCGCGGCCTGCGGGCCTTTCAAAATGGTGAAGTGATCCTGAATGACTCCGAGGGAAGTCAGGAATTTGAAATCCAGCCGCTCGCCCTCGATGTCCAGCACCACGGAGCCGAGCGTGTTCACGCTCATGAACATCACCGGATGATTCAGAGTGCCACCTTCGGTGCGACCGGACGTTCCGGCGGTGCAATGGATGGAACCTTGATCCGCGCCCAGCGTGCCGGGTTTGAGATACGCGCCCGTGCCGTTGGTGCGACCGTTGCCCGCGTCGATCTTCATCGTGTCGGTGAAGGTGTTCGCGAGTCCGTAGTGGCCGTTGATCAGCATCGAGCGCTCGTAGTTGTGGCTGTGGCCCACGAGCGTCAGATCCACGCCGTATTCCTCGAAGATCGGGACGAATCGCTGCCGCATCTCCACCAGTTCAACCACGCTGTCCGAGTTGTGACCGCCGCGGCTGTAGGCCGGGTGATGGTAAAACGCCACGACCCACTGCTGCGTCGTCGAGGACAAATCCTCGCGCAGCCAAGTCGCCATCGGGCCGTTCGTGGTGCGCGCGCTAGTCATCGAATCGAGACACACGAAATGCACGTTGGCGAAATCGAAGGAGTAATACTTCTCCGTGCCGGACGGGACGCCGCCGGATTCACCCGCCGCCGGGAGCGCGAACATTTTGAAGTAAGGAATGGTGAGCGTGGGGTTCGCGCTGCCCGCCGTGTCGTGATTGCCAATCGCCGGCCAGAGCGGCGTGTTACCCAGCACGTTCGTGTACATGTCGAAGATCGCGCCCTGATACTCGACGTCGGTGCCGTTGTTGTAGGCGTTGTCGCCGAGGAGCAGGATCAGATCGGAGCGCGGCGTGTTGGTGGTGAAGTTGTAATAGGCATTGCGCACCGCGGTCTGATTGGCGTCGCGCATGCCCGGATCGCCGAGCACCCACACGCGCACGGGCCGGTTCGTCCCGGGGAGCGGCGTGGTGGAGAGAAAATAGTTCGTGCTCACGGCCAGCGTCACGTTCGTGGTGCCGACGGAATAGTAGTAGCGCGTCTCGGGTTGAAGGTCCGCGAGCAGAACGAAGTGATCATTCGTGAACGCCAGTTCATCGCTGAAATTAGTCAGCGCCGTGGCGTCCGTTCCGTAGCGCACGCGCCCGGCGGTGAACACATCGGTGCGCCAACAAACGAGGCCGCTGGTGGAAGCGGGCGACTGGAGATACGGCCCGCGCGTCACCTTCGCGTTCGCGACATTCAGCGTGCTCGCGACCGAGAGGTTCGTCGCGCCGTGGTGGTCCGTGGCGGACGCGGTCAGCGTGTGGCTGCCCACGGGTGGATTGGTCCAGGTAGTGGAGAAAGGCGCGCTGGTGTCCGTGGCGAGCGGCGCTCCATTCACGAAGAAGACAACCTGCGTGACCGTGCCATCGCTGTCCGTGGCGCCGGCGGTGATGAGGACATTGGTCGGTGAACTGACCGTGGAATTGTGCAGCGGCGCGGTGAGGCTGATCGCGGGCGCGGAGTTCGAGGCGACGACGAGGGCGACCGGAGCCGAAGTGTGACTGCCGCCCGCGTCCACGGCCACGGCGGTCAAGGAGTAGCTGCCGGGCGGCGCGTTGCTCCACGTCATGGCCCACGGCGCGCTGATGTTCGTGCCGAGAGAATTCGTGCCCGCGAAAAATTCCACGGACGTGACCGGCCCGTTGGTTTCGTTCACGGCGGCGATCAGTGACACCGGTTGCGGAATTGTGCTCAAGGAACCGTTCGTCGGTGACGTGAGCCGCACGATGGAGTCGTGGACGGCGAGGCTCACCACGGACGACGTGGCGGCGAGTCCGGTGTGGTCCGTGGCCACGGCGCGTAGGGCGTGGAAGCCGAGCGGCGGATTCGTCCAGATGAAACTGAACGGCGCGTTGGTGACGCTCGCGAGCACGACGCCGTTCGTGAAGAACGCGACATTGGTCACCGTGCCGTCGAGGTCGCTGGCGCTGGCTTCGAGCGTCACGTTGGTAGGCGCGATAAATTCTGCGCCGCTCACCGGATTCGTCAGTGTCACGGAGGGCGAAGTTTCAAAGTTGTAGCCTGCCACCCAGGCCGGGCCGTTCAGCAGCGTGCCGTTGATGCCGCTGGAGCCGGAGTTTGCCGCTGTCGTCCCAACGCCTTCATCCAGCGACCAGCGACCGACGAGCCCGGGCGCGGAGACGATTTGCCGCTGATAATTCTCCGCAATCTCGCCGGGCGAGCGCGCGTAGTTCCAGATGCGCGCTTCATCCAGCACACCGGAGAAAAAGCCCGCCGCCGCGCCCGAGGAATCCAGCGCGGAGGCCAGCGCAGCGTGTTGAATGCTGTCGAGCCGGAGGCGCTGGCCGACGAAGAGCGTGGTCTCCAGCACGCCGTTCAAGTAGAGCCGCCACGTCGCGCCGTCATACGTCGCCGCCGCGTGATACCAGACGTTGTTCAACAGGACGGTGATTCCAGCGACGGGATAGTTTTGACCCAGGGAACTGCTGCCCGGCCCGGCCTCGAAATCGGCCACCAGCCGGCTGTCCGAGGCGCGGATGGCCAGGATGTAATTCATGTCCCGGTTGTCGCCGTCCGCCTCGCCGCGCCCTTTGCTGATCAGCGGAATGGCATCGGTGACGCCGCCGCCCCCGGTGCCCGTGGCCGCTCCCGCGCCCGTGCGCTTGAACCACACTTCCGCCGTAACGTTGGAAACGCTCAGCCCGAGCGCGGTGCCGAAGGTGATGTAGTCGTTGCTGCCGTCAAACTGCACCGCCGTGCCCGCCCGCGCCGGAAGCGCCCCGCCGCCCGTGGCCCACACCACACCCGCCGCGAGGCAAGCCCAGCCGCACGCGTAACGCGCGCGCAGCAAAAGACTGGAACAAAAATTAGGTTGGATGACCACGGGATGCGCCCCGGATGTTGACCGCGAAAACACTGCCCAGTTGCCCCTCGGTCGTCAAGACGGCTAACCTCCGCGCATGGCATTCGATTCCTTTCGCGACTGGATCAACACCCTCGACCGGGCGGGCGAGCTGAAGCGCATCACCCAGCCTGTCGCGACCGAGTTGGAAATCACCGAACTCGCCGACCGCGAGATGAAGCAGCCCGGTGGCGGGAAGGCGCTGCTGATTGAGAAGCCCACGGTCAACGGCGTGGTCTCGCCGTTCCCCGTCGCCATCAACACGCTCGGCTCGCACAAACGCATGGCCCTGAGCATGGGTGCGAATTCCGTGGACGACGTGGCTGCCGAACTCGGCGCGCTGATGAAGGCCAAGCCGCCGACCTC
>JBBQYK010000298.1:0-6548 GCA_038208765.1 Verrucomicrobiota bacterium
CCCAGCGCCCGAAAACGCGCGCGGAGGGCCACCAAATCCCAGAGTTGCGCGCGCCGCCCTTCCACCCGCATCACGAGCCAGCGGCCATCGGGACTGATGGCCATGGGGTGACACCAGGCCGGCATGGGGAAAATCGGCTCCAGCGTCGCGGCGTTGAGCAAGGCCGCGGTCTGGGTGTTTTCCACACAGAGCAGCGTGCGCCCATCGGGCGAGAAGGCGAGATGGGCGAAGACTTTGCCCTCGGCGGCGCGGCTCACGCGGGGCTTCCAGGTGCTCGTATCGAGAATCTTCAACTCATCTTCCGTAAGCACGGCGAGACTGCGGTTGTCGGGGGAGAAGGCTTGGGAACGGACGCGCGCGCTATTCGTGATGCGGATTTCATTTTGGCCGTCGGTCTGGCGCTCGACCACGAGGACGTAAGCAATGCTGGCGCGACGCGCGATCCATCGGCCATCGGGTGATAGTCCCGCCGAGCTTTGCATCGTGGAAATGGGCGGATGCACCTGATTCAAGTTGCTCCACGAAAGGCTGCCAAGACCCGAAGGGCTGCGGATGAGGTTGGGAAAAGCGTTGGTGGGAAGAGACGTCCACACCGCGCGGGCGGTGCTGGTCCCCAGGCGGTCTTCGAGTTTCCATCCCGCCAGCTTGTTCCCGCGGACGGCGAAGAGTTGCGCGGAGTCCGAGGTGAAACCCATCAAAAAGAGATCCGCCGCCGTTAACCATTGGCCGGGGCCGGGTTGCCGCAAATCCCAGATGCCCACGCCTTCATTGCCATCAATGCACAGCCAGCGGCCATCGCGCGAAAAGGCGACCTTGCGGGCGGTCAGGGGAAAATCGATTTCCAGTTCGCGACACTCGGGAGCGCGGTTGAAACGGAAAATGCGCGCCTGGCTGGGACTGGAGACGACCAGGCGAGCGCCGTCGTCCGTGGCTTGGAGAAGGGACGCGCTGACCTTGAAGGTCATCTCGCGGCGGTAACGGCCCACGTTCCAGAAATTTACCGTCGTGTCCCAGCCACGTGTGACGAGAAATTCCCCACCCCACGCGAAGGCCGCGCCCGTCACCTGCGCATTGTGTTCCCCAACAATTTGCGATGAGCCGTCGAGAGTGTTCCACAGGCGCACGATTCCATCGTCGCTGCCGATGGCGAGTAGCAGGCCCGCCGGATGCCAGGCGAGAGCGCGCACCGTGGTGCGCATGGGGAGGTCGGAGAGAAGCGAGCCATTCGTGGCGCTGCGAATCTCGACTCGGTTCGTGATTCCGTCCGGGCGGTTCAACGCGACGCGTCCGCCGTCGGGAGAATAGCCGACGAGCACCGCGGCAGAGGGCAGAGGCCAGTTGGCGGATTCCACGTTTCGCTCCACGTCCCATTCCGTGAGCCGCCGATCCCGCCGTCCGACGAGCAAGAGGGGCTTGCGCGGATGCCAATCGAGCGCGTCTTTGGAAACCGCGCGCGGGACGGTGAACACGCGTTGGGTGGAGGCGAGATTCCAAACGTCCAAATCCGCGTCGAAGGCGGATTGGCGATCCTGTTTGAAAGCGACAAAACGTCCATCCGCGCTGAAACGGATCCACCGGGCGTCGGAATTGGTTCCGTGAATAATGCGTTGCATGGAATCCCGGGCACCCACCGAATGAATCTCAACCGTGTTCAATCCGTGACCGACGGCGTAACGGCTCAGGTCGCGGTTGAAACCGACGCCTCTCGCGTCCGGGCCCAACTCGATCTCGCGCTCGATCTCCAAGTCCGTCAGGGACAGCGCGACGAAGGCGTATTGGCGCAATTCGGGCGTGACACGAATCACCGCCGCCTGCCGAATCGCGGCGAGCGCATTCGAGCGCCGTCCAGCCTCCAGGCTCTGCACGGTGGCACGGGCCTGCGCGGTGAACGCGGCGTGCAACCGTTCGCGACTGTCCTGCTCCGCTGATTCCGCCCGCGAGCGCAACTGACTTTCACGGGCCTGAAGTTCCTCCGCCCGCTGGGCGCGCCAATTGGCAAACGCGGCGATGACCACCGCCGTGACAACCACGAGCGTGGCCGACAGGGCTGCGCGGCGCAAATAGCAGACGCGCTTTTCCAACGCGCGCATGCGGCGCACACTCTGGCCGCTTTGCAGGAGCGCGACGTCGGCGCGCAGTTCTTCCGTGTTGCGGTAGCGGCGCGCGCGATCCGATTCGCAACATTTAAGAATCACTTCGTGCAACTCCAACTCGTCGTCGCCCGCGTCGTCGCGCAGCCACTCGGGCGGCACGTCCGGGAAACGATCCGAGGGCAGTCCGGTGCTGGCTTCGTACAGCGACAAACCCAGCGCGTAAAGGTCCGCGCCGGGCGTGCCTGGCCCTTCCGGCGGGATGTAGCCCTCGGTGCCGACAAAGGTGCGCGCTTCATCGCCCGTCGAGATCAATCCGATGTCCGCAAGCTTGGCGCGACCTTCCACGAAAATGATGTTCGCTGGTTTCACATCGCGATGGACCAGGCCCTGGCGATGGAGGTGCGTCAGGCCGCTGGCGATGTCGAGCGCGAGATCGAGGCAGTCAGACGTGGGCAAAGAACCTCGTCGTTTGAGATCGGATCGGAGCGTGCGCGGAGCATAAGGTTCGAGTTTCGCGGGGGCCGTGTCGCGAAGGACAGGGCTGGAAGAATTGGCAGCTTCAAACTCGGAACCGGCAACCGGATCCGCCAGTTCCATCACGTAATAAAAAAATCCCTTGGCGTCATCGCGCCCAATGTGCAGCACATGCACCAATCCATCCGCGCTGCGTGAAACGGGTTCGTAACGTTGAAGTCCCGCGAACTCGCGTTCGTACGGACGATCACTTTCAAACTGCTCCCGCCAGATGATTTTCACCGCCCGCGGCGCGCCCATGATGTTGCGCGCGAGCCAAACTTCCCCGTAGGCACCGCGCCCAATGGGGCGGAGCAGCGTGTGGTCCGGGATAAGAGGCGGTGAACTCACGGCGGGGAAACCTTCAAAATGGCGCTTGGTTGCACAACTCAACCCATCAATCACCAAAGGGCGGAGCTACTCAATACTTCATTCCGTTTCCCGGCGCAGTCGCTCCACTTCGGCTTTGAGCAATTTCCCCACGCGATGCCGCGCGAGATAGACCTGTGGCACGCTGACGCCCAGTTTTTTCGCCACTTGACCGAGAGGCAGCGCGCCCACTGTGGCGAGCCGGAAAATGAGCAGTTGCTGTGAGCTGACTTTCGCGCGCACGCGGCGTTGCGCCGTCGCCATGAGATGATCCTCCCATTCACGCTGCCATTCCTGATCGAAGGCGTCCCCGGCAGGATCGGGAATGGCTTCCCACGACGCGTCGTCATCGGCGGGCAGCGGCTCGCGAATCAGCGGCTGCTGGCGGTTCTCGGAGCGACGTCGCACCGAGATGCGCGAGCGGGTCACGACGCGCAACCAAGATTTGAAGGAGCCGCGCGCGCCATCGTAGCGAAAGCGCACCATGCGCCTTGAAAGATAGATGAACGTCTCCTGCACCACGTCCTGCGCCTCGGCGTCGGCCAGTCCCGATTTGCGGGCCACACGATGGACGAGCCGCCAATAAGTATCGAAAAACTCGTGCCAGCCCTCCTGATCCTGCACGTCGCGCAGGCGCGAGAGCAGGCTTTGGCGCGTGGGCAGGAAAGAATCGGTTCCAGGCTCAGGCATCGTCATGATCATTCACTTCAGGTAAGCCGCCGTCGGGAAGAATCTTTCATTAAAGTCATTCCTGATCAAAGTGTCGTCCGGTCAATCCACTTGGGCACGGACTGAGCCTGGAAAGCCGACATGCGATCCAGCAGGCGAGCGATGTCGGTATACACAAGCACAAGTTCGCGATGCGCCGGCCTGACGAAACCCTCGGCGACCGAGAGATTGAGCAACTCCAGCAACGGGTCAAAGAAGCCCGAGACGTTCAACACGCCGCACGGCTTGGAATGCAAACCGAGTTGCGACCATGTGAGCACCTCGAAGAATTCTTCAAACGTGCCGAAGCCGCCGGGCAGGGCGATGAAGCCGTCGCTGAGTTCGGCCATGAGCGCCTTGCGTTCGTGCATCGTCTTGACGATGCGGAGATCGGGCAGTCCGCAATGCCCGACTTCTTTCGCCAGCAACGCTTCGGGAATAACGCCGATGGCGTGGCCTCCGGCAGCGAGCGCTGCGTCCGCGAGCGCGCCCATGAGTCCGATGTTGCCGCCGCCATAGACGAGAGCGATGCCGCGTTGCGCGAGTTCGCGTCCGAGATTTTGCGCGGCCGCGACATGGACTGGATTATTTCCACGGCTGGAACCGCAGAAGACACACAGGCGCTGGAGCGGGCGCGGCGTGATTTCAGGCAATGACACAGGACGAATCTGGGAGGAGGAACGGCTCACATCATTTGCTGACGAATGGCCTCGGGCAACGCGGGCAGGAACCGTGGAAATTTTTCCGCGATACGGATGAGATCAAGTTCATCCTTCTTGCGCTTGGAGAGGCGGCGTTGCGGGTCAGACCAAGCCCAGGTTTTGGCCTGCACGAGATCGGGCAGCGAGGCCACGCGCAGGCGGACGCCGAGCGTCTCTCGCATTTCGGCGCGAGCCGGGAAGCCGGCGTAGCGATCATCTTTCGTGAATTGGATGCTCAACTGGCTGCCAGCCCGCAGCGCGTTGAGCGAGTGCGGATGGTCTTCGATCCTGAAGCCCAATGGGGCGAGCCGTTGCTTCACGGCGTCAAGGTGCGCGGCCGCCAGCGCGAAATCCGCGTCCATGGTGTACACCGGCTCGACGTAACAGTTGATGGCGAGGCCGCCGATCAAACAGTAGTCGTGCAACGATTCGCACAGCGCGACGACTTGCTGAAAGTCATCGCCACTGCCAGAGATGGAATCGAAGGCATCGGCGGACGTCATGCGAGGGAGTTAAGCAGTTCGCACAAAGGGAGCAAGGCGACGGTTTAGAACAGACCCGTGTTTCGGATTGAACTCAATGCTGGCGCAGCACGCGGAAAAAAGCCGGGGGGCTGCTCAGACCGTTCGTGAACCGATGACGGCAGTCGCCAGCCGTGTTGGTGGCAAGGCGTTGCCAGTTCGTGAGGTCGGTTGCTTGTTGAAGCACGTAGGACGCACCCGGAACGGAACTGAATTCGAGCGCCACCTGATTCGGGCCGAGCATCGTGGGCTGGAACATTCGGATCGCCGGATCGCCGAGCAACCGGTGCGGCGACATACTGCCTCCAAAGGAGTCCACATAATCAGTCACCAATAAGCGCCCGCTTCCGAGGACTGTGACCGAGCGCGCGTCGTCGAATTGACCTTCCGTGTTGAAGGTTGCGTCAACCGTCCCGTTGTGGCGCAGCCGAACCACGCCGCTTCGATCAACTCCATTGAATGAAGTAAAACCGCCCGCCAGAAGAATTTTGCCGTCGGACTGCAAGGCGAGCTGGATTCCGGGACGCCCCCCGACCGCGCCGCCGCCCGCATCAAAACCCGTGTCGAGCGAGCCATTGCTATTCAAGCGCACCACGGTGTGACACGACGCACCGTTCACAGCACTGAATGGACCCGCGACGAGAATCTTGCCGTCCGGTTGCAAAACAAGGGCCGCCGGCGGATGTGGGCGGGGATCCGTAAACCAATCGTCGAAGTGAACTGGCAAAAAATTGATGTCAAAGGACCCATCCGGCATCAGCCGATGCAACGTGCCGACATCTAGAACTAAGAGTTTGCCGTCCGCCTGCACCGCCAGTCCGATGACAAAGCTGAAATTGGTGGCTGGAAGTAAGGTTGCGTCGAGTGTTCCGTCCCCGTTGAGTCGTGCTAGCCCTCCGGCCATTCCCTCGTGAAATGGAGTGTAATTGCCGCCAATCACCACTCGCCCCTCGGCATCCCAAGCTATGGCGCGCACCAGCGCGCTGTGGTCAACGGACGTGTATGTCGAAAAAATTCTACTGCCATCGTTGCGTGACAGATGGAAATGTCCGTAAAAGAAACCTTCGGTTCCATAGCCCGATGTCGCGACGGCCAGCAGCCCATTACTTGACACCGCGAAGGCGTGAACGGCTCCAACTCGCTCGAAATTGCTATCGTCAAAAGTGAACGAAGGGTCAGGAGTTCCATCGGAGTTCAATCGCACCAACAGGCTGCGCTCCACAGGGTCGGGCAGTCCGCCCACGAAAGTTCCAAACAGTGCGACCATGATCTGTCCCGTCGCAAGCTCCACTGTGCTCAACGAGGCACCCACGAAACTGTCCGGCTCAGGCGGACGATAGAACGTCGAATCTTTCGTGCCGGCTGAATCCACACAGTTGCTCGGATAGATCGCGGCCTGGAGCAGTCCGGGTGAAGAAACCGCCCAGCAGATGATCAGCACCAATACTCTACAGGAACAGCGCAGTGGGGCCGTGATTCGCCGGATATTCTCAACGCTGGCGGAGTTCATTGACGCTCATCCTAAACCATTCAGATGGCCGGAACAACGGACCAGCTCACAACAACCCCGCCGTTTCCGGCCAGCCGCACAGGATGTTCATGCTTTGCACCGCCTGGCCGCTCGCGCCTTTCACGATGTTGTC
>JBBQYK010000299.1:0-6490 GCA_038208765.1 Verrucomicrobiota bacterium
GAGCGTGTCGCACCACCTGTTCCGCGTACGCCCGCTTACTTGCCGTTGAATTACATCACCGACTCGCGCCTCCGCATCGAAGCCTATCGCAAACTGGCGCAGATGACGGAGAAGCGGGGTCTGGAAGAACTTGCGCGCGAATTGCGCGACCGCTTCGGCCCGCTGCCGCGCCCGGCGGAAGTGTTGCTGCAAGTGGCCGAGTTGAAGCTCATCGCCTGCGACAAGGGCGTGACCATCATCGAGACGAAGGAGGACAAGCTGCTTGTCACGCGGCATGGCGACCTGCTGACTTTTGGCGGACGCCTGCCGCGGCTGATCAAGCGCGACGCCGCCGGACGATTGAAGGAAATCAAGAAGCTGCTGCTGGCGATGTGAGGGCAGGGGACTCATCCCCGCTTCCTTCGTCCGTCACCGCAACTCTTCGGGAAATTCTTTCATGGGCCGCACAAGAATTTAACTTGCAGCCCCGCGCGCGCCGGAGGAAGAAAGCTCATGGCGATGAATCTCCAAGAGCTGCCCAAGGTCCTCCTCCACGAACATCTCGACGGCGGCCTGCGTCCGCAGACGGTCATTGATCTCGCGAAGGCGGAAAACTACGCCGGCCTCCCCACCAGCGACGCGAAGGAACTAGCCGCCTGGTTTTTTCGCGGCGCGAACCGCGGCTCGCTCCCGCTCTACCTTGAAGGGTTCCAGCACACCATCGGCGTGATGCAGACGCGCGCCGCCTTGGAGCGCGTGGCCTTCGAGTTCATAGAGGACATGTTCCACGACGGCGTGGTCTATGCCGAAGTGCGCTTCGCCCCGTGCTTTCATCGCGAGCGCGGATTGACGGACGAGGCCATCGTGGGCGCGGTGATCGATGGGCTGCGGCGCGGGCAAGAGAAGTATGGCGTGAAGTGGGGCCTGATCATTTGCGCCATGCGCGACCGCACGGACTCGCTCGAAGCGGCGGAACTCGCGATCAATTTTCGCGGCAACGGCGTGGTCGGTTTCGATCTCGCGGGCGAGGAAGCCGGGCATCCGCCGAAGAAACACGCCGAGGCGTTCGCCGCCATTCAGCGCGCGAATTTTTATTCCACGCTCCACGCCGGCGAAGCCTTTGGCGTGGCGAGCATCTGGCAGGCGCTGCAATTCTGTGGCGCGCACCGGCTTGGCCACGCCACGCGGCTCACCGACGACATGACGGTCATCGACGGCAAGATTGTGAAGCTCGGCACGCTCGCGCAATACGTCCTCGACCGGCGCATTCCGCTGGAGATTTGCGTGTCGAGCAACGTCCACACCGGCTCCGTGCGCTCGCTCGCCGAGCATCCGTTCAAGATGTATTTCGACCGCGGCTTCCGTGTCACGCTGAACACCGACGACCGCCTGATGAGCGACACCACGATGACCAAGGAGTTCGCCATCGCCGTCGAGGAGTTCGGCTTCACGCTCGCGAACCTGGAGAAGGTCACGCTCAATGCCATCAAGAGCGCCTTCCTGCCCTTCGACGAGCGGCTGCGTCTCATCTACGACGTGATCAAGCCTGGCTATGCGAAGGCGCGTGGGGACGCGTAGTTTCTTGATCCGGCCTGAAACCAGTGGGCCGTCTTCAAGGTGGGCGGTGGGGTGCTCACCCCATATCATGATCTCCCCTTGCTCACTACGTTGCGGCGAATGAAAGCTCCCGTGCCCAACAGTTCTGGCGGCCGTCAGCGTGTTTTGATCTATAAAATCTTGAACACGCAAATTGATTTCACATTTGAGGTCTGGGCCTACGCGCCCATGCCGGACCAGGCGTTGCAACACGCTTACGGCGCTTTCCTCGCCCGGCAGGACACTTTCCAGAAACGGCAGTCTCTGGCCGGCTGCACCATCAGGCAGATGACCAATCACGGCCTGCCCAGCAGCGCCGGTCATCCTTCATGATGGTCCGCTGTTTGGTGTTTGCGGTTTCTCTGCGGTTTGAAGTTTGGTGTTGGCCGTCTTCCCACGCGCCACCCGCTTGACCAGTTCATCCACAATCACGCCGGACAAAATCACCGCGCCGATGATGGCAAACTCCCAGTGCGTGGGGATGCGCAGGATGTTGATCGAGTTGTAGAGCACGCGCATGACCGCGCTGCCGATGATGACGCCGAGGATGGAACCTTCGCCGCCGCGCAGGCTGCACCCGCCCAGCACCGCGCCGGCGATGGCGTAAAGCTCGTAGAACTCGCCGAGGCCGGACGGCTGCACGGAGTTCAAGTTCAGCGAAAAAAGAATGCCCGCCACGCCCGCCAGCCCGGAGCAAATCACGTAGGCGATGATCTTCATGGCGTCGGTGTTGATGCCGCTGTAGCGCGCGGCGGTTTCGTTGCGACCCAGCGCGAGCAGGTAGCGGCCGTAAATCGTGCGGTTCAAAAATATGGCCGCGAGGATTCCGACCGCGACCATGATGAACAGCGGAAAGGGCAGGGCGTAGCCGCCGAAGGGCAAAGTGATTTTTCCCGTCGCCAGAGAACGCAATCCTTCAAACGCATTGCCAAAGCCCTGGCTCTGATCGTCTGTGAGGAAGCGCGCCAGGCCGCGATAGATGAGCAGCCCGCACAACGTCACCACGAACGGCTGGAGCCGCAGCTTGGTGATGAGCAGCCCGTGCGCGAGTCCGATGCCCAGCGAGACGAGCATGACTGTCGTCAGCGCCGCGCTGATGCTCCAGCCCTTGACCGTGAGCAACGAGGCGAGCAGCGAACCGACCAGGCCGATGGTCGATCCGATGGACAGATCGATGCCGCCCGTGATGATGACAAACGACACGCCGATGGCGATGAGACTGAACAGCGCCGTCCAGCGCACGGTGTTTTCGACGTTGTAGGGGTTGAGGAAGTTCGGCTCCTTGAGCGCCGTGACCACGCAGACGAAGACGAGCAGGCCGAAGATGCCGAGGAGTTTTTTCATGCGAGTTGAACTGGCCGCGAAAGAACGCAGAGAACGCAAAGAGTGGAAAACTGATTCCTTCTTTGCGTTCTCTGCGTTCTTTCGCGGCTAACCATTTTGTCTTCCTGTTGCCAGTTGCATTACAGCTTCTTCGGAAAGTTCTTCGCCCGGCAACTCTCCCGTGATGCGTCCCTCATGCATGACCAGGGCGCGGTCGGAGAGGCGGAGAATTTCCTCCATCTCGCTCGACACGAAAAGAATCGCCACGCCATCAGCGGCGAGTTGCTCGATGAGCTTGTAGATTTCCTGCTTCGCGCCGACGTCGATGCCGCGCGTCGGCTCGTCGAGGAGCAGGACGCGCGGTTTCAGCGCGAGCCACTTGCCGAGGACGATTTTCTGCTGGTTGCCGCCGGAGAGAAACTGCACGAACTGGCGCTGGCTTGGCGTCTTCACGTCGAGCTTCTCGACCATTTCATCAGCGATGGCGCGCTCGCTGGCGGTGTTGCGGAAACCGGCCCGCGCATCGCGGCGCAGCGATGGGAGGCTCAGGTTTTCGCGCACGGCCATTTCGAGAATCACGCCCTGCTGCTTGCGATCTTCCGGCACCAGCGCGAGTCCGGCGGCGATGGCGTCCCGCGGACGGGTAATTTTTTGCGCGACACCGTTGAGCAGAATTTCCCCGCCCACCGCCGGCTCGACGCCAAAGAGCGCGAGCAGCATTTCCGTGCGGCCCGCGCCCACGAGACCGGCCACGCCCACGATCTCGCCGGGTGGCACGGAGAAGTTCAGTTCGTGCTGAGGGTTTGCAGCGGTGCGGAAGGCGCGGACTTCCAGGGCGCTCGCCCGCGGGACGCTGGCGGCACGTTGGCGGGCAGAGCGGCTCACGCTGAAATTTCGTCCCACCATCAGGCGCACCAGGTTATCTTGCGTGATTTCCTCGCGACTCAACACGCCGGCGTTCTTGCCATCACGCAGCACCACCACGCGGTCGGCGAGTTCCTTCACTTCGCCCAGTCGGTGCGAGATGTAGATGATGCTCACGCCGCGCGCACGGAGGTCTTTGATGACCC
The DNA here is from genome assembly GCA_038208765.1 of Verrucomicrobiota bacterium. GTDB lineage: Bacteria > Verrucomicrobiota > Verrucomicrobiia > Limisphaerales > SIBH01 > JANNGC01. The sequence goes on from JBBQYK010000299.1 coordinate 3,969, forward strand.
GGAAGAGCGCGTCGCTCTCAGGCTGTGAAAGCGACGAGGTCGGCTCGTCCATGATGAGCACGCGCGCCTGCGCCGACAGGGCCTTGGCGATTTCCACCAACTGCTGCCGCCCCAGCGAGAGCGTGCTGACCAGTGTGCGCGGTCCCGCCACGGCGGGATCCAGGCCGACTTGTTTCAGCACGGCGGTCGAACCGGTCTCCGTCTCACGCTGCTGGATGAACCATCCGCGCCGCGGCTCGCGTCCGAGAAAAATGTTCGCCGCCACGGTGAGGTTGTCCGCGAGGTTCAATTCCTGGTGGATGAGCGCGATGCCGAGCTGCTGCGCCGCGCGCACGGAATCAATGGTCACCGTCTGGCCATCCAGCAAAATTTCCCCGCTGTCCGGCGTCTGCACGCCCGCGAGGATTTTCATGAGCGTGCTCTTGCCCGCGCCGTTCTCGCCCACGACCGCCAGCACTTCGCCGCGCGCCAGCGTGAGCGAAACATTTTCCAGCGCCAGCACGCCGGGAAAGCGTTTCGAGACGGACGCGACTTGAAGGAGGGGAGTCATGTTGAACACGAAGACGCCACGGCGCGAAGACGCCACGAAGCAACAAATCCACTTTCCCGCTGACTTGATTCCTCAACACTCATGCTTTTCAGGCCGGCTCCATAACAAACTTCGCCGTGGTCGTGAAGCGCGGGGTGAAAGTTTCCGAAGGAAAGCGGTCGGCCCTGGATGGTTCCTTCACCCTTGAAAGAGTGTCTTTCCGGCCTTGTCCGTTTTTCTCCTGCTTAAGAAAAACGAATCCAATCCTTGCGGGCGGCGTCTGGAAAGACGGAAAATTTATCCGAAGTATGCAACCAATCTCGTTCGCGATTCCGAAGCACGCGGTGCAACAACGCTTTCGCGCCCCCAAGAAGAACATTCCCCAGACGCCCGGTGAGCGCGCGCGCATCCTGCACCTCATCCGCAATTACGTGGCCGAGCACAATCCCGTGCCGCCCATGCCCGCCGATGAACTGAAAATCCACGCCGACCGCCTGGTGCAGATGTGCGGTGTGGATGCCATTTATCGCGATTACATCGGGGTGCTCCTGAGCAACGAGATGTGGCGCGAGACCATCGCCCAAGTGCCGTTCGAGAAGCGCCTGCTGTTGCTGCCGAAATGTCTGCGCGTGGAGGCGAAGTGCCCGGCGCCGTTCGATGAATTTGGTTTGCTCTGCAAGCAATGCGGGCTTTGCACCATTCAAGATTTACAGGCCGAGGCGGAAAAGCTCGGTTACGCGGTGCTGGTGGCGGAAGGCTCGGCCATCGTCATGTCGCTGATTCAGACGGGGAAGATTGAGGCCATCGTGGGCGTGAGTTGCCTGCCGGTTTTGGAACGCGCGTTTCCCTACATGGAAGCGGCGGCGATTCCCGGCGTGGCCGTGCCGTTGCTCCAGGATGATTGCATCGACACGACCGTCGATCTCGACTGGGTCTGGGATTACATCCACCTGAGCAGCGACGACACGACGCGGCGGCTCGACCTTGGCGCGTTGCGCGAGGAAGTGGATTTCTGGTTCACGCCGGTGTCGCTCGACCTCGTGATGGGCGGCGCGGCGGAAGGCGAGTCGGAGAAAATCGCGCGCGAATGGCTGATGCGCGCGGGCAAGCGCTGGCGGCCGTTTCTGGTCGTGGCGGCGTATCAGGCGCTTAAGGAAAAATCTGCGGGCGCACCGCCGGACGATTTGAAGAAAATCGCCGTGGCCGTGGAATGCTTCCACAAGGCCTCGCTCATCCACGACGACATCGAAGACAATGACGCGCAACGCTACGGCGAGAAGACTTTGCACGAGGAATACGGCGTGGCGGTGGCGCTGAACGTCGGCGACTTGCTCATTGGCGAAGGCTACCGGCTCATCGGCGAATGCAAAATCAGCGCGGAGCAAAAGGTGGAGATGCTGCTCGCGGCGTCACGCGGGCAGCGCGAGTTGTGCCGCGGGCAGGGTGCGGAATTGTGCTGGGCGCGCTCGCCGCAGCCGCTTTCGTCGCTGCAAGTGCTGGACATCTTCCGCAAAAAAACTGCGCCGGCCTTCGAGGTCGCGCTGCGGCTCGGGGCGATTTACGCCGGCAACGATTTGCACGAGGAAGTTTCCGACGTGCTGAAGGGTTACAGCGAGGCGTTGGGCATCGCGTATCAGATTCGCGATGACCTGAGCGACCTCGGCGCGAGCGGTGAGACGAACGATCTCGCCGGACTGCGCCCGAGCCTCCTGCTCGCCGTGGCGCACGAGAAGGCCAAGGACGCGCAAAAGGAAACACTCGCTTCGGTGTGGCGACGCCAGTTGCCCGAAGGCGTGACGCTCGAACAAATCGAGGCGCTCTACATGGAACTCAAAGCCGACGAACGCGCGCGGACGTTGCTGGAGACTTACAAGGAAGAGGGCATCCGCTCGCTGCGTGATTTGGAGAACGCCAGCCTCAAGGGACTGCTGCGCCGCGTCATCGGCAAGATTTTCAACGACACGGAAATCAAGGGCTGGTGCAAGGAGTTCGA
>JBBQYK010000300.1:0-6463 GCA_038208765.1 Verrucomicrobiota bacterium
CCAAACCGCGAAGAACTTTGACAGCAGATTCATTCCACAACAAAAATCCAAACATGAAACAATCCATCGCCCTCGCCCTGTCGATGTGTCTGGCCTGCATTTCAGTTCTGGCGGCCGCCCCGGCATCCGCCAACAACTCGATCTTCGAATCCATCCGCGCCGGAGATCGAGCCGCGGTCAAAACGCTGTTGAAGAATTCCGACGCCGTGAACGCACGCGACGAATTGGGCAACACGCCGTTGATGGCCGCCGCGTGGATCGCCGATGCCGCCGTGCTGGAAGTTTTACTCAAGGCCGGTGCGGACGTGAGTGCGACCAACAAGGCGGGGGCCAACGCGCTGTTATACGCCGCCACGGTTGAAGACAAAGCGCGGCTGCTCGTGGCGGGCGGTGCGAGCGTCAAAGCGCAGTCCGCGCTCGGCAACACCGCGCTCATGCTGGCCGCGCGCAAGGTTGGAAACAGTCGCACCGTGAAGCTGCTTCTTGAGCGCGGCGCGGAGGTGAACGCGACAAATATTTTCGGCGCAACCGCGCTGATGGCTGCTGCTGCGGCGGGAGACATGGATTCCGTCCGCCTGCTGCTTGACCGCGGGGCGGACGTGAACGCCAAACCGAACATGAACACCGACGGCTTCATCTGGGGCGGTGGACGCACGGCGCTGATGTGGGCATCGTTCCTCGGCAACGAACCCTTGGTCAAATTGTTGCTCGAACGGGGAGCGAAGATTGGTGAGTTCACCCCCGTGGGTGGCGCGCTCGGACAGGCGGCATGGGGAGGACACGCCGGAGCGGCGCGCCTGCTGCTGGCCGCCGGAGCGCAGGTCGATCAACGCGACCTCATCGCCAATTACACGCCGTTGCACTGGGCGGCCTCGGCAGAACATTCCTCGCCCGCGCTCGCGGAACTGTTGCTCGCCCACGGTGCGGACGCGAACGCCGAAGGCGGTCAACCGGTGGACAATTTTCTCGGCCTGACGCAAACTCCGCTGTCGCTCGCTCGCAAACGCGGCGACACACCCATCGTGCAAGCGCTGCTCAAAGCCGGTGCCAAGGAGACGCCCGCACTGGCTCGAAGCGGAAGAACCTCGGCGCAAACTTCCGGAGCCAAAACCGTGGCCGAAGCCATCCAACGAGCGTTGCCGCCCCTGACGAAGACAGCAGAAGATTCCGCCGCCACGTTCGTACGGCATCGGAGCAAGCAGGACTGCATCTCCTGCCACCAGCAGCAGCTTCCGCTGGCGGCGATGAGCCTAGCGCACTCCCGCCAGTTCACGACGGATCGCGACGCGGCCCGCCACCAACTCGTGTTGCTCAAGAAGACGCTGACCGACCCGGAGTCCGGCTTGCAAGTCACGTTCCTTCCCGAGGCCGCCATCTTCGCGGGCTATTCGTCGGTAAATTTGCAAGGCGAGCGCGAGCCTGCCTCCCTGGCCACCGACTCGATGGTTCACATGCTCACCACGATCCAGCACCCCGACGGCCATTGGAGTTGGAACATTCCGCGTCCGCCCATTCAGGCGAGCGACATCACCGCCACGGCATTGGCCGTGCAGATGATCAAATCCTATGGCATCCCGGCGCGTCGGCAGGAACTCGACTCACGCGTGCGACGCGCCCGTTCGTGGCTGGCGAAAACTCGCGCGGAAACCAACGAAGAACGCGTGCATCAACTCCTCGGCCTCGCGTGGGCCGGCGAGAAATCCGGTGCGCTCAAGAAGCTCGCGCAGGAATTGATCCGACAGCAGCGCCCCGACGGCGGCTGGGGGCAACTCGCCGGACTGGACAGCGACGCCTACGGCACAGGTCAGTCGCTCTATGCGTTGATGGAAGGTGGAAAGATTTCGCCGAACGATCCGACCGTGCGGCGAGGCACTGATTTTCTGCTGCGCACGCAGCTCGCCGATGGTACCTGGCATGTGCGCCGTCGCGCGCATCCCTTCCAACCCCCTATGGACAGCGGTTTCCCGCACGGCGCGGATGGTTGGATTTCGAGCGCCGCATCAAGCTGGGCCGTGATGGCGCTGGCCACGTCACTCGATCCTTCGCAGAAACCTCCGACCACACCGACGCTTGCAAAGATCGCGACCACAGCCCCGGCAGTTGCCGCGGCGGTTGCTGACGGCAACTCAACACCCATCGAATTCACACGCGACATCCAGCCGTTGCTGGAGCGTTCCTGCGTGGCGTGTCACAGCGGTGAGCGGGCCAAGGGCGGTTTCCAAGTGACTGATCGCGCTTCAATTCTCCGAGGAGGCGCGCGCGGTGAGCCGGCGGTTATTCCCGGCAAACCTGATTCCAGCCCATTGATCCATTTCGTGCAGGACCAAGTGGGAGATCTCGAAATGCCGCCGCTCGGCAAACGCGATAAATTCCCCGCGTTGACCAAGGACGAAACCGCCCGCTTCCGTGCCTGGATCGATCAAGGCGCACGATGGCCAGAGGGCACCAGCCTCCACGCGCCGGGAAAATGAAACGTTCCATTTCCAAAGCAGGTTCATGAGCGACGTCACGAAATGCAAATCGCCGTGCCGCAGCCGGACGACGAGATGCTGGCCGTGAATGACGCGCTGGAAAATTCGCGCGCGAGGAGCCGCTCAAAGCCGAGTTGGTGAAGCTGCGCTATTTCGCCGGACTGACGATTGAAGAAACGGCCCAGGTGCTCGGCCTCTTGCCTGCAACGGCCAAGCGCCACTGGGTTTTCGCCCGCGCCTAGCTCTACGCCGAAGTGCAGCCGGTGGAACGGAAGGGTTCCTGAATCATTTTGCCACGGCCCGCGCGGTGCCGTAAAAGACCGCTCCCGTTGCACGGGAGTGAATGAAACCAAAAGTCGAAATCTATGACACGACCCTGCGCGATGGCTCGCAGGGTGAAGGCATCAACTTTTCCGTCGCGGACAAAATCCGCATTGCGGAACGGATTGACGCCTTCGGCATTCACTACATCGAGGGCGGCTGGCCGGGGAGCAATCCCAAGGACATCGAATTTTTCGCGCAGGCGAAACGGAAAAAATTCAAGAACGCCAGGCTCGCCGCGTTCGGCTCCACGCGCCGCAAGGGTGTGCCGGTGGAACAGGACGATCAGGTGCGCCTGTTGCTCGAAGCGGAGACGCCGGTCGTGACGATCTTCGGCAAGACTTCCATGCTGCACGTGAAGGAAGTCCTGCGCTGCACGCCGGACGAAAATCTCGGCATGATCGGCGACACCGTGAAGTTCCTGAAGGACCACGGGAAGTTCGTCATCTACGACGCGGAGCATTGCTTCGACGGCTACAAGCTCGATGAGGATTACGCCATCGCGACGTGGCAGGCGGCGGAACAGGCGGGCGCGAACATGGTCGTGTTGTGCGACACGAACGGTGGTTGTCTGCCGGGCGAAGTCGCGAGCATCACGCGCGCGGCGCTCTCAAAACTGAATTGCCAGATCGGCATGCACACCCACGACGACATCGGCCTGGGCGTGGCGAACGCGCTCGCGGGCATCGAGACAGGCGCGACGCATGTGCAGGGCACGATCAACGGCTACGGCGAGCGCACGGGGAATTGCAACCTCACAACTTTGATCCCGTGCCTGGAATTAAAGATGGGCCTGCGCTGCCTGCCGCCCAAGTCGCTGCCCAAGCTCAAGGAGCTTTCGCAGTTCGTGGATGAGATCGCGAACATCCGTCACAGCCCACGCCAGCCGTGGGTTGGTTCGGCGGCTTTTGCGCACAAGGGCGGGATGCATGTGAACGCCGTGCAGAAACTTGCCCACAGTTACGAGCACATCAATCCCGAGGCCGTGGGCAACGCGCGCAGCGTGCTCATCAGCGATCTCGCAGGCCGCAGCAACATCGTGATGAAGGCGCAGGAACTGGGCTTCAAGGTGGACAACGACACGCCGGAGCTGAAGACCATTCTCCCGCGCATCAAGGAACTGGAGCACGCGGGCTACGAGTTCGAGGCGGCGGAAGGCTCGCTCGCGCTGCTCATCCATCGCCGGCTCAAGAACAGCGCGGCACCGTTCACCGTCGAAAGTTTTCACGTCTCCATGCGGCGCGACGTGCCGATGAAACGCGGCGAGGAAGGCAAATCCATTTCCGAAGCCACGATCAAAGTGCGCGTCGGCGACGAAATCGCGCACAAGGTCGCCGAGGGCGACGGCCCGGTGAACGCGCTCGACTCCGCGCTGCGCCTCGCGCTCGGGAAATTTTTCCCAAAGCTCAAGCAGGTGACGCTCACGGATTACAAAGTCCGCATCATCGAGTCGAAGACCGGCACGGCGGCGAAGACGCGCGTGCTCATCGAGTCCACGAACGGCCAGGACGAGTGGGGCACGGTGGGCGTAAGCGACAACATCATCGAGGCCAGCCTCCAGGCGCTGGTGGACTCGATGGAGTATGCGCTGATGAAGAAGTAGTTGCTGGATATACATCACGCTGTATAGTCGCAGGCATGAAAGCTAAACCGACCAAGCCGGGGCCAGCAAATGCGCCCTCCGAATTAAAGGAGATGGCCCCGCCCTACCGGGCGGAACCGGCGCCCATGATTCGGACGCAGATTTACCTGAGCAAGCCGGAGCACGATTTCCTCCAGGCGGAGGGAAAACGCCGGGACGAGCCGATGGCGGCGGTTCTGCGGGCGTTCATTGACGAGAAGATGCGCGTGCCGGAGGCGGTGTGGGAGAACAATCCCCTGCTCGATCCGCCCGTGGCTGATGCGGATTACCGCCCACGCGGCGATGGCGTTGTGAATCACGACCACTACATTTACGGCGGACCAAAAAAATACTCGAAAGTGAAAGGCAAATGGGTGTTGCAACCGCCGCAAGAATGAATCCCGTCTTTGTTGATGCTTCCTTTTGGATCGCGCTTCGCTCGCGTGACGAACCCGAACACGAGGCGGCGCGCGAACTGGCCCGCCGCCTGGCGGCAGAACGCCAACCGCTCGTGACCACGGACCTGGTGTTCGCGGAAATTCACGCCTACTTCTCCCGCTGGCGAAAGCTGCGCGAACAAGTCATCTCGGATTTCTGGGATAGCGGCTTGTTTCAATTCCGCGACACGACGTATGCGGACAAGGAGGCGGCCATCCGTCTGTTGCGCGCCAACAAGGACAAGACCTACTCATTCTGCGACGCTGTTTCTTTTGTGGTGATCCAACGGTTGCATCTCCGGCGGGCGGCCAGCTACGACGATCACTTTCGCCAGCACGGCGGGTTTGAAGTCCTGAGTTAATCATTTTCCATGAGCGAAATCCCCAAAGCCTACGAACCGCAGTCGGTCGAATCCAAGTGGTACCAGTTCTCGATCGACCACAATTGTTTCACCGCCGACCCGGCGCGCGTCTCTGGGTCACGCCCGGCGAAAGTCTTTTGTAAGGACGACCTCGCTTCGCTGGTTTAATCATCGGGCGTGTTCCGTGCGGCGAGGAACCCCTCTCGCCGGAACACGACGGACTGATGAGCCAATGCCACCAAGCTGACGATTGTCCGGAAGACCTGATTCCGACGCGCAAAAGTTTGCTGGGTCGCCTGACGAACTGGCGGGACGACCAGAGTTGGGCGGATTTCTTCAACACCTACTGGAAGCTCATTTACAACTTCGCCATCCAGCGCGGGCTGACGCATCAGGAAGCGGAGGAAGTGGTGCAGGAGACCGTGCTCGCCGTCGCCAAGAGCATTCCCAACTTTCAATACGAACCGGCCAAGTGCGCGTTCAAAACATGGCTGCTCACCGTCACGCGCTCGAAAATTGCGAATCAATTTGAGAAACGCGCACGCCGGCCCGTCACGGTTCACGCCGAGGATGATTCACGCAAAACTTCATTGCTCGATCGCGTTCCTGATGACCAGGCGCAGCAGCAATGGGAAGCCGCGTGGGACGGCGAGTGGGAAAAGAACCTTATGGACGCCGCCATCCAGCGCGTGAAGCGGCGCATTTCGATTGAGCAGTTCCAGATGTTCGACTTCTTCGTCCTGAAGGGTTGGCCAGCCCGCGATGTGGCGAAGACCTTGGGCGTCACCATCGCTCACGTTTATGTAGCGAAGCACCGCATCTCCAAGCTGGTGAAGAAGGAGATCGGAATGCTGGAGGAGAAAGGCGTGTGAAGAGCGCGCGGAGACAAATCGAAACGATTGGGGAGCGCACGCGCCTCGCGTGCCGTGTTCCGCGCCCTCGCGGAACACCCGGGCGTTCAAACAATTTGCGGGATGCGGGTGTTTCTCATCCTGCCGATCCGCGAGGGCGCGGATCGGAACACGCGAAGGCGCGTGTGCTCCCCAGCGTCACCGATAAACATGCGCTTTGATTTCCACAACGCCTGGGTGCACATCGTCATTGAGCTTTTCCCGCGCCCCGTCCTGATGCGCCGGTATCGCGTCGCTCGCGACAACATGGCCTGGCAAGCGCGCCGCCGCATGGTGCGCCGCATTCACCGGCAACTGCGCACTGTCTCTGACTCTTCATGAACGAACCCAATCCCTCACC
>JBBQYK010000301.1:0-6460 GCA_038208765.1 Verrucomicrobiota bacterium
CGTAAAAAAGAATCAGGCCCGGCGCGCACATCATCAGCACCAGCGCGGCGCTCACGAGCAGCCACGCGTTGTCGCCGGAATTAATCCCGGACTGCGCGGCTTCGAGCTTCGCGAGACGATCGTCCACGGTCAGCGGCTTGAGCTCCGCCGCGCGGGTCAGCCCCGTGAACAGGGCGAGGAACACAAACAATGAAAACAAAGAAGCTGTTCTGTGAATGGATGTCATGGGCGGCGTTTTTAGACCAAACTCCCGCCGGGCTGTCAATGCGCGCGTCGGAACGGAAGAGAGCAGACGCACAAAGCAGAACGTGGTGCGAGATGAACTGGAGCAGCCTTCGTATGCCTTCTTCCCATTCGTCTGCCCTAATTCGTCTGCCAACCGCGCTGCCGGGATGGAAAACTGGCTGACGAATGAGGGCAAACGAATGAAGCTCCGGCAAAAAGATTTACGCCAGCGGCGATTGGTTTCTCGCACCTGTCACATCGTCATGCGCGGCGATCAATTCGTGGAACTCCGGCGCGGGCGTCTGACTGCCGAGTTCGGCGATGAGATGGCAGGTCGAAAATTTCGCGGCACTGGCAAGGTAGCGCCGTTCCCATTCTTGAAACGACTGCAACGCGCGCTCGTTCTCCCATGGCCAGCGTCCGGGAACGGGCGCCGCGCCGCAGCGCCATGATTTGGGCGTGAGCCGCGCCCGAAAGCATTTCTGGTGATGACAGAGCCGCCGGTAGAGCGGGTCCGCACCCAACCACTCGAAGACCGTCTCGCAAACTCGGTCGGCAGGATCGTAGCCGCGATGAATCGCCATGAGCCGCAGTCCCGCCCGCGTTTCGTAGATGCGCCAGCCCCAGCCGGGATTTTGTTGCACCCATTCCCCGGCCCGCGCAAGCACGGCCTGCCGGGCCGACTCATGAGCAGCGACCGATTTCTTCGAGCCAAAAAGCTGGTTGAGAAAACCGCCACTCGCGGGCGGTTCGCCCAAGTCCACATCCACGAACATCATGCGCGCGGTATTCAGCACCAGACAGCCGTAGGAATTGCGCGTGATGACTGCCGTCACGGCTCCTCCTTCGTCACGAAACTCGCGCAAGACTTCCTCGCGCAACGGTCTGTCGCCATATTCGTAACGCCCCCCGCGCGTGAGATCACCGCTGGCGAACCGTTTAGCAACCCGCCCCGCCACTTCAATAGCCTTGGCCTGCGCCAGCGCAATGTTTTCGCCCGACCATCCCCAGGCGTGAAAACCTTTCGCCTCACCTCGTGACCAATATTTTGGAAAGTTCATGGTTGTTGATGCGATCCAGTCTTCACCCGTTGCTCCGCGTTCGCCAGATGCTTCGCCTGAATCGCGGTCAGCGTGGCCTCAGCGTTGCGGAAGAGCGCCGGCGACCACAGCCGGTGCAGTTGCCAGCCGTTATTTGACAGCACCATGGTGCGGAACTGCTCCCACGCGATGGGGTCGGGCGTCTTTGCGTAGCGCGTGAAATCCGTGAGCAAGCCAATCGTAACGTCAGCAGGCAGCGCCGGATTGGCCAGCGCCACGTCGATGCAGAAACCGTCGTTGCCCCAATAGACCGTCGAGCCAACGCCGTGCGTCACGAACAACTGTTGCGCCAGCGCCTCGGCGACTGATGAAGGCGATGAAGTGGCGGCGACTTCACAACGCGCCGCAGCATCAGGCCGGATGGTTTCGATGCCGCGCTGCCAGTCCTCGAAAATCTGCGCCAGCTTTTCCGCGTAACGCAGATACGCGTAGAACTGATGCCGTCCCGTCGGTCGCTGTCCATCCGTGAGTTGTTCCGCGCTAAGATATTCCGCGCGCGGAATCGACGTGAGGACATGAATCATGTCGCGGGCGCGCGTCACCAACACGTTGAGCCGGCGCTCGCCGCCCGTGCGCGACAACGCGCCAAAGTTGCGACGAAACTTGCCCTCCGTATCCAGCCCAAACGTCGTGCAGATGATGATGTGGTCGCGCTCGTCGCCCTGCACGTTCTCCAAGTTCTTCACGAACAGACCTTCAAACGAATCGCGGCCCCGGCGCTGCCGCGCGATTTCCAAACGCTCGGCAAAGGTGCGGTCCTGCATCGCGCGCTCTTCCAGCGCATCAAGGATCAAGTCGCGCTGATTGAGGTTGAAACACGCGATGCCGATGGACGGCGGCTCCTTGTCTTCGAGCAGTTCCGCGACGAGTTTCGCCGCCGCCTCGGCCTCCGCCTTGTTGCCGCGCTCCAGGTAAACGCCGTCCACACGCACCAGCTTGATGGGTGCCTGAAAAGCCTTATTGCGCGGGTGTCCCGGAATCGGCTGCAAACGGCCGCCGTAAAAAGCATCGTTCGAGAAACCAATCAGCGCCTCATTGCGCGAGCGGTAATGCACGTCAAGAAACGCCTCCTGCACATTCAGGTTCAGCGCGGCGCTCAGGAGATCCTCCGCTTCGGACTGTTGCTGCTCAAAAACCTCCTCGGCCGTTTCCGCCGCTACATCATCGCTCTCCGCAAGCGACTGCTCGAAGAAACGCGTCGGCGGCAGTTGCTTCGGATCACCCGCGATGACCACGCGCCGGGCGCGCAGCAAAACGGGCAACGCTTCTTCGAGCCGGCACTGACTCGCTTCGTCGAAGACCACGACATCGAACAAAGCTTCGCGCGGAAAAATCTGCGCGACCGTTGCAGGACTCGCCATCCACACCGCGCACAAGTCGAAGAGCGGATCGCCGCCCTCCGTGCCTGCGCCGGCAGCGATCATCTGGCGCAACTTCATCGCCTTCTGCCCGCGCACGAACAGGCGCTGACGCAACGCCGCACCGAGCGGATTCAAGCGCGTGCCCGTACCCGCCAGCAAACGTTCGCGCCAGCGGCCCTGCCAGAAATGTTGCACGCGCTGGCGCACCAACTGATTTTTCTCCGCCGTGCGTTGCACCAATTCGGAGAACGCCGCCTCGACGCGCTGCGTGTCCACGCGAGCCAGTGCTTCGTTCTCGCGCAGACGGGTGCGAATCTCGCGGGCCAGCGCGGCGGCGCGCAAAGCGGGTTCCGCGTCCTGCCACGGCAGGCCGCGCGCGGCGGCTTCGCCCAGCGCCGCCTGCAAAGCGGCAGGCAACGTGGCCAGGCGATCCGTCAGGCGAATCGCGTGCTCCAGCGTGCCCATGAAGTCGATGAACTTCTGGCCGACCGGTTCTGCCGCGCCGTTCGCGCGCCAGTCAGCGGAGAATTCGGCGATGGCCGATGGCTTGAACAGATGCGTGGCGTCGAGCGCGGTTTCCAGTTCATCAATTGCCTCCGCGCGTTGCACTGAGAGTTGGAGGTTCGCGATGACTGGTGCGATGTGAGCCGCAAGATTTTTCAGGGCCATTGCCACCGGCTCGCGCGCTGACAAGTTCGCGGGTTGGTCCGCGCATTCCAGCACGGCGAGGATTTCGGGCAGGCCGTCACGAAAAGTCAGCAGCACTTCATCCGGCGAGGACGCGTTGGAGATGGTGTCCGCCATCAGCAAACAGTCGCGCAAATCAGTCCAGAGATGTCGCGCTCTCAATCCCAGATAGAACTGCCGCGCTCGTTCCAAGCTTTCGGGTGTGAGTGGCAAGGCCAGCGGCGTGACGGCTTCAATCGCCGCCTTCTTCGCAGACCGCGCGAAGAACCGTTTCCAACTGGTCACGAGCGGCAACCATTGATCGATGGCCAGCACGCGGCGGTTGCAATCCGCGAGCGTGGGCAGGCTGCCGTTCACTTGCAGAACCAATTCGCGCTCCAGCGGACGCGCCAGCAACTCGCCAGTTCCCGCCAGTGCGTCCCACTCTTTGCGCCAGCGCTGCCAGTTCGGATCGCCGCTGAGACACTCGGCGACATCCGCGAGGCCGCGTTGGGCCACCGCCTGCAATCGTGCGACGAGTTCGCGGCGCGCTGCCGCTTGGTCCAGCACCGGAAGACTCGCGTCGAGTGGCAGCAGGTCCGCGCTTGCGAACTGATCCACGCTCTTCGCCGCATCCTGCGCGGCCTCAAGCGACGCCTGCACCGCGCCCGCCGTCATCCCAAGCCATTGCGAGAGCGTGATGCCAAGGCGATTGCGAAAGGGACTCTCCGGCCAGCGCGCGTCGAGGGCGCGCTTGAGAATTTCCTCCGCGTCCGCGCGATGTTGGCGCAGCAACTCGACGGTGACACCCTCCACTTCCGGCAAGTCCACGCCGGCCTTCGTGCGCAACGCGAGCCAATCACCGCACATTTCATGAAACGAGCGCTGACCGCCGCCGCTCGCGTGCAAGCAGTCGAAGTAACCGCGCAGTTCGCCGTGCAACAGGTTCAGGCGCTCATTCACCAACGCCAGTTCGCGCGTCGGATCGACGATGCGTTTTTCCTCGGCGAGATTCTCCAATCGCTCGCGGAGGCCAAGATAGAAGTCGCGGCGGTCGCGCTGCGGATCGTGAATGACGCCGCAAAAACTGCCGAGGCCCATGCTATCGAGACGATACTTCACCACGTCGAGCGCGGTGCGTTTGTCGCAGACGAAGGGCACGCGCTCGCCGCGCGCGAGATGATCGCCAATGACGTTCGCGATGGTCTGGCTCTTGCCCGTGCCCGGTGGGCCATGAATGACCAGCGCGGCGCTGCGGCGCGCGTGCGCGACCGCCTCCGCCTGACACGGGTCGGCGTGCGTGACGAGCAGTTGCTCGGAAAAATCCTTGCGCGCAGACGGCGGCGCGACGGCGTGATTCCACTCGGGCGCGGGCGGCAACGCCTTGTCCTCCGGCTCGGCGAGCGCTTGTGTGGAGAGGAAGGCCCGCACTGGATTCTGTAGCGTCGTCTCATTCTCCATCATCCACTTCGTGTCGCGGAGCAGTCCGGGATTCACGAGCGGGAACAGGCCGAGCACCGCCGAGGGAAGAAGCGCCGGCGCGTCCGGCAAACTTTCTGTTCGTGGCACGGCTTGCAAAATCGTTGCCGCGTTGAACGCCGCCGCATTCGTAATGCCCGTCGCTTTGGCCAGCAGCGCGAGCACTTCGCTGATCTCACGCCACGGCTCCTCGCCCGTCTCGTCGTTGAAAAGATTCTCCGTTGAAGTGCCGGTCTGCTGTTCGATCCACGCGAGCAATGCGGGATTGGGCTGCACGAGATCCGCGCCGTCGCCCGCGAGTTCAATGGTCACGCCCGGGTTGGTTCCCCGCCGCACGCGCAGGTTCACCGGCACCAACACCGCCGGCGCCAGCACGCGATTCGTCTTCGCGCCCTGCCGATCCTTTGTCGGCGGCAGCGAGACCAACGGGAAGCCGAGGAACAGCGCGTGCTCGCCGTGGTCGTTGTAGTAGTCCGTGGCGTCCGCCGCGATGTCGCGAAGTTTTTCGAGGATGCGCGACTGCCGGTCGTGCGCCGTGCGCGCGGTGCGTTGCTCGTCCGACCATTCGCTCTCGGGATAATCGGGCTTTCGAAATGCCGCTCCACGCGCGGCGATGTCGATGCCTTTGCTTCCAGCATTGAGCAACGCCGCCACCAGCGTCGCCGGGTCTTCGCCGCGCAGATGGCGCAGGTCCATCACATCCAGCCGCTGGCGGCTGTGATGCGGACGCGCGTTCAGGCCGGGGCCGGAAGTGAGCGCGGCGTAAAGCCGCTGCAACATCGCGCGGAGGATCATGCGCGGCGATTTAGCGACGGGGCTGACGCGGAGGCAAGAATGGTTTGGCCCGGAGAAGCAGCGGACAGCCATGTCCGCTGTGCGTCTCGTGAGGAAATTGAGGTTTCATTCGCGTGCATCCTGCGGACATGGCTGTCCGCCGCTCCTCACGCCAAAGCCAAACCGGGCGCGATGTCCGCATCGAAGGGCGTGATGGTCTGGCCGTGCTGCAGTTTTCTTTCGGCGAGAATGCCGATCATGGCGGCATTGTCCGTGCAGAGGCTGCGGTCGGCCACGCGCAGGGTGAAGCCGCGCGCGGCACAGGCTTTCGCGAGTTCAGAACGCAGCGTGCGATTCGCCGTGACCCCGCCGGAAGCGGTCACGCAGCGCACGCTCATTCGCTCAGCCGCGCGCATCGTCTTTGTCACGAGCACTTCGATGATGGCGGCTTGCACGCTGGCGCAGAGATCGCGGAGCGCCTGCGGTTCATCCAGCAGCGCGGGATGATCGCGGAGGAAGTAGCGCACGGAAGTTTTCAAGCCGCTGAAGCTGAAGTCGTCGTCGGCATCGCGCAGCTTCGGGCGCGGAAAATCGAACCGCTTGGCATTGCCGCCCTCGGCCAGCTTGTCCATCTGCGGGCCACCCGGATACGGCAGGCCGATGAGCTTCGCGGTCTTGTCGAAGCATTCGCCCGCCGCGTCATCAATCGTCTGGCCCAGCACACGATGCCGCAGTTCCGCTTCGACGTGAACCAGCATGGTGTGGCCGCCGCTGACGATGAGCGAGACGTTCGGCTCGAACTGATCAAATTGCGCGCGCAGTGACTCGCCGCCAATCCACGGCGAGTAGAGATGC
>JBBQYK010000302.1:0-6369 GCA_038208765.1 Verrucomicrobiota bacterium
CCGCTCGAGTCCACGAGCGCGAGGTAGCCGCCGCCGTTGTTGATCTGAAAGTTCGCGTGGAGCGGAGCGCCGTTCGTCGCGCGATCCTTGCCCGAGGCGAAGACGACGAGGTAGCCGCCCGGCGGCAGGGTCGTCGCGGGGAAAAACCATTTCGCAAGATTCGTGGGCGTGTCCGTGAGCCGCCAGCCCGCGAGGTTCACGGACGAGGCCGAGTTGTTGAACAGTTCGATCCAGTCCGGCGTGTCGCCGTTCTCATCGCTCAGTCCACCGTCATTCTCGGCGAGAAATTCATTGATGAGGACGCCGGCGTGGGCGTGGATGGCGGTGCCGCCAAGCAGCAGGCACAGGCCGAGGACGGAAAAAATTTGCATAGCTCAGGTTGTTTGGGAACGAACGAACGCTACTGAATCTTGGCCTGCCCGACAACGGATCGTTACAAAGCGCACGAGGAGCGGCGGACAGCCATGTCCGCAGTTTCCCGCTCCGAAGAAGCAACCACAGCGGACATGGCTGCCCGCTGCTCCGACGATGTCGCGCTCGTCGTCACGGCGGGCGCTCCTCAGAAGGGACCCCAAAGCAAAACGGCGGACCGTTTGGTCCGCCGTCCGTTTGGTTGAGATTTGAACAGGCTCCGGCCTGTTACGCCGTCGCCGCTTCCGCCACCGCGGCCGGGACAAATTCAGCGGGTGCCTGTTCGATGGACTCGATGCGGCAGCGGCGTTTGCCGCCTTCGGTGTCGAGTTCGGCTTCGTCGCCGACTTTCTTGTTGAGCAAGCCCTGCGCGACGGGGGTGAGGTAGCTGATGACGTTGCGCTCCGGCTCGGAATCCCACGCGCCGAGAATCACGTATTGCTCGCTGGCCTTGGAACTGAGGTCCGTCACGCGCACCTGCGTGCCGATGCTCACGACGTCGGTGCGGGGGTTCGTGAAGTCCGAGCCGCGCGCGCGGGCGATCTGATCCTCGTGTTCGGACTTCTGGCGCATGAGGATTTTCTGCATTTCTTTCGCGGCCTTGTATTCGTGGTTCTCGCGCAGGTCGCCGTAGCTGCGGGCGATGGCGATCTCCTTCGAGTTGGCCGGAATTTTCTTCTGCACGATCTCGGCGTATTCATCCTTGCGCCGTTCGAGGCTGCTCCACGAAACGACAAAGGTCACGTCCTGCCGCGTCTGCTCGCCGGTGATGAGAGATTGAATCGCCGGGTAGCTCTTCACGATACGCGCGAGGAGGGAGCGTTTGTCCATGTCGTCGAAGACGGGCGAGAGTTGCAGCGCGCGCGTGAGGTCTTTGATCACGTCGAGGTCGGCGGAGCCGATCAATTCCACGAGCAACGCCTGGTCGCTCAGGATGTAGTCGCGGAGGCGGTTGGACTTCTTCTCATTGAACTGGTCGCGCTCCATCGCGGTGAGCATGGCGCGAAAAACTTCCGGTCCGAGAATATCCGCGAAAGCGTCCGAGCGTTCCTTCGCGAGCCAGAGCAGCATCTCGCTGCCGCCAGAGTGCTGGTTGACGATCTTGGCGATGGATTCCTTGAGCAGGTCGGCCTTGCCGTTGTCGAGGAGCAGGCCGGCGATTTCACCGGCCAGTTTTGCCGAGGCGGTGTTGAGCGCGGCGCGCACCACGTCGGACCAGAGTGGATTGGAATCTTTGAAAGTTTCCAGCGCACGGCGTTGTTTCGCGGCGGGCAGCGACTCCATGAACGAGGCGAAGCGCGGTTCTTGCGTCCAGATTTGCTTGGGCGTCAGTTCGCCGTCCATCGCGGGCAGGCCCGCCGCTTCGCGCAGGTCATCGCGCACGAACATCGCCTCCAGGGCCACGTTCGGCTGGTTGCGCATGTGGGTGACGATCCCGGCGTTGAGCACGCCGTTGATTTCCTGCACGGCGGCAACTTTGTCGGTGAGATCGGAAATCAGTTTCAATGCCTCGCAAGCCACGGCGGCGTGCGCCTTCAAGCCCTTGGCCGCGTGGAAATCTTTCAGCAGGCGATCTTGGAGCGACACTTCATCCACCTGATACACAATCGGCTCGGTCTTCTTCGACGGCACCTGGAAGTGGCCGTCCTTCTTGAGTTCGCGTTTGGCGACTTCCCACCATTTCTTCCAGTCGGAGGCGATGACATCCGGCACGAGAACGTTCTGAATCTGATCCGTGGTCGCGCGGCCGCCGTAGCTTTTGAGCACCAGCTTGATGACGGCGAGATGATCGCGCGCGGCGAGCTCGCGGAGACCTTTGAGGTCGCTGGCCTTCTTGGCGAGAATGTGGTCGGGCGAAACCGCCTTCAATGATTCGGCGGCGAAGCCCAGGTCCATGTGGTGTCCGGGCTTGGTCTGAAAATCAATCAGGAAGCGGGCGAAGACCGTGTCCACCGTGGTAATGCGTCCGAAACCCCAGCTTTTGTGAACGCAGTAACCGGACAGGGCCAGGAGCGTGAGACTCTCGACGTGCTTGTTGCTGATTTTTCCGCCTGCGGCCAGTTTTTCAAATTCTTCTTTCATAAGATCAATTTTCTCGCTGTCACCGAATCGAAACAGATTATTAGAAGGTGAGTTTTGAAAAACCAAGGGAAATTGCCATGCGCCTGCTTCTCCAACGAGAAGCCGGGCGCGACTTTATCGAACACCTGCTCGAAGGCGCACTCGCGCAGACGCGCATGGCGGCGGAGGATCGTGGACTGCTCCAGGAACTGGTCTATGGCGTGGTGCGCCGGCAGGCCACACTCGACTGGATGATCGCGCGCAAGACCGACGGACGCGGGCAGAAACCGACGCTCCAGATTTTGCTGCGGCTCGCGCTCTACCAGATGTTCTGGCTCTCGCGCATTCCTGATTACGCGGCGGTGAATGAGACGGTGCAGCTCGCGCGGCGCGAAGGTTTCAGCACGCAAGCAGGTTTCGTGAACGCCGTGCTGCGGAACTGCCTGCGCGAACGCGAGACGCTGGAGCGCGCGCTCGCTGACCTGAAGCAAACCGATCCCGCGCTCGGCCACTCGCATCCGAAATGGCTCTGCGACCGCTGGACGCAGCGCCTCGGTCTCGACAGCACCAAGCACCTGCTCGAATGGAACAACACCGCGCCACTCACCTTCGCGCGCGTCAACCTGTTGCGCGCCCACCCGGATCAACTCCGCGAACAATGGGCGCGCGAACGCGTGGACGCCCAACTCGTCGCCCTCGACTGGGCGCAGGACGCGCTCGTCTTTGAACTCCAGTCCTTTCCCCCGCTTGCCACGCTGCCGAGTTTCACGAGTGGAATGTTTTACGTGCAAGACCCCAGCACGCTCCTCGCCGTCGCGGAACTTGATCCGCAACCCGGCGAAACCATCCTCGATCTCTGCGCCGCGCCCGGCGGCAAGACCGTCTTCATGGCCGAGCGCATGAAAAATCAAGGTCGCATCATCGCCCACGACACCTCCCCGGAGCGTTTGAGGTTGGTGGAAGAAAACTGCGCGCGCCTCGGCGTGACGTGCGTTGAACCCGTCCTGCACTCAACTCTCAACTCTCAACTCTCAACCACGTTTGACCGCATCCTCATCGACGCCCCGTGCAGCAATACTGGCGTGATGCGCCGCCGTGTGGACTTGCGCTGGTTGATTCGCGACAAGGAAATCGCCCGGCTGCGTGCGACGCAGTTGCAACTGCTCCGTGAAGCAGTGCCGCGCCTCAAGCCCGGCGGCGTGCTGGCCTACAGCACTTGCAGCCTGGAACCGGAGGAGAACAGCGAAATCATCCGCGAATTCCTGAGCGCCCATCCCACGATGCACTTGCAACGCGAGCGCGCACTGAACCCGTGGCAGGACGGCGTGGACGGCGCGTATGTCGCGCGAATGGCGAAGGGGAATTGATCAGAAGGCGCGCAGGGTTTTGCAGCCACGGATGGTGTTACCCCTAGCTGGGAAAGTCGTGTCCATGACCGAAGACGAACCGGGTGTGGAGAGTGAAACAGACTCCCACAAGATAGTGGCGGCGACCGCGCCCTGAGGCAGGCATGGCCAGGATGTTCGCTCCACCCGGGCCCTTCACAACTTCCCCGTATGCCGGATGTCGCGGCCTTCGTAGAGATAGACGACTTCCTCACCGATGTTCGTGGCGTGGTCGGCGATACGTTCGAGGCTCTTGGAAATGACCATCAGGTTGAGCGCGCGGGTGATGGTCGCGGGCTTCTCGATCATGAAGCCCGCCAGTTCGCGGTGCAGTTGCTTGTTCAGCAAATCCACTTCCTTGTCGCGCTTGATCACGGCGCGCGCCTGCTGCGGGTCGCGGTTCACGAAGGCGTTGATGGCGTGGTCGAGCATCTGGAGCGCGATCTGCGTCATCAGGGGAATGTCCACGTAGGGCTTGAGCTGCGGTTCGCTGTTCAACTCGATGGCGCGGCGCGAAATGGTCGTGGCCTCGTCGCAGACGCGCTCCAGATCGTGCGACACTTTCATGGCGATGGTGATGAGGCGCAGATCGCTGGCCAGCGGCGCTTTGGAGAGAAGGTTCACGGCCACTTCATCCACTTTGATTTCGAGCTGATCGACGATGTCGTCGTCGGCAATGACGCGGCGGGCCAGCGCCTCGTCGCGTTCGACGAGTGATTGCACGGCGCGGGTGACGGCGTTGCGGGCATGGCCGGCCATGAGAAGAAGCAGTTCCTTCAACTCGGCGAGTTCCTGGTCGTGGTGAGTCATCATGGGAAAGTAATCAGTAGGTCAGTCATCAGTGAATCAGCCGAAGCGGCCGGTCACGTAGTCCTCGGTCTGCTTCTTGGTGGGGTTGGTGAAAACCTTGGCGGTCAGGTCGTACTCGATCAATTCGCCCAGGTAAAAGAAGGCCGTGTAGTCCGAGATGCGCGCGGCCTGTTGCATGTTGTGCGTGACGATGACGATGGTGAAGTCCTTCTTCAATTCCAGAATCAGCTCCTCGATCTTCGCCGTGGCAATCGGATCGAGCGCGGAAGCCGGCTCATCCATGAGAATGATTTCCGGGCGGATGGCGATGGTGCGGGCGATGCACAGGCGTTGTTGCTGGCCGCCGGAAAGTCCCATCGCGCTGGCGTGCAGGCGGTCCTTCACCTCGTCCCAGAGCGCGGCGCCGCGGAGGCTTTGCTCGACTACTTCATCAATCTTCGCCTTGTCGCGCGTGCCGTGGAGGCGCAGGCCGTAGGCGATGTTTTCGTGGATGGATTTCGGAAACGGATTCGAGCGCTGGAAGACCATGCCGACCCGTTTGCGCAACTCTATGACATCAACTTGCGGCGCGTAAATGTCGTGGCCGTGAATCTTGATGCCGCCCTCGATGCGCACACTGTCGATGAGGTCGTTCATCCGATTCAGGCAGCGGAGCAACGTCGATTTCCCACAACCCGACGGGCCAATGAATGCCGTCACAATTTTCTCGCGAATGGTGAACGAGATGTTCTTCAGCGCCTTGCTCGGGCCGTAAAAGAGCGAGAGGTCGGCGAGTTCAATCAGCGGCTCCGTGTGCGCGACGGGCGCGGCGCGATCCGGCGTGGCGGTGGTGAACTTGATGGACGGTGTGTCGATGGCAGGCATATCAGTGCATGGCACGCATCTTCCGGCGGATTTTCGCGCGGACGAGGATGGCCACAATGTTGAGCGTGAACGTAAGAAGCAGGAGCACGAGCACGGTCGCGTAAAGAATCGGGCGCGTGAGATCGATGTTTGGCGATTGCGTGGAGAGTGTGAAGACGTGGTAGCCAAGGTCCATGAACTGGTCGTGCAACGACTTCGGCAGCGTGGCCATGTAGTAGGCCGCGCCGGTGAAAAGAATCGGAGCGACTTCGCCCGCCGCGCGGCTCACGGCAAGAATGCCACCGGTGAGTATGCCCGGCATAGCTTGCGGCACCACCACCTTGACCACGGTTTGCAGCTTCGTTGCGCCGAGGGCGAGGCTTGCTTCGCGCAGGCCGGGCGCGATGGCTTTCAACGCTTCTTCGGTCGCGACGATCACGACGGGCAGCGTCATCACGGCGAGCGTGAGCGAGGCCCAGATGAGTGCGGGTTTGCCCCAGACGGCCTCGGGATTTTGCAGCAGCGCGTCCATGTTTTTTCCGACGAAGGCGATGAAGAAGCCGAGGCCGAACAAGCCGAACACGATGGACGGCACGCCCGCGAGATTGTTGATCGCGCCGCGAATGACGCGCACCACCAGTGAACCGGGCCGCGCATATTCCGTCAGGTAAATCGCCGTAATGACCCCGATGGGGATGACGAAAATGGTCATCAGAATCACGCGCGCGGCGGTGCCAAAGATCATCGGGAAGACGCCCGCCTTGTTCACGTCGAACATGTCCGTCTCGGTGCCGCGCGTGATGAAGCCCCAGGAAAATCCCGCCCAGCCATGCCACACGATGTTGCCGAGAATGATCGC
>JBBQYK010000303.1:0-6361 GCA_038208765.1 Verrucomicrobiota bacterium
GGACGTTTTCCCATTCGGCGCGGAGCGGTTCAACCACAGTGGGCACCACGAGGCGTTCGACGTAGGCGCGCGGCGTGAAGTGCGCGCCGAGCTTGTGCCGCTCGCCCTCGCCGCCCAGGGCGCGCTCCAAGAGCGTGCCGAAGATGGCGGGTTCAACGTGCTGCCATTCGAGCTTCGCCGCTGCGCGCAAAATGCCGAGTTGCGTGCCGTTGACTGGCAACACGGTATTGTCGGCAAACAACCCGCCGTTAAATTTGAGCAGCTTGCGACGGAGAATGACGGAAACATCGTTGCCCTGACTGCGGCCTTCATTCATTTCCGCAAACAAGGTGCGGAGCATGGTTTCAAAGCCGTCACCGTTGGCGGGCAACGTGTTCAGCAATTCGGTGAATCCTTTTTTCCCGTCCGCGTTCGGCAGCAAGCCGACATCTTCGGCGAACATGCAAAACAGGCAGCGCGTGAGAAATTCAGCAACGACTTTCGGCGAATGTTTTTTCTCAAAGGATTTGGCGAGTTCTGCAAGATGCTTGGCGACTTCGCGCGTGACCTCCGCGTTGCGCTTAGACGGATCAAGTTCCGGTGGATTTGTCCAAATCAGTTTGAGCCGCTTGCGGATTTTTTCATCCAGCAACTGTTCAAGCCGGATGCGGTAAGTGAGCGGATCGGGAAAGGGCTGATAGGCGCGGCCCGTCAGGGAAAAATCAGCGCGGATTTCGATGACGTGCCCCACGTCCACCACGAGGACAAACGGCGGATACGGTTCATCGGCAGGCAAAGCGCGGGTGTAACGCTCGGCTTGCACGAGGGCTTTAAGCATGGCGTCATCCCATCGCTCCGTGTCGCGCACGGGCGCGGCGGATTTCCTGCCCTTGGGCGTCGCGCCGATTTTTTCGGCGGCGAGTTCAAGTTGTGACGGCTGGGGAGTGGCGGCTTGAAACTTCTTGGATTCGAGAACGAAGCAGGCGCGTTTGTAGAGGTCAATGCGCCCGGCATCGGTGGAGCCGTCGTGTTGCGGTTCGCTGACGTGAAACTCGAAAGTGTAACTGCCGTTGCGCTGGTTGCCCGGCTGCGGCACGTCGAGCAAGTCGCAGAGGTCGCAAAGGAATTGCTGGCTGATGGATTGTTCGGACGCGGTTGCGCCTGACCAATGCGCAATGAATTCGTCAACGCTGCGTTTCGGCATGAGGGCGGAGAATTAACAGGGCCAGAGCCGCGCTGGCGAGAAATCAATGAATTGTCAGAACGACTGCGCCGAGAGTAGTGTCCTAATTTGAAAACCGGACTCCTACAACTGATCCCACAAAGATCCCTCCGGGGGCGGGGCTGTGGGCGGTTCTCCGATTTTCAAGGGAGGTGTTCCAAGTTCTCCATCCAGCCGGAGCAAATCGTTGTCGTAAGACATCAGGACATCAACACCCGCAAAGATCGCGGTCGCCACATGGATTGCGTCTTTGTATTTCAAATGGTCGTACTTCCAAAGAAGATGTCGGGCGTCTTCACCAATTTTGCGTGTGACGTTGACCGGCTCGATGAAGGAGCGATCAAAATATCTACGGATGATAGATTCATTTTCCGGGGTGAGCTTTCTTGGCTGGCCGTGCAATCGGACGCATTCGACCCATGTGATCGTAGATGTGATTATTCTAACGCTACCGTTCTCAGCCATGTCAGCGAGTCGTTTGCACGCTTCTAATAGTCCAACCTCCGCATTAAACAAGGCATGGAAGATGTTTGCGTCCCAGTAATAGCGAAAAACGCTCATTCTTTTTTGTAAATCCCGATGATGTCTTGTGTAGTCGGAAGGAAAGAATCATCCTCAAACGCTACCAAATCATCCACGTCCACGCTGATGGGCGTGCCATCGCGCCGGTACTTGATCAGCCCTGCCGCAGAAACTCGCTGCCTAAAATACGTGACAGCTTTTTCGATGAGTTCGTCGTTGGTGATGTAGCAAGTGATTTCCAAACCGTGAATCGGTTCCGTGATGTAGAATTTGAATCCGGCCTGGTCGCTTAAAACCGTCAACTTTCCTTCAATGTCCCCAAAAGATTTGTGAACCGTTCCAAGAATCACATCCACAGTGGTGGCGGCGCGGCTCTGTATGTGAGCAACGCCCCGATTGTTTTGAATGGTTATTATTCCGGTTTCAGTGGTCGCAATGGCACGAACTCCTTCAAGTGCAGCGTCATTGAAAAATTTAGGCCGCTGGGTGTGTCCATTGGAAATGGACTGAATTCCCTCAAACATGATCCGGACGACTTCAAGCGCGAGCGTCTCGTCGTGGTTCTTCGTTCTGGGCTGCCCGATGACAATGTTGCTCCCCTCTTTGACTGTGGCAAACCACTCGATCTGGTTTTTGCCCCTCGTAAATTCCTCGGAGACATTTTTTGCGATCTTGAAAAAGGCCGACACCGCCTTGAGAAAGGCGTCAGACTTCACGGCCTCGCTATCTATTTTGATGGAAATCTTGTCGTTCATATTGCGCTCACTTCTCGGCTGACTTCCGCGTCACCAAGGTAGCTGGCAACTAGCATATCCACCAGATGCGAAGGTAACTTCTGCGATCTGGATAACGCAGCCTGCCAATTCCTCTCGGTCACGGACACACAAATTTTTTTCTTCCCGCCCGGCACCGCTGGGGGGCGTCCGGCACCCAGTCTTTCCCCACCCCAGTTTGTGATGGCGGTGCGATGTTTGCGAGAGCAACAGCATTCGCAGCGTTGAGCGGATCACGGGCATTCACCGTGACACGATCATGCGCTTGGGCGTCCGCATGGCCCGTAGTGATTCCGCCCACGATTACTTCAAAGCCTCGCAACATTACTGGGCGGGAAGGCAAACGCCTGACCTTGCGGGTCGCGGCCAAAGGTTCAAAGCCTTTCAGCTACCAGTGGTTCAAAGATGGCGACGCCATCGACTACGGCACCAATCGGCTGTTCAACATTCCGAACGTGCAAGCAGCCGATGCCGGGGTGTACGCCGTCCGCGTGAGCAACGCCGGTGCATTTCAGGAGCGCACCAATGCTGTTTTGACTGTGACGCCCTGACTTTTGCGGCTTCGATCAATCTTCAATCGGCCCGGAGTTTGCCACCGTTCGCGCTGGCTTCTCCTTTCCCGGCCTTCGTGAACCGGGCAGCGGACGCCCGGCAAGTTCCTGTTCCTGCTTCGCCAGTCGCGCCTGAGCGGATGCCAGCCGATCCAACTTTTGCGGCTCGCTCTCCCCGTCAATCAAGTCATCAAGTTTCGCCAACTGCTTACGCACGCGCGCAAGACGCTGAATCCTGTAATCCTCATCGGGTGGCAGTATCGGGATCGCGTTGGCCTTCGCGATCAATTCCTCTCGCCTTTGCTTCGCGAGAACTTTCGCGGCGTTCCCGCGTGCCGACATTTCTTTCGCGTTCGCGGTGGTGAACAGATGCGCTCGCGTTGAACTCGCGGGAAGGGCTAAAGAACTCATGCCCGAATGCTACTCCCGCCCGTGACAGCCAGCAACAAGTCCACACTGGCAACCTCTAAAAATCCACTTTGGGTAAAAGGCGGGGAAAGAACGAAGCGTGGATGTTTGACTGCGGGCGGGTCGGGGTGGATCGGCGGTGACGGGTCGGCCCGGCCAAAATAAGAATTACTTCCTTCCCCCCCCGCCCCGAATTTCCGCCGCACACTTCCGCACAACTTTTGCCCTTCCCGCCATCCCGCACAGTTACCGCACACCTCCAATCACTGACACAATCCCGCACAGATAATTCTTCATCTCCTTGCGCATGATTGCATGAAAGACATTGCCATTGCTTGCGTATTCACGTATCACCACTAGCAGGCAATCGCATTGAAAAGCAACTATGAGCAACCAAGAAAACCCCGCATTAGCCGATTCAAGTCCTGCTATGCGCACCAATTTTTCTGCAACCGCTCCGCCTGTGAACTCCCGATTCACCCGCTCGTTTTGTCTGGCGACGCTTCTGATCTTCACCGGCGTCGCCACCGCCCGCACCCAGACCGTCCAGTGGACGACCAACTACTACGCCGTCACCGGTTCTGACTTCCGCGCCATCCGCCGCTCCATCGATACCGCGCGTCCGTGGTCGGACCCGTTCGATGGCGACACCCGGTGGACTGTCACCTGGCGGTTTAATTTCACGGAGAACGCTGGCGGTTGCGCGCTGTCCGGCTTCAGCACCACCACGAAGATCACCACCACCATGCCGCGCTGGACGCCGCCGCCGGACGTGCTGCCCGAAACGAAAGAACGCTGGACGCGCTACTACACCAACCTGCTCGCGCACGAAACCGGCCACGCCCGCCTCGCCCTCGCCGCCGCCGCCGAAGTCCGCCAGCGCCTCGGCGAAGCATCCGCGCAGGCGAACTGCGATCAGTTGAAAAATGTTCTCAACGATCAGGCCAATCGCGTGGTCGAGGACCACCGCGCCCGCGAGAAAGAATACGACCGCCGCACCGACCACGGCCGCAACACCGAGGGCAGCCCGAGGCGCGGCCCCGGCCCATGACGCTGAACATGGCCTTGAAGTAGTGGGGCAGCCGTCTCGGCTGCCGCCAGTTCACTGGCCGTCCCGGCTGGTGTCCTTTAGCCGGGACGGCCCAAGGACTGAAGGCGGGCGGGACGCCGGCCCCACTTGTTTTATCCTCCGCCAAAATCTTTTGGCACCCGTTCAGCGGGCTTCTTACTCTCTGCCCGCCATGACCCCGAAATCTCAACCCGCGGCCCGCCGCGGCGCCGCGCCCGCTTACACCCTGGCCCAAGAACGCTATGCCGCGCTCGGCGTGAACACGGCGCGCGCACTCCAGGCGCTCGCGAAAATCCCCGTCTCGCTCCACTGCTGGCAGGGCGATGACGTGGGCGGCTTCGAAAGACGGCCGGACGAACTTTCGTCGCATATGCAACAAAGTTTTGTACCACCCGAACTCGGTGGCGGACTCGCGGTCACGGGCCACTACCCCGGCAAGGCTCGTACGCCGGATGAACTGCGTGCGGATTTGAGGAAGGCGCTGTCGCTCATCCCCGGCCAGCACCGCGTGAATCTCCACGCGATGTATGGCGAGTTTGGCGGAAAGAAAGTGGACCGTGACGAAATCGAAGTTGCGCACTTCAACAACTGGGTCGCGTGGGCGAAGTCGAATGGTCTCGGCTTGGATTTCAACCCGACGTGCTTCTCGCATCCCAAGGCCGCGGATGGCTTCACCCTCTCGCATCGCGACCGAGGCATCCGCCAATTCTGGATCGAACACTGCCGCCGCTCGCGTGAGATCGGTGCGGCGATGGGTCAGGCGCTCGGCACACCCTGCGTGACCAACGTCTGGATTCCTGATGGCTTCAAGGACACGCCCGCCGACCGCGCCACGCCACGCGCGCGCCTCGCCGAATCGCTCGACGCCATTTTCCAAAAATCATTGTCGCCCAGGCACAACCTTGATGCTGTGGAGCCGAAGCTGTTCGGCATCGGCGCGGAGAGTTGCACCGTCGGCTCGCACGAATTTTACCTCGGCTACGCCATCACGCGCCGCAAGATGCTCTGCCTCGACGCCGGCCATTTCCATCCCACCGAGTGCATCGCCGACAAAATCTCCAGCGTGCTGCTCTACCTGCCGGAGATTCTGTTGCACGTCAGCCGCGGCGTCCGCTGGGACAGCGACCACGTCGTCACCTTCACTGACGAACTCCAGGCCATCGCCCGCGAAGTCGTGTGCCCCCGGCGTCCCGCCGGTCGGGTGGCGGGGAGTCGGCGAGACGCCGACGGCACGCGCGTCCACCTCGGTCTCGACTATTTCGACGCGAGCATCAACCGCATCGCCGCGTGGGTCATCGGCACGCGCAACCTGCTTCGCGCCCTCCTCCTCGCGCTGCTCGAACCGCCCGCCATCCGCGCCGCCGAACTTGCTGGCGACAACACCGCCCGCCTCGCCCTTCAGGAAGAAGCCCGCGCACTCCCCTTCGGCGCGGTGTGGGATTACTACTGCGAAACCAAAGGCGTGCCGGTCGGCGAGGCGTGGCTGGCGGACGTGAAGGCGTATGAGAAGAAGGTTTTGACCAAACGTGGTTGAGGCAAAAGCGCGACGAATTCCGACGAACGTGAAATCAGCGCAAAAATCTGAACCGCCAACGAAGCGCCTTCCCAGCCAGCCCGGAGGGCTGCCAGAAATTAGCCGGGGGTTGAGCGCAGCGACACCCCCGGTAGCCGTCCGCAAAACGTCCCGCACCCCGGAGGGGTGCCAGAATCGTTCTGCGTTTTCGTCGCCCGATCATTGGCGCGAATCTCTGGCACCCCTCCAGGGTGCATTCCCATTGCGTCCCCTGTCCGGGGGTATCGCCTCGCGTTGCTCGGCTCAACCCCCGGCTAATTTCTG
>JBBQYK010000304.1:0-6268 GCA_038208765.1 Verrucomicrobiota bacterium
GGTCGCGCCTCGCTGCGTTATCCGAAGAATTCCTTCACGGTGAAATTGATCGACGGTGTGGGCGATCCGGTGTCCGCGCCGTTCTTCGGTTTCCCGGCGGACAGCGACTGGATTCTCTACGCGCCGTATCCCGACAAGGCGCTGCTGCGCGACGTGCTGGCTTACGAGCTGCATGCCGCGATGGGGCACTGGGCGCCGCGCACAAAATTCGTCGAAGTGTTCGTGCAGCGCACGGCGGGCAAACTGAGCCGGCGGGATTACGCGGGCGTGTATGTCTTCGAGGAGCGCGTGAAGCGCGGTAAGGAGCGCGTCAACATCACGAAGTTGAAACCGGACGACGACAGCGCGCCGGACATCACGGGCGGCTACCTGTTCAAGAAGGACCATACGGACTCGGGCGGCGGCCCGGTGGGTGGCGAGGGTTACGGCGCGGGCCAGGTTTCGCAAAGCACGCGCCGGGGTTTTCCGACCGGCCCCGGCGGATTTCCCGCCGATCCGAAAGGTTTTCCACCCGCCTCCACGGCCACGCGCAGCAGCAGCAGTTCGAGTTCGAGCCGCAGCACCCGGCAGAATCCGGTCTATACCAATCACCTCGGCTTCGCGTCCACGCGCCTGCCGCTGGCGTTCCGCGACTCGTTGCCCGATGAAGCCGAGGCGCTGAAGGATGAGGAGTATTTCCGCACCTCGCTCCGCACGAACCAGTTCTACTTCGTGGAGCCGGACGTGGACGACATCACCGCGCCACAAAAAGTCTGGCTGCGCCAGCACCTGAACGATCTGGAGAGTGCGCTTTACGGTCCCGACTTTCGCGATCCGGTGAAAGGCTGGCGCGCGTTCCTCGATGCGGATTCGTTCATCGACTACCACCTGCTCACCGAGTTCACGAAGAACGTGGACGGGTTTCGCTTCAGCGTTTTTTATCACAAGGATCGTGGCGGGAAGATCAAAGCCGATCCAATCTGGGACTGGAACCTGAGCTTCGGAAACGCCAACGGCAAGCAGGGCTGGCTGCCCGAATACTGGCTCTGGCCGCAGCTCGACGACAAGGAACTGACCTGGTACCGCCGTCTCTTCGACGACCCGGCCTTCGGCGAGCAATACGTCGCGCGCTGGACGCAGCTCCGCACCAACGTCCTCGCCACGAAGCGCGTGCTCGGTCGCGTCGATGAAATGGCCGCGCTGCTGGACGAGTCGCAGAAGCGCAACTTCGAGAAGTGGCCCATCCTCGGGCGGCCCATCAATCCGCAGTGGTACGCCTTCGCCACTTACGAGGAGGAAGTCGCGTGGGTGAAGAAGTTCATCGAGCAGCGGCTGGCGTGGATGGACAAACAGTTGAGCCCACGCAAGTGAGGGAGACAAAGGCAAACTTGTTCCCAGTTGCTGCGGCCACTAATCTGTCGCCATGAAAACGCTCACCGTCCACGAAGCGCAAGGACAGCTCGGCCAGCTTGTCACCGAGGCCAGTCTCGGAAGCGTGATCACGCTGACCAATGGCGCCCAGCGCGCCACGCTCACCGCTGGTGAACTTCTCGATCCCCAGGCCGACAGCGCGGAATTGGAAGCCGCGTTGTTGAAATCCGTTGATGGCCCCTACACGCCCTATTCTGCGGAGGAAATGCGCGCCATCGTCGAACGCATCATCCGTGAAGAAAAGCGGGGATGAGCCTCGGCCTACAAAAGACTGATGACTTTCTGGAAGACTTTGCGCTGCGGGCCTTGTGGTATGTGCGCGAAGCCGGAGCAGATGTGGCCCGGCGCTTTCAAGAGTCAGTGGATGTGACTCTCCAACAGCTCTGCCTGCACCCCGAGTTGGGGCGGGCGCGTCACTTCCAGCATCCCAAGCTTCAAAGCTTGCGCTCTCATGTCATCGAACGCCCCTTTCATCGGACCGTGATTTTTTACCGCGTTCGTACCGATGCGTTGCAGGCCGTCCGGCTGATTCATGGAGCGCGTGATCTGCCACGCCGACTGGTCGAACCGCCGGGTTCAGGATGATGAGCCGCTTCAAAACGCCGCCTCGTAGAGCGTCAGGAAATCTTTCTCGGTGATGGCGCGGGGATTGAAGGTCGCGGTCCACTGCTTCGCCGCTTCCGCCGCGAGCATTGGCAAATCTTTTTGCTTCACGCCGCACTCGCCGAGGGTCGCGGGCATCTTGGCGAGTTCGAGAAGGGTCTGGATTTCGCGGATGAGCGCTTCCACCGCCTGCTCCACACCTTCACTCACGCAGGCGATTTCTGGCGCGGAAGCGAGTTCCGCATAGCCCAGCCGTGCGGCCTCGTTCTCGGCATTAAACCGGATGACGTGCGGCAGCAACATGCCCACGGCCTGACCGTGAACGACGTCGTAATGCGCGGTGAGCGGGTTCGCCGCCGAGTGCGCGGCCCCGAGCATGGAGTTTTCAATCGCCGTGCCTGCGAAGGCGGCGCCGAGCAGCATTTTTCCGCGGGCGTCGAGGTCGTGGGGATTCGCGATCACGCGGGAGAAATTCGGCGCCAGCAGCTTGAAGGCTTCGTGCGAGAACATCAGCGAGAACGGGTTGCGCTTCTTCGTCACGGCGGTTTCCACGGCGTGCGCGATGGCATCAATGCCGGTGCAGGCGGTGACGCGCGCGGGCTGCGAGACGGTCAGCGCCGGATCGAGAATGGCGACGCGCGCGGCGGCCTTGGGATCGAGGCAGGCCATCTTTTGGTGCGTGGCTTCGTCCGCGATCAGCGCGGCGCTCTGGCATTCGCTGCCCGTGCCGGACGTGGTGGGAATGGCGACGAGCGGCAGCATCGGCTTCGTCGCCTTGCCCACGCCCCAGTAGTCGCGCATCTGCCCGCCGTTGGTCAGGAGAAAGTTGCAGCCCTTGGCGGTGTCCATCGAACTGCCGCCGCCCAGTCCGATGATCGCCTCGATGCCGCTGGCCTTCGCGACCGCGAGACAGTCATCCACGCAGCGCGTCGTGGGATTCTCGCGCACCTTGTCAAAGACGACCGCGCTCACGCCATCTGCGGCGAGACTTTTCAAAACATGTTCGGCGTGGCCCGCCTTCGCGATGCCGGGATCGGTGACGAGCAAAACTTTCTTCGCTCCGAACTCGCGGATGATTTCGCCCACGCGTTCGACGGCGTGGACGCCGAAGACCAGCCGGGTGCGCGGTTGAAAATCAAACGGCGCGGCGGTCTTTTCCATTGGCGTCACAGACGATTGCATGGCGTTGGTTGACTGAGTTGAGCCACAGGATGTTCAAGACCGTCGCAAGGTGACGGAAAATTTATTACTCGGAAGACGCGGGCGGGGTGGGCGGCTTCGGCTGGCGTGGAATGTAAGTGGCCCAAGTGTGTCCGGACTCGGGCGTGAACTTTCCGCCGGCCTGCTGCGAGGGCGAGGGCGGGATGACGATGAGGTGCTTGCACGCCGGGCACTGAATTTGTTTTCCGCCCAGGCGGTCCTCGCATTGCAAATGCTGGTCGCAATGCGGGCAGGAAAACTTGAACTCGCTCATGGCCGGGAAAATAGCGGGTTGAACGGCAAAGTCCATCGGGCAAAAGGGAGGGGGGAAGTAATCAGTGAAACAGTTATCAGTAATCAGTGGGCGTTGAAACGTGGTGCGCGTCCTGACTGAATCACTGATTACTGATTACTGTTTCACTGCCCCTACGGCCCCGCCGTCGTCCACGGATTCCCCGTGCGCCGCGAGTAGTAGCGGAACGCCTTCTCGCCGAGTGCCTCCTTGAAAATTTTCTGCGTCTCGTCCGCGATGGCACGATAGGCCGCGTCCCGTTGCGTGACGTTGAGATTGGGATCGGCGTCCACGCGCGCGCGCTCCGCTTCAATCGGCTCCCAGTAGCTGTGCAGTTCGGCGGCGGTGGCGGTAGGCAGTTTGAAGCGCGCGGCGACCTGCGCCAGTTCGCGGTAGTTCGGGTCTTGCGCGCGCGTCCATTCGGCGTGGCGCTCCGGGCCGAGCGCCTTCTGCGCCGCCTGTTGAAACTGTTCCAGCGCCTTCTGATTGTCCGCGCCGCCCTGCGCATCCAAGTCTTTCCGCAACTGGTAGAGCTTCAAAAATTCCTCCTCCGTCGCGCTCATGCCGAAGACGCTCTGGCGCACGGCGCTGGCGGAATCGGAGAACCACAAATCATACTGCGCGCGCTCCTCGGGCGTGAGCAGCGGCGTCAGCGCGGCGTCTTTCGCTTTGCGAATCCGCGCGAGATCGCCGGTGGCGAGGAAGCCGTCGCCGTTGTCGATTTGCTCTTCCATCAGCTCGCGCTCCTTGTCGGCGAACTGATCCAGCACGCTGCGGACCTGCGCGCGTTTTTCCTCCGGCAGAAAACCGAGGCGCTGCCCGTGATAATCCGACTGGCCCTGCACGCGCAGCCGTTCGCCGATCAAATCCACGCCGAGCAACTGCCGGATGACCTCGCGCTTTTCGTAGTCCACGGCGCGTTGCTGGCGCAGCGCGGCCTGCTCCGCCGAGCCGTCCCACATCTCCTGCTCCACCGGCTGCCAGTATTTCACCTCACGAGGCCCCACGCTGGAGGCGTTCATTTTGGGCGCGAACAACTTGTCCACGTCCGCGATCACCAGATCGCGGATGGTCTGCTCCGGGCAGCCGATGGCGCGCAGCCGCGTGATGTAATCGCGGTAATCCTCCGACTCCAGTTGCGCCCAGCGAAACTCATTCGTGGCCGCGACGATGTTGGTGATGACGGTGATGGGCGCGGGCGTGGCCGGGCGCGAGGCTTTGAACATCGGCACGTAATTCGTCACCATCAGCACGCGCGGTTCAGCCTGCGCGCCGTCGAAGTGGCGCACGATGTACCAGCTCGCCACCGCCAGCCAGGTGGCGTTGAGCAGCACGAGCAACAATGTGGTGCGCGACAGTTTCACAGGCGGCGCAGTTTAATGAAAAACGGGATCAGGGCAACTGTGACGAGCGAATGACCGAAACTATCTCGTGCCGCACCCTCCGGGTCGGCCCGGAGGGCCGGTCAGAAATTAGCCGGTGGCGTGAGCCACCGGAAA
This sequence comes from Verrucomicrobiota bacterium, assembly GCA_038208765.1. Lineage (GTDB taxonomy): Bacteria > Verrucomicrobiota > Verrucomicrobiia > Limisphaerales > SIBH01 > JANNGC01. The sequence goes on from JBBQYK010000304.1 coordinate 5,005, forward strand.
TGTTGGAATCCAATACCGCCCCGGAGGGGCGCAAGAATCGTTCATGTTCCGCCCCTGCCGGGGCTGATTCCTTTTCGGATAAAACCGGTGGCTTACGCCACCGGCTAATTTCTGGCCGGCCCTCTGGGCCTTCAGATCACAAAATCTCCACGACCAACGGCGGCTGACTGACCGGCTGCTCAGAAATTTCAAACGCTGACACCACTCGCGCCGCCACACCTTCGGCCTGCGATGCGTTGCGTGCGTGGATTCGGGCGAGCGTTCCTTCCGCCTTCACCGCTTCGCTCACCGCGACTAATTGATCCAAGCCCACGTCAAAATCCACCGCCGCATCTTTCGTCATGCGCCCGCCGCCAAGGTCGCGCACCACTTCACCCAGAATCCGCGCATCGGCCTTCGCAACAAATCCGGTGCGCGGCGCTTGCACTTCCAAAACCACCGGCGCGGTGTGGTCGCGCGATAATTTTTCCTCGAACGCCGCCATATCCGTGCCTTGCGTGCGCAGCATCTCGTTCCACTTCTGCAAGGCCGCGCCGGAGTCGATTTGCGCGGTGGCTTTCGAGCGCGCGTCGGAAAGCTCACCCTCCTTGCCCGTCACCACCATCAGATGCGCCGCGCAGTCGATGACGAGTTCGCGCAAATCCGCCGGACCGCCACCTTCGAGACATTCCACCGACTCCTTCACCTCCAGCCAGTTGCCGGCGGTGCGGCCGAGCGGACGGTTCATGTCCGTGAGCAGCGAGCGCGTCTTCACGCCGGCCTCGTTGGCGATCACGGTCATGGATTTCGCGAGCGCGCGCGCGTCGTCGCGCGTTTGCATGAAGGCGGCGGTGCCGAATTTCACGTCGAGCACCAGTGCTTCGATTCCTTCCGCCAGCTTCTTGGAGAGAATCGAGGCGGTGATCAAATAGATGGAAGGCACCGTGCCGCTCGCGTCGCGCAACGCGTAGAGCCGCCGGTCTGCGGGCACCATCGTCTCCGTCTGGCCGCAGATGACGCAGCCGATGTCCTGCACTTGCCGGATGATTTCCTCGCGCGTGAGCCGCGAGCGATAGCCGGGAATGGAATCCAGTTTGTCGAGCGTGCCGCCGGTGATGCCGAGGCCGCGCCCGGAAATCATCGGCACGCGAAAGCCGAGGCACGCGAGCAACGGCGCGAGCGGGAGCGAAACTTTGTCGCCAATGCCGCCGGTGGAATGCTTGTCCACGACGGGCCGCGCGGGATCGCTGGGGAACGAGAGTTTGTCGCCGCTGTCGCGCATGGC
>JBBQYK010000305.1:0-6221 GCA_038208765.1 Verrucomicrobiota bacterium
CTTCCAGCACGGCGCGTTCAGCCGGATGGATTCCAACGCGCCGTGCTGGAAGCCGGCGCTCCAACATCACTTCTTCCGCAGTTCGACCAAACACCGCCCGCCAAACAGGCGCGGACAGCACGAGAGCGCCGAGTCCAAGCCGCGCATCGGACCCAGCAGCACGGCGGGATACATCGCGGGTTTGCTGTAGCCGCCGCTCAGAAGATAGCTGAACGCGCTGAACGCCTCCGCGTGCGCCACGTTCCAGCCCTTCAGCCAGTGGCCTGATTCACCGTGAAAGAACAGGCGCGTGGCATTGCCTTGCGCCGCGTAGTAATCGCGCGGGCGCGGATAAGTATCCGCGAAATCCACCGGCTCCTTCATTGCCACCGGCTCGTGATGCAACAGTCCATAGACCGGATAGCTCGCCACGCTGATGAACGGCTCGAACAAAATCACGCGCCCCTGCGGCGTGAGCACCCGGCGCGCTTCGTTCAGGAATGCGCGCGGCCGGCGCAGATGATGAAACACGTCGAAGAGAATCAGATGCGAGACACTGCCGCTGGCGAAGGGCAGTTCGTAGCCATCGCACACGAGGTCGAGCCACGGGTTCGGAAACAAGTCGGTGCAGATGGCGCGCGGCAGGTGCGCCTTGAGGTTGCCGATGCCGGAGCCAATTTCCACGACCGCGCCGGGCGCGCCGGTGTCGATGTGCCGGAGAATTTTTTCGTAAAAGCCCGCGTAGATTTTTTGCAACAACGGCTTGCCGCGCCAGCGGGCGAGGTTCTGCTCGATTTCGATCTGATGCTGCTCCAGCGGCGTCATGCGCGTGGCGGCAGTCTAGTGGGGCAGCCGTCCCGGCTGCCAGAGTTCCGTGGGCGTCCCGCCTGCGGTTTGTCTGACTGAGCCGGGACGGCCCAGGGACGAAGTGGCAGCCGGGACGGCTGCCCCACTAGACGCCACCCGTTCACGCCAAAAACTTCAGCCGCCGCGCCGCAAACCACGTCATGCGCAACAACAACCAGCCGTGTTTCCAGCGCGAGATGTTCGTCTCGCCGTAGGTGCGGGCGCGGTAACGAATCGGCAGGTCGATGATGCGCGCGTTCAACTTCGCCGCGCCGAAGAGCAGATCAAAATCACCAAACGGATCGAAGTCGCCGAAGTAGGCGCGATTCTTCGCGATGAGTTCATACTGCGAGCGGAACAGAACCTTCGTGCCACAGAGCGTGTCCTTGATCGACTGGCCGAGCAGCCACGAGAAGGTGAGGCCGAAGCATTTGTTCGCGATCATGTTCAGGAACTGCATGGCCTCCTCTTCCATCGGATACACGAGGCGCACGCCGTTCACGAAGTCCGCCGTGCCGCTGCGCGCGGCCTCGTAGAACTTCGGCAGCTCCTCCGGCGGCATCGTCAAATCCGCGTCGAGGATGAACAGGATGTCGCCCGTCGCCACGGCGAACGCTTCGCGCACGGCGCCGCCTTTGCCCTTCGACTGCTGCTTCAGCACCTTGATGTCGCGGTGCGGATACGCTTTCACGACGCGTTGGATTTCATCCCAAGTGTTATCCTTTGATCCGCCCTCGATGAAAATAATCTCCGTGCCGCGTCCCATCTCCGGCACGCGCTGCACGGCGTCTTCGATGTTGCCCGCCTCGTTGCGCGCGGGGATGACCACCGAGCAGCGGTAATGTATATCCGGCTCCACCTCCGGACGCGGACGTGCGACCACGAAGATGGTCAGGCAGAAATGTTTCAACAGCGGCGCGACCCAGCGGTTCAAAAACGTTCCGACCAAAGGCGTGCGCGCGGGCCAGAGAATCCGCACGTCGGACTTCACGACTTCCCAGCCGGCGAGATGCAGCAGGTTTTTCACGTCGTCGAGCGAGAGCCAGTTCTGCGGGAGCGTCGGGGCTTTCAGGCCGAGCTTCTGCGCCATGGTCAGCACGGGACGCCAGAGCTGGTTGAAGAAGTTCAGCACCAGCCGCGTGTCGGGCGCGGCATTTCGGCGCGCGCGCTCGAAGACGCGCTGCACGTCCGGCACGTCGTTCACGAGATCCGACATGACGATGTAGTCGAACGGTCCTGCCGCCTCGAACTCCGCCGCGTCTGCGACGTGGAACTCCGCCTGCGGATGGCGCTGGCGCGCGGCCTCAATCGCCTTCGGACTGAAATCCACGCCGACCGCGCGCGACGGTTTCACGCTGGTGAGCAAGTCCCCGAGACCGCAGCCGACTTCCAGCACGCGCTGTCCGGGAGGCACGAGAAAGCCGAAATAGTTTTTCAGCAGTTGATGATACTGCCGCTGGAGTTCCTCGGGACGGCGGGCGACGCGATCGTCATGGAACTGTTTGCGCTCGGCCACGGCGCTTGATCGCCCAGGTGGCCGTCCGCTTTCGAGCGAATTCTGCGCGGACACCGACGGTTTTCCGGGCGTCGTGGCCGCCGCCGGTGAGCGGGCGAGGTCAATGGTCATCATTTCTCGCTAGGTATCGGCACAAAAATAGAATTCTTTCGGGCCGGGAAACCGGGCGTGTCAGCGGGTGCGGGCACATTTCGCCTGGCTTGAAACTGGGGAGCGATCCCGGGCGGGAGCGGGGACGCGCGGCTACGCGAGAATCCCCTTGACCACATGCCCCGCCACATCCGTGAGCCGGAAGTCGCGGCCCTGATAACGGTAGCTCAACCGCTTGTGATCAATTCCGCAGAGGTGAAGCATGGTGGCGTGCAGATCGTTGACGTGAACTTTCTGGTCGTTGTCCACGAACTTGTAACCGAGTTCATCGGTTGAACCCCACGACACGCCGCCCTTGATGCCGCCGCCCGCGAGGAAAATGGAGAACGCGTTGATGTGATGATCACGCCCGCTGCCCTGGCCCATCGGCGTGCGGCCAAATTCACCGCCCCAGATGATGAGCGTGTCGTCGAGCAGTCCGCGTTGCTTCAAATCCTTGATCAGCGCCGCGCTCGGGCGGTCGCACGCTTCCGCGGCTTTCGGCATTTCCTTCTCGATGTCGCCGTGATGATCCCACGCGCGATGGTAAAGCTGGATGAAGCGCACGCCGCGCTCGGCCAGCCGGCGCGCGAGCAGACAGTTGGAAGCGTAGCTGCCATCACCCGGTTCCTTCACGCCGTACATTTCGAGCGTCTCCTTCGACTCTTTTTTGAAGTCGGTGAGTTCGGGCACGCTGGACTGCATCCGAAACGCCAGTTCGTATTGCGCGATGCGCGTCTGGATTTCCGGGTCGAGCCGGTCTTCGGCGAGGATGCCGTTGAGCCGCTGCACTTCCTCGACGACCTGCCGCTGCGTGCTCTGGCACACGCCCTCGGGATTGCCGACGTAATGCACCGCGTCGCCCTTGGACTGAAATTGAATGCCTTGAAACTTGCTCGGCAAAAATCCCGCCGACCACTGCCGCGCCGACACGGGCTGCGCGCCGGACTTGCCCTGCGACGTGAGCACGATGTAGCCGGGGAGATTGTCCGTCTCCGCACCGAGACCGTAGAGCAGCCACGAACCCATGCTGGGCCGGCCCTTGATGATCGAGCCGGTATTCATGAAGGCGTGCGCCGGGTCGTGATTGATCTGCTCCGTGTGCATCGAGCGGATGATGCAGATGTCGTCCGCCAGCGTCGCGATGTGCGGGAAAAGCGCGGAAATTTCCTGCCCCGACTGGCCGTGTTTCTTGAACTCGACGAATGCGCCGCGCGCCTTCAGTTCCGTGTTCTGCAATTGCGCGAGTTGCTGTCCCTTCGTGAACGACTCGGGAAACGCCTTGCCATCCAGCTTCTTCAACTCCGGCTTCCAATCAAACGTCTCCAAGTGCGACGGCCCGCCCGCCATGCAAAGGTGAATCACGCGCTTCACCTTCTGTGGAAAGTGCAGAGGGCTGATGATGCCGCCGGATTTTCCCGCCGCACGCTCCACCGCACGGGAAAGCGTCGGCCCCAGCAACGAGGCCAGTGCGATGCCGCCAAGGCCATAGGCCGAGCGGGACAGGAACGTGCGGCGATTGATGGAGAGGGCGAATTGTTGTTCGTCAAAAGTCTTCATGGCGGCTCAGTAAATCGTAATAGTTTCGTGCAGGTTCAGAATCACGCGGCAGACGCTGGTCCATGCGGCCAGTTCCACCGCGTCTGTGTTCTTGGGCGTCTCAGCCAGTCCGACTTTCTGCAACTTCACCGCCTCATCCGCATCGCCCTGCAAATGTTCGCGCTGGGCGGTGAGGAATTTTTTCAGCGAAGAGAGTTCAACAGGTTTGGCGTTGCGACCGAGCGCGCGTTGATAGGCAAAGTTCAATCGCGCCTCATCCGTCTTCGTGGGCGCGACGAGAAGTTTCTGCGCGAGGACGCGGGCCGCTTCGACGAAGCTGGGATCGTTCAACAGCGTGAGCGCCTGCTGCGGCGTGTTCGAGATCGGGCGCAGCGCAGTGCATTCCTCGCGGCTCGGTGCGTCGAAGTTCGCCAGCATGGGCTGGAGAAACGTGCGCTGCCAGTGCGCGTACACGCCACGGCGGTACTGGCGGTCATCCTGGCTGGCGAAATAATCGCGGTCTGGAAACTGCAAGTTCACGTAGTACCCGCCGGGCTGATACGGATGTGCGCTCGGTCCACCAATTTCCTCGTTGAGCAGGCCGGAGATTTTCAGCGCATTGTCGCGGACGAATTCCGCTTCGAGCCGCCGTGGGTTCTGCGACGCGAGCCAGCGGTTGCTCGGATCAGGATCGCGCAACTCGCGGCGCAGATTGGAGCTCTGTTTGTAAGTGGACGAAGTGACCATGAGGCGGACGAGATGCTTCACGTCCCACGCTTTCTGACCTTGGACTTTGGACCTTGGACTTTGGACGGCGACCGTCGGCTCCATGAATTCAACCGCCAGCCAGTCGAGCAACTCGGGATGGCTGGGCGGCTCGCCCTGCAAGCCCAGATCATCCACCGGCGTCGCCAGCGCGGCTCCGAAGAATTGTTTCCAGAAACGGTTCACCGCCACGCGCGCGGTCAGCGGGTTCTCGCGCGCGACGAGCCAGCGCGCGAGATCGAGGCGCGTGAGTTGGTTTGCGCCCTCGTGTTTGGACTGCGGCAAAAAATGCGGCGGTTGTGGCTCGACGATTTCGCCGTCGTCACTCAGCCAGTTGCCGCGTGGCAGCACGCGTGTGAGGTCGGGCTTCCAGGCGACGGTGACGACTGTGGGTGATCGGCCGCCGCGACATTCCTGAATCTCACGGTGGAGTTTTTTGTATTCAGCAAAGGCATTGGTGTCGGAGGCGGTGCTGGCGAGCCAAGCCGCACTCGTAGCCGCGTCTCGTAAGAGCGCGGCTGAGATTTGTGTGGCCGCGCTCTCACGAGACGCGGCTACGGGGACGAGCGGCGACACGCTCACGCGCAAACAGCCGATGACGTTCGTCTTCAACGACACCGTCAGCACATCGCCATCCGCGACCGCGACCGGAGGATCGAGCAGCCACACGCCGGTCTGCCTTTCTTTGGCGTGATCGCGGGCCACTTTCCAACTGTCCTTGATGCCGAGGATTTCAAAGCCGTTCGCGTAACGCGGTTCCTTGTGGTCCGCATCAGCATGATAGAACGCCAGCTTCGTTTCTTTCTTTTCACCCGCGCGTCGGAGTGTGGCGGAAAGCTGCAACGTCGCGCTCGTGGTCTTGCCGCGAAAGATCGTGTTGCTGTGCCGGGCGTGCGGAATGAGTTCGAGGCGAAGCGCGGCGAACGAACCCGCCTCCAGCCGCAGCGGAATCGGATGCCCGTCCGCCTTGCTTCCGAACAACAGTGAGCCGTCGGCCTGCGCGATGAAGTTCGTGCTGACCGTGCTGTTCGTTTTGAACGACGTCTTCGTCGTCAGGTTGGTCGCGGCGGGTTTGCTCTCCGTGGCCGCGACGAGGTTCGTGAGTTTCATCCTGTTCGTCACCACGGCGATGTTCGTCACGAGTGGAAACGCCGTCGGCACGATCCAGCCGTCGGGATTTTTCTTCAGCACAGCTTTCGTGGATTTCTCCCACGCCGCGCGCGCTTCTTTGCTCGCCGTTTTTGCCGCTATGGTGGCCACTTCCTGAATCTGCGACTGCAACTTCATGATGCGCCGCTTCAGATACGGACTCTCCACCACTTCCTCCGGCGGGAACGGATAGTCGTTGTTCCAGCCCTTCAAGTCAGGGTTCGGCGTGTATTTGTAATCGCTGTACACGCCCCACTGCCGCACGTCGGCGAAGAAAGCCTTGAGCGAATAAAAATCC
>JBBQYK010000306.1:0-6211 GCA_038208765.1 Verrucomicrobiota bacterium
CTGGCCTGACAGCACTGCCACGATGGCGACGAAGTTTTCCTCTTCCCGGTAGAAAACCAGATGGTTCGGGAAACCCCCGACACGCCAGATGCGCAGGTCGGCGAGTAGGCGGCTGCGCCAGCGGCGGTGGTGACCGATGCCCGGATGACGTCCGATTTGCGCGAAAGTCCTTTCCACCGCATCCACGAAGCGATCCGCCACGGAGGGATCGTCCTGCGCGATTCGATCCCAGATTTCCTCCACGTCCGCCTCGATCTCCTCGTGGAGATGGAGCGGTTTCATGCCGCCTTTTTGAGAGACTGTGACTGGAGGCGCTGATGACCGCGCTTCTTGATGCGCGTGAAGAAGTTCTTGGGCAGGGGTTTTGTTGGGCCTTTGAGGCGGCGCGTCAGTTCGGTCTCCAGTTTCGGATCGTGACTGTATTCGAAGTCCTCCAGCAACCGCATGCCGGCCCGGATGACTTCGCTCTGGTTCTGAAACCGTCCGGCGGAAAGCAGGTCCGCCACCATGCGTTCAAAATGTTCACCGAGGTTGATTGTCATGCGGAGATTTTAAGCGGGTCTTACCTATTGGCAACTATTGCTTTTCGTTACCGGCCGGGACGGCGAGCTCCAGCGGCAGAATTACTACCTCAATCCGTCGATTCTTCGCGCGTCCTTCCGCCGTCGTATTCGGCACCGCCGGATGAAACTGGCCGTAGCCGAGCGCGCCGAGTCGGCGCGGATCGACGCTGGCGCGCTCTTGCAAAAACCGCACGGCGGCGGTCGCGCGTGCGGTCGAGAGTTCCCAGTTGCTGGCAAACTTCCGGTGAATCGGCACGTCATCGGTGTGGCCGATGATGTGGACCTGGCGGTTCGTGTGCAGCGCGAGGACGCCGGCAATTTTTTCCAAGATGCGCTGACCTTCCACCTTCAACTCCGCCTCGCCGGAGTCGAACAGGATGCGGTCGAGAATGTTCACGGTCAGCTTGCCGCGCAGTTCCGAGATGGTGACTTCCTTCGATTCAAGCGCCTTGCGCATTTCGTCTTCGAGGCTGGCCTGCGTTTGCGTGACGGTCTTGTTTTCCTCGGAGAGTTTCACCATCGCGCTTTCGGCGTCATCGAGTTTGTTGCTCAAGGAGCCGAGTTCGCCGGATTGTTTTTCCAGCGCCGTGCGTGCTTCGGCCAGTTCGCGTTCGAGCCGCGCGTTCTTCAAACTCTGGTTGCGGACGGAAAGAAAAATCACCCCGACCAACACCATCAGGGAGAGCGCGCTGGCAATAATCCACGTCTGCTTCGGCATGACGGCAGCGTAGCGGAGCCGGGGCGCGCGGCAAGACGGGAGAGATTCCGCAACGCTTGGTCGCGCCGTTTTTTGCCGCGTTGCTGATTTCTCCCGCCCCGCTATTCTGCCGCCGTGCCCGACATCGTGCTCACCACGCTCAACGCCAAGTACATTCACGCGGCGTTCGGTCTGCGTTACTTGATGGCGAACCTCGGCGACTTGCGCGAGCGCGCCTGCGTCGTCGAGTTCGACATCAACCAGCGCCCGCTCGACATCGCCGAGGTGCTGCTGGCGCGGACGCCGCGCATCATCGGCTTCGGCGTGTACATCTGGAACGTGGTCGAGACGCTGGAAGTGGTGTCAGCCATCCGCCGCGTCTCGCCGGAAACCACGATCATTCTCGGCGGGCCGGAGGTGAGCTACGAATGGGAGACGCAGCCGATTGTGGAATTGGCGGATTACGTCATCACGGGCGAGGCGGATTTGAAATTCGCGGAAGTCTGCGGGCAACTCCTGCGCGGTGAAAAGCCGGCGACGAAGATCATTCCCGCCGAACTGCCCGACGTGGCGCGGCTCGCCTTGCCCTACGATCTCTACAACGACGACGACATCGCGCACCGCGTGATCTACGTGGAGGCGTCGCGTGGATGCCCGTTCACCTGCGAGTTCTGCCTGTCGTCGCTCGACATTCCGGTGCGGCAATTCCCGCTGGAGAAGATGCTGACGGAACTGGAGCGGCTCATCGCGCGCGGCGTGAAGCAGTTCAAGTTCGTGGACCGCACCTTCAACTTGAACCTGCTGACCAGCCGCGCGCTGCTGCAATTTTTTCTCGACCGCTACCAGCCGGGGTTGTTCTTCCATTTCGAGATGGTGCCGGATCGCCTTCCCGAGCCGTTGCGCGAAGTCATCGCCAAGTTCCCGCCCGGCGCGCTGCAATTCGAGGTCGGCATCCAGACGTTCAACGAACAAACTGGCGAACTCATCAAGCGCCGCCAGAACTACGGGCGGCTCGAAGACAATTTCCGTTTCCTGCGCGCGGAGACGGGCGTTCACATTCATGCTGACTTGATCGTGGGACTGCCCGGCGAATCGGTGGAAAGCTTCGGCGCCGGCTTCGACCGGCTCATCGCGCTGCGCCCGCAGGAGATTCAAGTGGGCATTCTCAAGCGCCTGCGCGGCACGCCCATCGCGCGTCACGATGAGGCGTGGGAAATGAAATACGGTGCGCAGCCGCCCTACGAGATTTTGCAGAACAAGCTGATCCCCTTCGCCCAGATGCAGCGGATGCGCCGCTTCGCGAAGTATTGGGAACTGGTCGGCAATAGCGGCAACTTCGTCGAGAGCGTGGAACTCCTGTGGCTCGGAGCGCCGGCTTCCAGCACGGCGCGAACGGCTGCGACAAACGAACGAGCCGTGCTGGAAGCCGGCGCTCCGTTCGCCTCGTTCCTCGCCTTCAGCGACTGGCTCTTCGCCCGCGTGCGGCGCACCGACACCATTGCGCTGCTGCGGCTGATGGAACTGCTCTTCGAGTTCCTCACGCACGAGTGCGGATTAGACGCGACTCTCACCGCACAAACTTTATGGCGCGACTATCAACGCGGCGGAAGACGTGAACGTCCGGGTTTCCTCGCGAATTTTCTGCCCGCCGAAGAGCTTACGGCCAGGCGTCATGCTCGCTCCGGCCCCAAACGCCAATCCAGGCACGTCGCAGCCTGAGGATAAAAAAAGGCGGCGCCGTGAAGCGCCGCCTTCGTTGGAGAATCCACAATTAAAGCACCGGTTTTCCGGGCGCACCTTCCGTGATGTGGACCGCCTTGTAGCCGCCAATGGCTTTGAAATAGAGCAGCATCAAGAGGTAAATCGCCGCCATGGTCAGCGGGATGTAGGAATCAGCCTTCAGCGTCCGGCGGTCGCCGGTGATGCTGGAGTCCACGATGGCCTTCTGCGCGGGCGTGCGCGCGGCGACATCCACTTTCTGCGCTTCCGCGAGCTTCCCGCCGTCAATCGCGGTAACCTCGTTGAAGAAAAGAAACTTCGACGGCGCGGCGGCTTTCACCTGCTCGAACGTTGCCGCGTCGGTGGTCTTCAACGTCTCGGCGGAGAAACGATCCTTCGCGTAGCCGAGGCCGGGGCCGCCGATCAAACCGGCGGACAACATGCCGATGCCGCCCATGATCGAGATGGCCACCGCACCGGTGCGCGGGAAGCGATCCGAAGCCACGCCGAGCATGGTGGGCCAGAAGAACGTCTTGCCCACCGCGTAGATGCCAAGCGCCACGAGCGCCATGCCGAAGGTTTGCATCCCGCTGGCGAGCCGCAGGCCGACGACGGCCAGCACCGAGCAGATCAACAGCAAGCCGACGGGGGAAATCTTCAAAGTCTTCTCAATGAAATGCGCGCAGAAGCGCAGGCCGAACATGATGAGCGAGGTCCAGAGGAACAGCATCTTGCCTTCCTGCGATGTGAACAGATTGCCGGTGATATTTTGAATCCAGCCGTCCGTGCCGAGTTCGACCGCGCCGACCATCGCGTGCGTGATGAACAGGACGAACAACAGCAGCGAGCCGAGCGAAAATTTCGTCATCACCGCGACCACGAGGAGCAGCGCGCCTGCGAGTCCGTAGGCGGCGGCGGGCGGGAAGCCCAAGTTGCCCGCGAAGAAGAGCGAGAGCAGGAAACAGACGACCAGCGCGCCGAGGATGCCGACATCCTTGAACATCTGCGCGAGGCTCGCGCCCTTGGCCGAGGCTTCCGATTTCGGGAAGCTCTGGCCCATGAACATGATGCCGTAGAGCGCAGTCGGGATGAGATACAGCGCGAGCTGCACCTTCCAGTGAATCTGCATCTTGTCATCCAGCACCCAGCCGATGGCCGTGCCGAAGATCATGCCCAGCGGCCAAGAGGCGTGCAGGATGTTCAGGTAGTGCGTGCGGTTGTTCGGGAAGAGCGTCGCCACCAGCGGATTCGCCACGGCTTCGAGCGTGCCGTTGGCAAAGGCGAAGATGAACATGCCGATGGTCAGCATCTGGTAGGCGTTGGCCGGAGTGGTGGCCAGCATGGTCACGGCGAAGGAGGCCACGTGCAGCACAAACGCTGCGACGACCAGCTTGCCGTAGCCGATCTTGTCGCAGATCACGCCGCCGATGATGATGCCGAAGCAGAAGCCGGTGAAGCCGGCGCCGCCAATCGCGCCAAGCTGCGTGGCCGTGAAGCCGAACTCCGCGCCCCAGTTGTCAAAGATGCCGCCACGAATGGCGAAGCCGACGCCGGCCGCGAGAATCGCCATGAAGCCGGCCCACAAGAGGCGGCTGGCGTTGGGTGCGATGCCTTCAGTTTTTGCTGACATAGTTATGTTGGTTTTGGTTTTGGTTAACTGTTCTGACACTTCAATAAACTTCATCGTGCGTGCCGACGTTCAGCAAAACGATTTCACGCGCGTGGTCTTTCGCGTTCGTTTCCACCCGAAAAACGATGCGGCAGTCATAGCCACAGGAACAGGCCTGGGAACCGGCCAAATCCCCGGCCAGTGGATGCGTCTTCAGGCCGGGTTCGTTCACATCCGCCGCCAGACGCCTTAGCGCACCATCTACTTTGTCCCGCCGCACCCGATCCTGCCCGACGTACCGCTGGTAAGAACGATCAAAACGCTTGGTCGAAACAATACGTAGCGCGGCGCTCACGAGTCCGGTTGATCTAGACTGCGGTGCAGGCGAGCAATCAGGTCTTCCACCGGTTCTGCCTTCAGTTTGCCAGCACGGTAATCGCGCTCGGCCTGTCGCGCGTCCTTCGCCAGATTTTTCCGCCACTCTTCCCCGCGACTGCGCCGGACCAGGTCCACGAGCATATCCTGATCTTCACCGGGCAATCGCCGGGTCAATTCCAGCACTTGATTCAGAGTCACTGTTGCCATGCCAGAACTATATCGTGAAGGCCGGAAGTTTGACAATTGCGCCGCCCTTGAGCGCGGACTCGTGGGCGCAGAGGCCGACGCAGGTCCAGTTCGCGGACTGCTTCGCGTTCGGGAACGGGTCGCGGCCTTCGTGCAGGGCCATCGCGAATTCGTTCGCAAGATGCGGATGGCTGCCGCCGTGGCCGCTGCCTTGCGTGAAGCTCAGGTGCATCTTCTTGCTGCCGTCATACACGCCTTGGGTCGTGTATTTCGCGATGCCTTTGGGCAGGCGCTTGGCGAAGTCGGGGCACTTGACCTTCGTCGGAATCTTCGGCTCGGGCTTCTTCGCCGTGTGGATGACGAGCGGCTCGTGTTCGATCAGCGGCCATTCGACAGACTTCTTGTCGCCATAGACATCAATGCTCTCGCGATACTGGCGCGCGGTGTCAAAGAGTGAGCGAATGATGCGCGCGTTCACGTCGGTGCCCTTGAACTTGATGTGCGCCGTCTCGACGGCGAAGGGCGAGCCATAGCATTTCTGAAGTTCCTTGCGCACCGTGCCGGAGCCGAAGCACGAAACGTATTCCGCCGGCTTGCCAATCAAACCAGCGACCGGGCCGACGCAGTGCGTGGCGTACCACATCGGCGGAAGGCCGGGCCAGTAATTCGGCCAGCCGTCCATGTCCTGCTGATGTGATGCCTGGACGAATTGCAGTTTGCCGAGCTTGCCGCTGTCCAGCAGTTCCTTGATGAAAAGATACTCGCGCGCATACACGACGGTCTCGGACATCGTGTATTTCAGGCCGGTCTTTTTCACGAGGTCCACGATCTCCTTCAATTCCGCGAGGCTGGTCGCAGCGGGCACGGTGGAGGCGACATGTTTTCCGGCCTTCAGCGCGGCAATCGACTGCCAGCCGTGATCGGGGATCGGCGAGTTGATGTGGACGAAATCCACGTTCGGATCGGCGAGCACATCCTCGTACTTCGTATAACGCTTGGCCACGCCGAACGCATCGCCGACCTCGTTGAGCTTTTTCTCCGTCCGCTGGCAGATCGCGT
>JBBQYK010000307.1:0-6201 GCA_038208765.1 Verrucomicrobiota bacterium
GTTCGAGCACAGCTTCGTGAAGTCACCGCTCCGCATGCCCTACATCAATCTCCACCACGCCCTCCGCCGCTACGCCACCGTCACCGGCGTGCGCGCCATCCTCGCCGACCAGGGGCAGAACGACTGGCCGGAGAATGACGCGAGCAAGGTGTTCACGAACTACGCGGCGTGGGTGCGACAGGCGCGGGTCGATTTGAAATTTCCGGAGCTGGCCATCGTGGTGAATCGCGCCAGCCCGCCGGGCCATCGTCCGATCATTCGCCGCGTGCAGGAGCAAGTGATTCGCGAAGTGCCGCACTGCCACGCCGGCCCCGATTACGACACGCTGCGCCAGAGCGACCGCTACGACGCCGTCCACTTCAGCGCCTCCGGCCTGCCCCACGCGGCGCAACTCTGGGCCGACGCGTTGACGCCAGAGTTTTTCCAGCAAGCCCTTCCGTATCAGCCCCCGCATCCTTCACCTTAGGATTGGGGTGACGGAATAATGCTCGCTTGGGAAGGCTGGGAGTCGAACGGTGTTGGTGTTCTTGGCGCTCACAGTCGTTTTGTTTTCATCCTCCGACGAACGGAATGATGACTGCGGGACCACAATAAGAAGAATTGGCGCGGTCAATCGCGAATCCCGCGCAGGAATTCTTCGCTTGAAGGCTCGAGCCGGCCCGCATCAGGCGGCGGAAATGGCTGAATGGAAAAATGGTGGCTGGAGACGGAATCGAACCGCCGACACGAGGATTTTCAATCCTCTGCTCTACCAACTGAGCTATCCAGCCACCCGGGAAGGGCCGCTATTGATAGGGGCAAAAGATTTTTCTGCAAGGGGTTTTTCTGCTGCCAATCGGTCGGCGCTGCGGCATGGTTGGCCCATGACCAACCCGTTGTCCCTGCTCCTGGCGCTGCTGCTCCTCGGCGGAGCCGGCCTGCGCGCCGCCGACACAACTTTCGACATTTACTGGATCGATTCCGAGGGCGGCGGCTCGACGCTGCTCGTCACGCCGGCGGGCGAATCCGTGCTGATCGATTCCGGCAATCCCGGCGGGCGCGATGCGGGCCGCATCCTCAAGGTCGCCACGGAAGTCGCGGGTCTGAAACGCATCGACCATCTCGTCACCACGCATTTCCACACCGATCACTTCGGTGGCGCGGCGGAACTGGCGGTGAAAATTCCACTCGGCACCGTCTGGGACAACGGCATCCCGGAGCAGGACCCGGACGGCGGAGCGAATACCAATCGCTGGCTCGCGGCCATCAAGCCTTACCGCGACCTGAAGGCGGACGCTCGGCGCGTAATGAAGCCCGGCTCGTTCCTGCCGTTAAAATCTGACGGCGGAATTCAGCCGGTCCTGCGCTGCCTGATCGCCTTCCAGAAGGAACAGGAGTTTCCCAACGCGCGCTTCATGAAGAACGACCATTGCGACGCGGGCCGCGAGAAACCGGCGGACAAGTCGGACAACAAAAACAGTATCGCGCTCATGCTGGAATTTGGCGCGTTCCGGTTTTTCGACGGCGGCGATCTGACGTGGAACACCGAGGCCGCGCTCGTCTGCCCGTTCAATCCCCTCGGCGGCGCCGATGTCTATCAGGTCAACCACCACGGTCTCGACGTGAGCAACAACCCGCTGCTCATCCAGTCCCTCGCGCCCACGGTGAGCGTGATGAACAACGGCGCGACCAAAGGCACCGGCAAGGAGACCATCGCCACGCTGCGCGCCACGAAGTCCATCCAGGCGCAATACCAAGTTCACAAGAACGTGCGGGCCGACGTGGAGAACAACACGAGCGACGAACTCATCGCCAACCACGCGCGCGAGTGCGCGGGCGACTACATCAAACTCTCCGTGCGGCCGGACGGGAAATCCTACGTCGTGAGCATTCCCGCGCGCGGGCATCAGCGGGAGTTTCAGACCAAAGCACGCTGACCGGGGCATGAATGTTCATCAGCTGGAATTGTTTTATTACGTGGCGCGCTTTGGCGGCATCTCGGAGATCAGTGAAACAGTAATCAGTAATCAGTCCCGGCGAGTTCGCGCCACTTCACTGCGCCGCTGATGACTGGCTCACTGATTACTGATTACTTCTCCATTCCGTCCGAAAAATTCCGCACCAGAAAATCCTCGACCGCCCGCTGCACCTCCTCCGCATGCCGCTCCAGGCCATCCGACTTGGGCGCGATTTCCGCAAAGGCCGCGCCGGGAATTTCCCGCGCCAGCACCTCGCCGAACTCGAAGGGATGAATCGCATCGCGCCGGTTCGCCAGCACCAGCGTCGGCACCGCGATTCGTTTCCAGTCCGCGCGCGTGTGCGCGGGGATGTGCGCGGGGATGCGTTCCAGCTTGGCGACGGTTTCCTCCGCGCGGGGATGCGCAAACTGCGCGAGCAGCGAGGCGGCGTTGTCCGGTGACACCTTCAACACCTGCTGAAACTCCGCGGTCTGCCGGTAACGTTCCCCTCCTTCACGCGCGCCGTGCTGGCGGATGAATTGCGCGAGCGTGGCGAAGGGCTGCATCTGCTCGGCGCGCGATTGATCCAGCCACGCGGGCCGCGACAGGACCAGCCCGCGCACGCGCTCCGGCTGCGTCAGCGCGAAGTGCAGCGCCATCGCCGCGCCCATCGAGATGCCACCGATGACGGCCCGCTCGATGTGCAAATGATCGAGAAACGCCCGCAGGTCATCGGCGAATTGCGCGACGTTGATTTTCTCGTCCGGCCCCAACGGACGCGTTTCGCCATGTCCGCGACTGTCGAACGACAGCAGCCGAAAACCGGCGGGCGGGCGGAACATCTCGAAGATTTGCTGCGTGTCCGCGCCGAGTCCGTGTTGCAGGACAAACGGCACCCCCGAGCCGGTGTCGCGATAGTGAAACTGGATTCCGTCGTGGAAGAAGAAGGGCATGGTCAATGCAACTGGCCGCCGCCGCCATGGAGTGTCGCGCCTTGGTGCGAAATTTTCTCGCGCGCCTCTTCCACGGGCACATGGCGCGGGACATTCGCCGCTGCTGCGCGCGGGCGTGCCCAGTGGACGGCGTTGCGGATCACGCGCTGGATTTCTGGCTGATGATAAATCGGATACAACTCGTGGCCGGGGCTGAAATAAAAGATGCGCCCCGCGCCCCGCGTCCAGCACGCGCCGCTGCGCAGCACGTCGCCGCCCGCGAACCACGAGATGAACACCAGTTCCTCCGGCTCGGGAATGGTGAACGGCTCGCCGTACATTTCGCTGTGCGGAATCTCGATGCACTCGCCGAGGCCGGCGGCGATTTCGTGCGCCGGGTTCACCACCCACACTCGTTCGCGTTCGCCCGCCTCGCGCCAGCGGAAGGCGCAGGTCGTGCCCATGAGTTTCTTGAAGATCTTCGAGTAATGGCCGGAGTGCAGAACAATCAATCCCATGCCGGAGTTCACGCGGGCATGAACGCGGTCCACCACATCGTCGCGCACGTCGTCGTGTTTGGCGTGGCCCCACCAAAGCAGCACGTCGGTGGACAGAAGCCGGTGGTCGGTGAGTCCGTGGTCGGGTTCGTCCAGCGTCGCGGTGGAAATGGTCAGCGCCGTGTCCGTTCCGAGCGCGGCGGCCAGCGTGGTGTGAATGCCGTCGGGATAAATGTTCGCCACAACCGGGTTCGTGCGCTCATGCACGAACTCGTTCCAGATGGTGACGCGGATTGGACGCATGCGCGGACGATACGAAGCGCGGCGCGCGGACGGCGAGCGGGAAAGCAGCGGAGTGGCGGACAGCCTTGTCCGCCGGATGCTTTAGCAACTGTTCGACCCGACAAACCGAGCTGCGGACTCGGCGGTCCGCGTCTCCTCACCCGCGCGTGTCCACCTTCAAAACGGCGTTCTCCGAAGCTTCCTCGCCGACGCCAGTCCCGCTACAGCAGCCGAATCTGCGCCTGCTCCTTCTCCAACGCCTCGGCAAACGTCTCCGTCCGCCCGCGCCGCCGTTCGATGATTTCCTTGTCCGTCGCAGGATCGAACGGCACCGGATAATTCCCGTCGTAGCACGCCATGCAGAAATTGTTCGTCGGCAGACCCGTCGCCTTCACCATGCCTTCGATGGAAAGGTAGTGCAGCGAGTCGGCGTTGAGATACTTGCAGATGTTGTCCAGCGAGTAGTTCGCCGCCATCAGCTTGCTGCGGTCGGGAAAGTCGATGCCATACACGCACGGATTCATGTGCGGCGGACAGCTCACGAGCACATGCACTTCCTTCGCGCCGGCTTCCTTCAGGTTGTTCACGCGCGTCTTGCACGTGGTGCCGCGCACGATGGAATCGTCCACGATGATGACGCGCTTCCCCTTCACGAGTTCGGGAATGAGGTTCAATTTCACGCGCACGTTGAAGTCGCGGATGAGCTGGGACGGCTGGAGAAAACTGCGCCCGATGTAGTGGTTGCGCACGAAAGCCATCTCGAACGGAAGGTTGCTCTCCATCGAGTAACCCAGCGCGGCGCAATTGCCGCTGTCCGGCACCGGCACCACGACATCGGCGGGAATCGGGCATTCGCGCGCGAGCTGCCGGCCCATTTCCACGCGCGCCTTGTAAACGTTGCGCCCGTTGATCGTGCTGTCGGGCCGCGCGAAATAGACGTACTCGAAAATGCAGAACGCGCGCTTCTCCTGCTCGGGCATGTACTTCACGCTCCGCAAACCTTTGGCGTCGATGATGACAATTTCTCCCGGCTCCACGTCGCGCACAAACTTCGCGTGAATCAAATCCAGCGCGCAAGTCTCGCTCGACAGCACCCACGCGCCGTCCACCTGCCCGATGGAGAGCGGACGAAAGCCATGCGGGTCGCGCACGCCGATCAACTCGTTCTCCGTCATGATGACGAGTGAGAACGCGCCTTCGATACGACGCATGGTGTCGATGAGGTTGTTGCCATGCCCGTTCAGGCTCGGCTGTGCCATCAGGTGCAGAATGATTTCGCTATCAACGGTCGTTTGGAAAATCGACCCCTTCGCTTCCAGCTCATCACGCAAATACGAGGCGTTGGTCAGGTTGCCGTTGTGCGCGATGGCGATCTGCCCCTTCGCGCAATCGACGGTGAGTGGCTGCGCGTTGCGAATGTGCGAGGAGCCGGTGGTCGAGTAGCGCGTGTGCCCCACGGCCATGCTGCCGACGAGCGTTTGCAGCACGTCGCCGTTAAAAATTTGCGAGACGAGTCCCATGTCGCGATGGACACAGAACTTTTTGCCATCGCTCGTAACAATCCCGGCGCTCTCCTGCCCGCGATGCTGGAGCGCGTAGAGGCCGAAGTACGTCAGTTCGGCGGCATTCGGATGACCGTAAATGCCAAACACTCCACAATAATGTTTCGGGTAATCTTGCATGGGCTGCGTCACGCGCGCTGAACTATGCGGCCGCAAAAAAATAAATCCAGTGCTGTCCGTGGCTAACCGTCCCGGGACGATGGCGCGCTAAGAACGCATGTTCTCGCGCAACGTCTCCTTCGTCACTTCCCCTTCCCAGCGGCTGATCGCCACGGTCGCGACGCCGTTGCCGATCAGGTTCGTGACGGCGCGGCATTCGCTCATGAAACGGTCGATGCCGATGAGCAACGCCAGGGAGGCAATCGGAATGCTCGGCACCGCCGCCAGCGTCGCGGCCAACGTGATAAAGCCCGCGCCCGTCACGCCGCTCGCGCCCTTCGAGGTGATCATGGCGATGAGCAGCAGGCCGATCTGCTGCGAGAGATCGAGCGGAGTGTTCGTGGCCTGCGCGAGGAAGACCGCCGCCATGGCCATGTAAATGTTCGTGCCGTCGAGGTTGAAGCTGTAGCCCGTGGGGATGACCAGCCCGACGGTCGCAGGCGCGCAGCCGAGGCGCTTCATCTTGTCGATCATGCCCGGCAGCGCCGTCTCGGAGGAACTGGTGCCGACGACGAGCAGGATTTCGTCCTTGATGAACATCAGGAACTTGAAAATGGAGAACCCGCTCCACGCCGCGATGCCGCCCAGTACGAACACCACGAACAGCGACGCCGTGAGATAAAACCCGCCCATCAAGGCGATGAGCTTCGTCAGTGAACCCAATCCGTAGCTGCCAACAGTGAACGCCATTGCGCCGAACGCGCCGATGGGCGCGACCTTCACCACCAGCCGCATCACGCCAAAGAAAATTTCCGACGCGCGGTCAATGACGTGCAACACCGGCGCACCGCGTTCGCCCAAGGCCGAAATCGCAAACGCTGCGAGCAGCGAC
>JBBQYK010000308.1:0-6113 GCA_038208765.1 Verrucomicrobiota bacterium
TCGTAGTTCGAGAAGAAATTGCCGCCGCGCGAGAAGTCCAGTTCCGCCTGTTTGTCGTAGCCGCGATGAATCGCATCGTCAGGACGCTGGAACAAACGGTTCTCACAGTTCTGGGCAAACTTCGCGCACGGGTTGTTGAACGTCGGGTTCAGTCCCTTCAGCTTTTCCACCGGCACCACGACGCTCGCCGTGATGTCGTCTTCCATCTGGATTTTCGCCGCCGGATGAAAATCGCTGCGCAGCCCGAACGTGCGCCACGAGCCGTCCGGCTCGTAGCCGATGCGCACAAAGCTCGCGACTAGCTTGCGGTTCTCGAACTTCAATTCGTTCCCCGGCACGCCGTTAATCACGTCCACGCTGAAATGTTTGCGCCAGTCGTCGCCCCACTCGGGCTTGTAGAAACGCTTCACCACGAAGAGCAGTTCCCGCACATGCTGCGGGATGCCACGCAGCCAGTTGTTGTAATCCGCCGAGTATTCGCGCGAGGCGGGCGTGAGCAGTTTGATCACGGAACCGATGCTGCGCTCGTGGCTGAGAATGGGGCGCGAGTCCTGGTTGTTCTTCGTCGCGTCTTTGAAACGATTGCGGTAGTCGCGTTTGATCAACTCATCCACCAGCGCGAAATCTTTTTGGAAATCCGAAACGAAGACCGGGCCTTGAAGAATGGAATCCGTGACCGCCTTGGAAATCTCCGACTTGCCGCCGCCGCTCACCGTGCAGGGCTTGTGACAGAACACGCCTTCGCCCACCGTGCCGACCAGCCGCCAGTTTTTCGTGTTGGCAATGCGCTCCATGTGGACCTTGTAGCCCGAGGGGCGCACGTAAATTTTCCCGGCCTGCATCTTCATGCTCTGCGTATCGCCCTGGTGCGGCCAGCTCACCTTCTGCCCCCGCAAGTCGAACTGCACATGCTCGCTCACGTAAATCACATCGTGATTTTTTTTGTCGATGGCGTAGCCCTCCGGCTTCACTTCCATCATCGCGCCATAGAGTTTCACCACTTCGTCGAAAGAATAATCCAGACTCGGCATGTGCTTGCGTCCGATCATCTCCTCGCCCAGGTCATAGGACGGGAAGACCAGCGCGCCGCCCGCGTGCTCTTCTTCCGCGAGGCCGAACAGATTCGCCGCGTAGCTGATCTGCGTCTTCACCTCTTTCTTGCAGTAGCCAAAATAATTGTCCGCGATGATGGTCACCACCACGCCCTGCGCGTCGCGCGCGGTGAGCTTGAAGGCGTTGCCGTTGTTGTAGAGTTCGTCCTCCGCTTTCCAGCACATGCCGTCGCGGCGCTGACGCTCAGAGGCGTCGTCCCACTTGGGCAGGCCGACGTCGCGCTTCTTCACGCGGATGAGATGCGGTGCCAGAATCACGCAGCCCGTGTGGCCAGTCCAATGTTCCACGTCGAGTCCCGCGTCATTCTCCGGCAGGAATGGATCGCCGCCGTTGCCGAAAATCGTCTCCACGAAATCCAGATTACTGACGAGATTTCCTGGCGCGAAGAACCGCGTCTCCATGCGCTTCTCCGCGATGAAGCCCGGCACTTCCGGCACGACTAGCGGCCGCAGCAACAGCGAAACGTGGCAGCGCGCCTCTTCCGATTGCGACGCAGTGAATGGGAGGCGCATCAGGTCCGCTGGCGGTTGCAATGCCACTTGCAGCAGTTCCGCAAACGTGCGCTTCGGCACCCCCTTTTTGTCATCGGGAATCGGCAGGCCGCCCTCGCACACATGGAACACGCCCTCGGTCGTGCGCCGGTCGCTCTTGGGATTGTGCAACACGCCCTGCTTCACGCGATACGAGGTGAGAATGTCCGACGCGAAAATGTCCTGGTCCGGCGGCAGCGAGAGCGCGCGCGCCACGCCCGCGCGGTCCAGCACGAAGGTGCGCCACGGCAGCTTCGGCGCGAGCCCCGTTTCGTAGAGGTAATCGTCGAGGAAAGACTGGATGCGCCAGTCGGCGGGGCAGAGGTAATTGGCGAGCAGTCGCTCCGTCTCGCGCTGGTGCTGGAGCAGCGCCGACACCAGTTCCTGGAACTCGGCGTCCTCAGCGGCCTTGGCTGTGGGGCAGCCGAGCGCCGCCAGTTTCAGGTTGATGTAGGACCAGAGTTTTTTCTCTGAATCAGGAATCGCACGCGTTGCAGTTGTCACGGGCGGCGACGATAGCGGGGGTTCAAAAAACGAAGCAAGAGCGCGTGATGGCAAGCAGGTAAAAAATTCTCATGCGGCCAACCGGCCACTTTGCGTGTCACAGCCGGTTCACCCGAATCAATTGACCGCTCAAGGAAACTTGCACGGAAACCGCGCGGTGAATCCGTTCAGCCTGACCGTTGAAATCTGCATCGAAAGTGCAAACCACGATGCCCGCATGATCCGGCTGCGTGCGGTGCAGGCGCATAAAGTGCAAGCGGTTCAAGGTCAACACGGCACGATTCTCCTGGATGGCGAATTCCAAGACTTTGTCGTCCGGCAGCGCCTGATCGGCCCGGCCTGTTTCCTGAACGGTGAGCACGTCGTGGCCGAGGGAGCGCATTCGCTCGACCACCGGCATGGGAAAGTTCTCGTTCGAATAGAACCGCGCCATCAATCGGCTTCGTTGTCGGAGATTTGGCGGGAAATTTCCGCGCCGTGCGAGCGGACGTAAGCCCAGGCGTTGGCGAGATCCTCGGCGCGTAAGGTCGGATACGCGCGCAGCAGGTCGGACTCGGAAGTCCCCAGACGACGGGCCTGTTCCAGCACCCAGACCGGAACCCGGGTGCGGACGATGCAGGGTTCACCGCCGCAAACACCGGGCCGGCTTTCGATGCCGGGAAAGCCACCCAGATCGCGCGCGGCCCACTGCAAGACCTGCGCCTTTTCTGCGCGGCTCATCTTGGTGAAGAGTTCTTCGGCTGTTTCTAGAATGCTCATGCGCTGTCGGTTTCTGTTCGCTGGCCAAAACTAGCGGCGGGCGCGTGGTGGAACAAGTCCAGTTCCGTCAAGGTTTACGGCTTTGAAACCATTCCAGCCAGCCGAGCATGAAGGCGTCCTTCATTTCGCGGGAGCGGCGGCATTCCTCGGGCGTGCGGCCCCAGTAGAAACCCATCCAGCCGGCGGCGTTCGGTTGCGCGCGGCGGAAGAAATCATCGAACTCGGCGACGCTGCATTTGAGCGGAAAGGTTTCCTCAATGACTACGGGCTTGCCCACTTCCTTCATCTCGCGAAATCTTCTTCGACCTTCGGCCACTCGGCGTCCCAGTAATCTTCAAGCAGGCGTCCCGTTTCGTCATGGTCGTAATTGAAACCCCACGGCGTGAAGGCGTGACCAGAAGGCTGCAGCACGAAGGCACGACCGTCGGCTGAGATGCGAACATGCTCAAACTGGGCCTCGTGACGCGTTGTGGTGCAGGCCGTGAGTAAGAACAGCAAAAAGAGCGCGGTGACGCGGGGAGCGGCGGACAGCCATGTCCGCCGTTCGGCGTTCTGCGAGTGTGTGAAGTTTTCCCATGTCTTCCGTTCTGCGGACAAGGCTGTCCGCCGCTCCTCTCTCGCCGCCTCTTCACTTCTGATAACTCACAAACGCCAGCCGCCGGCTGTCCGGCGACCACGAAGGCACATTGATCGTGCCTTGCCCGCCGAAGAGTTTCGCCAGCGTCTCGATCTTCCCGCTGGCCAGCGTGAGCAGCCGCAACTCCACGTCCTTGTTCTGGGGATGACCTTTCACGTCCGGCTCGTAGGAGAGGTAGGCGATGGATTTACCATCGGGCGACGGATGCGGGAACCAGTTGTTGCGCTCGTCGGTGGTCACGGCTTGCTGCGCAGAACCGTCCGCGTTCATGCGCCAGAGTTGCATGCGGCCCGTGCGGTCGGAATTGAAGTAGATGAACTTCCCATCCGGCGAATACTCCGGGCCGTCATCAAGTCCCGCCGCCGTGGTCAGGCGCGTCTCGGCACCGCCGTTCGTCGAGATGGTGTAAACGTCATACTCGCCTGCGCGCTCGGCGCAGTAGGTGAGCGTGCGTCCGTCCGGCGACCAGCCGTGCCAGTAGGACGGGCCGTTCGTGGTGATGAGCTTTGGCGTGCCGCCGCCGATCGGCAGCGTGTAAATCAGCGAGCGCCGCTGCCCCTGCGACTGATCGCTGATGACGAGTTGCGTGCCGTCGGGCGAAATCCCGTGGTCGTTGTTGCAACGAATGGCGAAGCCCGTGTCGAGCAACTGCGGTTCGCCGCCCGTCGGCGCGACACGCAGCATTCGCCCGCGGCTGTTGAAGTAAAGCGCCGCGCCGTCGCGCGACCAGTTCGGAGCCTCGATCAAGTTCGTCGTCCACCAGACCACGCGGCGGTCCTTCGAGGAAATCGTGATCGTCTCCAGCGTGCTGATGAGCGGGGCGTGCGGCGGGAGCGCGGTGCCTTCGGTCAATTCCACGTTCGAGAAGACGGCGGTTTCCAGGTTGTTGTCGTTGTGCGCGCAGACGCCGAGTCCGATGTAGAATGGCTCCTTCAATTCGAGTCGGAACGATCCGCCCGCCGGTCTCAACGCCTCGCCCGCGCCCGCCACGGACATGGACACGTAGCTGCCGCGCTTCTCGATGCGCAGACGGCGCGGGCCTTTCACGCTTGATTGAATTTCGCGCGTCATCGCGCCGCCAGCCTCGCGGTATTGCAGCGAGGTCAGGCCGTCGCCGTGCAACGCGGCGTCGGCGTAGGCGGAATCGGCGTCCAGATTCTGGCGGATGATGAGGCACGCCTTGCGATGCGGGTCGCCGCCGGTTTCGGGAATGACGATGTCCGCCGCGAGCGCGACGGGGCCGGACATTTTTTTCCAGACGAAGTGCAGCGCGTCATTCGTGAACCACATGTTCTGACCGCCGCCCGCGACGCGATACGTCTTCTGCGCCGCGTCGAACTGCGCGCTCCCGGCACGCTTCGGCCCGCCGATGTCCGCACTGCCTTCAAACACTCCGACCGCCGCGCGACTCTCCGCCGCCGCCGCCCAAGTGAATGCAATCACGAAAACGCCCAAGCTCGGCGCAATGCCAGGAAGGAAATGGTGCATGACGGGAGTGAATCGAATCCCCGCTCCGCTGGCAACGGGGGAAAAGCCCAGAGAGGGGTCAGTCCTCACAATTGACAATCGCTCCGGCGGTCGCTTGAATTTCGACAACAAAAGAACCAAAGCAAAACGCCATGCCACGTCCTTTGCGCGTCGAATATCCCGGGGCCATCTACCACCTGATGAGCCGGGGCGACCATCGCGAATCCATCTTTCGCGATGATACGGACCGCCGGACTTTCATCGCCACGTTGGGCGAAGCCTGCCGGAAGACCGGCTGGCAGGTTCACGCCTGGTGCCTCATGGGCAATCACTTTCATCTCGTGGCCGAGACGCCGCAGCCCAACCTGATCGCGGGCATGAAATGGCTGCTCGGCACCTACACCGGTCGCTTCAATCGTCGCCACCAGCTCTTCGGCCATCTCTTCAGCGGGCGCTACAAATCGCTGGTCATAGATGAGCGCGGCGGGGATTACCTGCGCACCGCCTGCGACTATGTGCATTTGAATCCCGTGCGCGCAGGACTGGTCGCGCTCGACGCGCCGCTCGCGACCTACGAATGGAGCAGCTATCCGCTCTACCTCGCGCCGGGGCGGCGACCGGCGTGGCTGCGGGTGGATCGGTTGCTGGGCGGGCATCGCATCCAGGCGGACACGGCGGAAGGGCGCATCGAATTTCAGGCGCGCTTGGAAGAACGGCGACGGGAAGGCGACCCGGCGGAATCGTGGGCCGTCTTTCGGCGCGGCTGGCGATTGGGCGCGGCCGATTTTTTGCAGCAGCTCACCGAGCGGTTGGGCCGCGCCGGACAACCGCACGAACACGCCCGCGAACGAAACGAGACCGACGAACAGCGCGCCGAACGGCTCGTGCAGGAGTGGCTGGCGACGTTCGGCTGGACGGAGACAGAATTAAGCGTGCGTTCCAAAGGTGATGCGCAGAAGGTGGCGCTGGCCATGCACTTGCGAAAGGAAACGCCGATGACCCGGTCATGGATTGCTCAACGGCTGGTCATGGGCAGCGCCAGTTACATCTCGCTGCTCACGGCAAAGGAAACGGACTGTCGTTTGTGAGGACTGACCCCTTTA
>JBBQYK010000309.1:0-6012 GCA_038208765.1 Verrucomicrobiota bacterium
GAACACCTCGTTCGCTTTGGACTCAGGAATGTTGTTCTTCGCCTTGCAGCCTTTGACGAAGCTCACGCGCTGGCTCTGCATCTCCTCGATCTTCTTCTTGCCCATCGCGCGCCGCAGCAAGTCCGCCGCGCCCAGCGTGTAGCCGGCGAGCAACTGTGTGGCCTGCATCACCTGCTCCTGATAGATGAGCACGCCGTAGGTCTCCTTCGAGATCGATTCGAGCAACGGATGCGCGTACTCGACGGCGACCTCGCCGTGACGACGCTTGATGAAATCGGGAATCAGATCCATCGGGCCGGGACGATAAAGCGATACTAGCGCCGTGATGTGCTCCACACTCGCAATCTGAAACTTGCGGCAGAGATCGCGCATTCCGCCGGATTCCAACTGGAATACGCCGACCGTGTTGCCCTTGTTCAGAATGTCGTAGGTCTTCGCGTCATCGAGCGGCAGATCGTCGAGCACGATGGTGAGGCCTTGCGTGCGCTGGATCATCTCCACGGTGTTGCGGAGAACGGTCAGCGTTTTCAGCCCGAGGAAATCCATCTTCAGCAAGCCGAGATCACCCACGGGATTCATCGGATACTGCGTGACGATGGTGCCGTCCTCGTCCTGACGCAGCGGCAGCAATTCGACCAGCGGCTTGTCGCTGATGACCACGCCCGCCGCGTGAACGGACGAGTTGCGCGCGATGTCTTCCAGCACGAACGCCATGTCCACGACTTCGCGCGTCAACTCCTCGGTGTTGTACGCCTCCTTGAATTCCGCCGACTGCTTGAGCGCAAGTTCGAGCGTCATCTTCAAGTCCGTGGGAATCATCTTCGCGAGACGGTCGCCCTCGCCGTAGCTCAGGCCCATGACGCGGCAGACGTCGCGCACCACGGACTTCGCGCCCATCGTGCCGAAGGTGATGATCTGCGCCACGCACTCGCGCCCGTATTTCTGGCGCACGTATTCGATCACGTCCGCGCGACGGTCGTCCGCGAAATCAATGTCGATGTCGGGCGGATTGACGCGCTCGGGATTCAGGAAGCGTTCGAACAGCAGCCCGTAACGAATCGGGTCCACGTTCGCGATGTCGAGCAGGTAGGTGACAATGGAACCGGCGGCGGAACCGCGCGCCACGCACGAAATGCCAATCTCGCGTCCGTAACGAATAAAATCCGCGACGATGAGGAAGTAGGAGATGAAGCCGGTCTTCTCGATGACATCGAGTTCGAGTTGAAGGCGGTCGATGACGTCTTTGATCGCGGCGGCGACGGCGGGCGCAAACGTGCCCCCGGCATCCTGCCGGGTGGAACCGTTCTCAATCAATGCACTGCTCGTCGTATCCGAGCCACTACCCGGCGGGACGCCGGGGGCACGTTGATAAGTCGGCAACTTCTCCGGCTTCTCGATCCCCTCGACGATGAACTCCTTTCCCTCCGCTCTTGCGCGAATCGTGTAGCGGCGCTCCAGTCCCTCCGCCAGCAGCTTGCGCAAATAACCTTCGCGCGAAAAATGTTCCGGCGGCGTGAACACCGGGTAGTGCAGCTTGTTGAACACCAGATCCAGGTTGCACTTCTCCGCCACCTCCAGCGTGTTCTGCACCGCGTCCGGCACGTCGGCGAAGAGCGCCTTCATCTCTTCCGCCGAGCGCAGATAAAACTGCTCCTGCACGTAGCGCATCCGCTTCGGATCGTCGCGCACCGTCTGCGTGCCGATGCAGATCAGGCAGTCGTGCGCCTGCCAGTCTGCGCGCTCGATGTAATGCACGTCGTTCGACGCCACGCACTTCAGCCCAAACTCCTTGGCCCACGGAATGAGATGCTGGTTCACCTTCGCCTGCTCGGCGATGCCGTGGTTGTGCAGTTCGAGGTAAAAATTCTCCGCGCCCAAAGTCTGCTTGAACCAGTCAATGCCTGCGCGCGCCTTCTTCAAATCATCTTTGATGATGGCCTCGGGGATTTCGCTCGCGAGACAGCCGGAGAGAGCGATGAGACCGTCCTTGTGCGCGGCGAGAAGTTCCTTGTCGATCCGGGGCTTGTAGTAGAAGCCCTCCAGATGCGCGGACGTGACGAGCTTGATGAGATTTTTGTAGCCCTGCTCGTCCTTCGCCAGCAGCACGAGGTGGTTGTAAACGTCGCGCCCGCCGCCACCGGAAGTCTTCTTCTCCAATCGCGAACCCGGCGCGACATACACCTCGCAGCCGATGATGGGCTTGATGCCCGCCTTGCGCGCGGCCTGGTAAAAATCAATCGCGCCGTAAAGCGTGCCGTGGTCGGTGAGGGCGAGCGCGGGGAACTTCAGCGCGTGCGCCTTCTCCATCAGCTTGTCGAGGCGACAAGTCGCGTCCAGCAGCGAGTACTCGCTGTGAAGGTGAAGATGCACGAAGTCCGCGTGAGACATGCGGGGAATTTCGGGCGTGGTGCTTTCCTTGTCGAGCGGGGAAGTGGGGGCGGAAAAAATCCAAATCCCAAATTTCAAAATCCAAACAAATTCCAAGCCCCAAAATCCAAACGAGCTCGCGTCACGGTAATGAAATCCTTGAAATTTGGAGCTTGGGCCGCTGGAATTTGTTTGGGATTTGGATTCTGAACTTTGGAATTTATTCCATGACCCGCACCACCGTCCCCACGCTCACCAGTTGCAGCAGATACTCCGCGTTCCAGTTCGCCAGCCGGAAACAGCCGTGCGATTCCGTGCGCCCCACGTCCTCGGGCTTGGGCGTGCCGTGGATGCCGTAGCCGGGGAGATTCAAGCCGATCCACGCCGTGCCCACGGGATTGTTCGGACCGGGCTGGAGCTTGAGCTTCGTCTTGAGCTGCCGCGCTTCGGCGGATTCGGGAAACACCTCCGGGTTGAACGTGTAGTCGGGATTCGGCACCACCACGACGACCTGTAATTCGCCGGCAGGCCGCTTATCCATGCGCTGCGCGATGCTGCACGGGAAGTGCGCGAGCAACTGATTGTTCGCGTCGAACGCCTGCAACGTCCGTTCGCTGAGACGAATCAAAATGTAGGATGCTTTCCCGCGCGGCGCGGCGCGCTCCGTCATCGGCACGGTCAGGGCGATGCCCGGAGGCGCGGTGATTCCATCCCACTCGCCGTTCAGTTTCCGGAGCAAGGACGGATGCGCGTGACTGCGCTCGGCGACCAGTTCGAGCAGCGTCTCGTATTCGAGCGGCCCCTGCTCGGACTTGCCAAACCAACTGCTGGCCAGCGGACGCAGCCGCGCGAGGTCGGTGAGTTCGACACGAAAACTTCCCAAGGACGGCGAGGTCAAACTCAGCCGCGAGCGCGTCGCGTCATCCAGTTCTCCGGTGGCGAGCAGACCTTCGCGCGTCTGAAAAGCCCGCAAGGCCCGGCGCGTCTGTGAGCCGAGCGCGCCATCAATCGAGCCGGCGGAAATCCCCATCCGGTCGAGTGCAATCTGCGCGTCGAGCACACTGAGCGCGCGCGCTGGATCGGTGTTGGTGGAAGCGGGAGGAACCAGCGGGCGCACGATGACGGTCGTGTTGAGGCCGGACGATTTAGTGGAGGAAAGCGCGGGCGCATTTGTTTCCGGCGGGGTGTCGAGAGCCACCTGGCCACTCTGAGACCAGCCGCGTTCCCACGCGAACCAACCGCCGCCCGCCAGCAACGCGAACACCACGAACCACGCCACACCACGCCCGCGCATCTTGCGCCGGTCTGAGGATGTGGCGAGCAGGGTCGTGTATTTCCGCACGCGCGGAGCTTATCGGGAGGAAAAAATTTGAACCACGGAAAACACGGAAGACACAGAAAGCAAAGTCACTCGTGAATTTCCACCTGCCTTCATTCCGTGTCTTCCGTGTCTTCCGTGGTTGAACTCGCGCACTCGGCGGTCCGCGCTCCAATTCATTAGCGTGGATTCGCGCCGATGAGCGGTTCAAAATCCCGCCCATGAATATCGTGGTTCTCGATGGCTACACTTTGAATCCCGGCGACCTCTCGTGGGACGCACTTGCACAGCTCGGCTCGTGCGTCATCCACGACCGCACGCCGCCCGAACTGGTGGTCGAACGCGCCCGCGACGCGGAAGTGGTGCTGACGAACAAGGCGATGCTCCCGCGCGAGACCATCGCCGCGTTGCCGAAGCTGAAATACATCGGCGTGCTCGCCACGGGTTACAACGTGGTGGACGTCGTGGCGGCGAAGGAACGCAGCATTCCGGTCGCGAATATTCCTGACTACGGCACGCATTCGGTCGCGCAGTTCACCTTCGCGCTGCTGCTCGAACTCGCGCATCACGTCGGCCATCACGCGCAGACGGTGCGCGACGGACGCTGGGTGCGCAGCGCGGATTTCTGCTACTGGGATTCACCGCTGGTCGAATTGCACGGTCTAACCTTCGGCGTGATCGGTTTCGGCAAAATCGGCCGCGCCACGGCGAAACTCGCGGACGCCTTCGGCATGAACGTGCTGGTTCACAATCGCTCGCGCCCGGCGGATTTGCCCGCGCACTACGAGTTCATGAGCCTTGATGATCTTCTCGCGCGCAGCGATGTCGTGTCGTTGCACTGCCCGCTCACGCCGGAGAACAAGCAATTCATCAACGCCGAGCGCCTCGCGCGCATGAAGCCAACGGCGTTTCTACTCAACACCAGTCGCGGGCCGTTGCTCGATGAAGCGGCGGTCGCCAGCGCGTTAAGCTCTGGAAAAATTGCCGGCGCCGCGCTGGACGTTGTCTCCGTGGAACCGCCCAAGGCGGACAATCCGTTGCTCACGGCGAAGAACTGTCTCGTCACGCCGCACATCGCGTGGGCCACGCGCGCGGCTCGGGCGCGATTGATGGATATCGCGGTAGAGAACATCCGCGCGTTCCTCGCGGGTGCGCCAAAGAATGTGGTGAACGCCGCAGGCTCTGGACTGCGGTGAGCATCACCGCTTTGGATTGGAGACTCCCGAAGCTCTCGTCCATCATCCAGCAATCCAGAGCTGCAATTCTTGCAGCAGTCTCAGAGCCTGCGGCGAATTTTGTATTGTGCCGCCGCGCCCGCCCGTTGCTTACTTCGGCATGACTCCCGAAGCGCGTCTCATCGAACTGAAACTGGAACTCCCGCCCGCGCCCAAACCCGTCGCGGTCTATCGACCGCTCATCATCGTCGGCAATCTCGCCTACGTCTCCGGTCATGGCCCGTTGCGCAGTGACAAGTCGCTGATGACCGGACGCGTCGGCAGCGAGGTGGACGCTGAGTTCGGCAAGGCCGCCGCACGCCAGACCGGTCTCGCCATCCTCGCCACGCTGCGCGAACACCTCGGCTCACTCGACCGCGTGCAACGGGTCATCAAGCTCCTCGGCATGGTGAACAGCACACCGGAGTTCCGTGACCACCCTGCGGTGATCAATGGGTGCAGTGAATTGTTTCGCGATGTATTCGGCGAGGAGCGCGGCGTCGGCGCACGCAGCGCCGTGGGCATGGGATCGTTGCCCGGAAACATCTCGGTGGAGATTGAGGCGATTGTTGAGATCGAAGTTTCTTAACCACGGATGAACACAGATAAACACGGATGGAAGGCCGTATTGTCCGCACGGTCTTGTTTCCATATCCGTGTGCATCCGTGTGCATCCGTGGTTAAACAATTTCCGGCATGAGCACCCGCTGGCACGAGGTTCAAAACGTCCGCGAGATTCCCTCGCCCGCGCTGCTCATTTACGCGGAGCGCGTGGAGGAAAACATCCGCCGCATGATTGCCATGGCCGGGGGCGTCGAGCGCCTGCGTCCGCACATCAAGACGCACAAGATGGGGGAGATGATCGAACTGCAAGTCGCGCTCGGCCTCCGCAAGTTCAAGTGCGCGACGCTCGCCGAGGCCGCGATGGCCGCGCGCCACGGGGCGGAAGACGTCTTGCTCGCCTACCAACCTGTCGGGCCGAACACGGATTTATTGCTCGAACTGGCGGCCAGTTTTCCCAGCGTGCGCTTCAGTTGTGTGGCCGACAACGCCGCGACTATTGGCGAACTCTCGGACGCTGCAGCCCGCGCCAACACCCGACTCGAAGTGTTG
>JBBQYK010000310.1:0-5994 GCA_038208765.1 Verrucomicrobiota bacterium
CCACTCGCGGGTGACTTCGAGGAGGTGCTTTTCGATCTTGGTGATGGACTCCTGGAGGCAGCCCATCAGTCCGATCTGTTCGCCGCTCAGGAGTTGATCGGCCGGCGCGGTGAAGAGTGCTTGCGCTTCCTCAATGCTCAGAAAGGGGTCAGTCCTCACAAACGACAGTCCTTTCCATTCGCTGTCAGGTGCGAGA
This sequence comes from Verrucomicrobiota bacterium, assembly GCA_038208765.1. GTDB lineage: Bacteria > Verrucomicrobiota > Verrucomicrobiia > Limisphaerales > SIBH01 > JANNGC01. Next base: position 197 of record JBBQYK010000310.1, read on the forward strand.
TGTAGCTGGCGCTGCCCATGCCCAGCGGCGTGGCAATCCACTGGCGCGTCATGGGCGTTTCCTCGCGCAAACGTAACGCCCATTGCGTCTTCTTCGGATCGCCCTTGGATCGCGTGTGCAATTCGGCCTGGCTCCACCCTCCGTTTCCAACCATTCCCGGACGAATCGTTCCGCACGTTGCTCGTCTGTTTCCTTGCGTTCCCGCGCCAACTCGTGCGCTTGACCCGCACGCCCCAGCCGCTCGGCGAGACGTTGTGCGAAATCCGCCGCACTCAGCCGCCAGCCCCGCCGAAAGACGGCCCACGATTCCGCCGGGTCGCCCTCCCGGCGCGAGGTAGAGCGGATAGCTGCTCCACGCATAGGCCGAGAGCGGCGCGTCGAGCGCGACCAGTCCGGCGCGCACGGGATTCAAATGCACGTAATCGCAGGCGGTGCGCAGGTAACCGCCGCCGCGCTCGTCGATGATCAGCGACTTGTAGCGTCCGCTGAAGAGATGGCCGAAGAGCTTATGCCGGCGATTGAAGCGCCCGGTGTAGGTGCCGAGCAGCCACTTCATGCCCGCGACGAGATTGGGCTGGGGTGTCTCGGCCACGAGATGAAAGTGATTGCCCATGAGACACCAGGCGTGAACCTGCCAGCCGGTCTTCGCGCACGCTTCGCCCAGAGTGCTCATGAAAGTGCGCCGGTCAGCATCATCGCGGAAGATGGACTCGCGATGGTCACCCCGGCTCATCAGGTGATAGATGGCCCCCGGATATTCGACGCGCAATGGACGCGGCATGGCGTTTCCTTTTGGATCGGTTTCTGGCCGGAATCCAAGCGCCACCCGGAGCGATTGTCAATTGTGAGGACTGAACCCTTTCCGGCGGGCCTGTCGAAGCGGGTGAATCGAACGACCGCTTCGAATCCAACTCCGCCCCTTGCTAAATTTTCCCGCCCCCCGTGCCGATATTCCGCCCGTGAACATCGTGCAGCCCATTTTGAAAACGGAGAACCTTCGCGTGGAGTTCCGCTCGAAGGACGCGCCCGGCGGCGTGAAAGTCGCGCTTCAAGGTCTGAACCTCGCCGTGTTTCCCGGCGAGGTCTTTGGCTTCCTCGGACCAAACGGCGCGGGCAAGACCACGACCATGAACGTCCTGCTCGGCTTCGTGAACGCCACGGGCGGCGACGCCTTCCTGTTCGGCGAGAACGTGCGCGACCCCATCGCCCGCCAGCGCATCGGCTACCTGCCAGAGCTGACTTACTACTACAAATTTCTGACCGCCGAGGAGTTGCTGCGTTTCTATGCGCGCATTTTCAACATCCCGAAGGCCGAGCGGGAAAAGCGGATTGATGCCGTGCTGAAGCTGGTGGAACTCGATCACGCCCGGAAGCGGCAGATCAAAACCTACTCGAAGGGGATGCAGCAGCGCGCCGGTCTCGCCCAGGCGCTGATCAACAATCCCGACCTGCTGATTCTTGATGAGCCGACCAGCGGCCTCGATCCGATCGGTCGGATGAAGGTGCGCGAAATCATCCAGCGCCTGAAGAACGAGGGCAAAACCGTGTTCTTCTCGTCGCACGAGCTTGGCGAGGTCGAAACGATTTGCGACCGCGTGGCGATTCTCCATCAGGGCGAACTCAAGCGTGAAGGCCGCGTGGCCGACATCGTGCGCGAATACAATTGCGACTTGGAGCAAGCCTTCCTGCGCATCATCGGCTTCATGCCGCAAGCTGCGGACAGCGCGCTGGTTTCGAAAGCCGCATGAACTTTTTCGCCTTCAGCATTCTAACTTCTGACTTGCCCGTATGAACACCATCCACGCCATTGCCATCGTCGTGCTCAAGGAGATGATCCGGCGCAAAGATTTTTACGTCCTGTTCATCCTCACCGCGCTCATCACGCTGCTGATGGGATCAATCAACATCTTCAACGACGCCAGTATCGCGGGCTACTTGAAGGAACTGGCGTTGCTGCTGGTCTGGATCAGCTCGCTGGTCATGGCCATCACCACCACGGCGCGGCAGTTGCACGCGGAGAAGGAACTGCGGACGATTTTTCCGTTGCTCGCCAAGCCGGTTTCGCGCGCGCAACTGCTGCTTGGGAAATTCGCCGGCTGCTGGATCGCCTGCGGTCTCTCGCTTTTCGTCTTCTATCTTTTTCTCGGCATCGTGGCCGCGTCGCGCGAGCAATCGCTCGACGTGGGCGCTTACACCGTGGCGTTTCTCCTGCACTGGGGCGCGCTGGCCGTGGTGGTGGCGATGGCGCTGCTCGGCTCCGTCGTGTTCGCCGCGCCGTCGTCGAACGGAACGATCTGTTTCATCGTGGCGGTTGGGATTCTGGTGCTCGCGCGGCACTTGAACACCGTGGCGCTGCAAATGGACGGCGTGATGGGCAAGATCACCTACGCGATTTACTATCTGCTGCCTCGACTGGACTGGGCGTTCAGCGTGCGGCAGTTCCTCATCTTCCACGATCCGATGCCGGGCTTTGCGGTGTGGGCGCAGGCGATGCTGTTCTACGGCAGCTACTCGGCGCTGTTGATTCTCGCGGCCTGGCTGCTGTTCCGCCGCCGCGCTTTGACCACTTAAAATGAGCGCGCCCATTTTATCATTCGTCCTGCTGGCCGTGAGTTGCTTCAGCCTGGCGACGTGGGTGGGTCCGCGTTTCGAAGCGAGCCAGTCGCGGCGCGGCGTGGGCCACGGCGCACTGGGCAACATGCTGGGCGACAGCCGCAAGCTGTTCGCCGACCATTTCTTCACGCGCTCGGATGTCTATTTTCACAGCGGCTATTACCCGAGTATGTTCGACAAGGTGAAGCTGAAGGAGAACCACCTCGCCGCCGGCGCGAAGACCGCAAAGTGCGAACACGATCACGCGCACGAGGGGCCGTGCGAGCATGACCACGGTCACCAGGAGACCAAGCCGGAGCCGAAGACCGAGAAGCACGGCGAGGCGGAGCATGTGCACGGCGAGCATTGCAACCACGGCGAGGAGGAGACGGACTTCCTCGGCAAACCCAAGGACTACTTCGATGGCTTCTCGCGGAATTTCTTCGTCACGAAGCACACGCACCTGACCGAGAAGGGCACGAACGCGGCCCGGGAAATTCTTCCGTGGATCAAACTCGCCGCGCAGCTCGACCCGCGCAAAGTCGAGAGCTACACGGTGGGCGCGTTCTGGCTGCGCGATTTGAAACGGGACGCGGAGGCGGAGCAGTTCCTGCGCGAGGGCCTGCGGCATAATCCCGAGAGCCACGAAATTTTGCTGGAACTGGGCCGCGGTTATGTGGCCCGCCACGACTACGAGCGCGCACGCAACGTCCTCGAAATGGCCTTTCGCCGCTGGCGCGAGCAGGAGAATTCCAAGCCGGTCGAGGAGCAGAACCGTTTCGCCGCCGGACAGATTCTCAACAACCTCGTGCTCGTGGAGGATCGCCTGGGCCATCGCGACCAGGCCGTGAGCTGGCTGGGCATCGTCCGCAAAATTTCCCCGCACCCCGAGGAGATCGACAAGCGCATCGCCGAGGTGCGCGCCGGCCAGCCGTTTGAGGCGCAGTGATCGAACGGAGCACCGGACCGCCTGGTCCGGCGTGGGTCAGCACCACCGGGCTTTGCATCAGGCTTGGGGATTTGGATTTTGGGGTTTGGAGTTTGTCCCTCTTCCCGTATAACGCGCCGCGTGTCCGGTCTGTTCTCCAAAAACATCTCCGCCGCCACGCGCTTTTGCGCGGTCTATGGCCATCCGGTGAAGCATTCCGCCTCGCCCGCGATGCAGAATGCCGGACTGGCCGCGCTCGGACTGGACTGGCGTTATGTCGCGTTCGACGTGCGGCCGGAAAATCTCCGGGCCGCCATCGCGGGCGCGAAGGCGATGAAGTTTGTCGGCTTGAATCTCACCGTGCCGCACAAGCTCCTCGCACTCGACCTGGTGGACGTACTGGATGAGTCCGCCCGCCGCTGGGGTGCGGTGAATACGATTCGTTTCGAGGCGCGGGACGCGAGCGGCGAGTGGAAACCGCTGCGCGACTTCGCCGATGTGCCGGAGGACCTTCGCACGCAAGGCTTCAACACCGATGCGGATGCCATGGCCCGGGCCATTCGCGAGGATTTGCAAATTGAGTTGCGCGGCGCTCGTGTGCTGCTGCTCGGTGCGGGCGGCGCTGGTCGGGCCGCCGCGCTCAAGCTGGCGTACGAAGGCGTGAGCGAACTTCATCTCGTGAACCGCACGCTGTCCAAGGCCGAGGAAGTGGCGCGCGACATCCGGCAGCAATGTCCAGCGGTGCGCGTCCAGGTCGGTTACCCGGCGCAGCAGGTCGATTTACTGCTCAACGCCACCTCGCTCGGACTCAAGCCGGACGATTCTTTGCCGCTGGATGAAAGTGCGTTCGCCCTGAAAAGTGCGGACGCCATTTACGACATGATTTATCGCCCGGCCGAAACGCCCTTGTTGAAAGCAGGAAAGCTCGCGGGCTGCCGCGTGGCCAATGGCCTGGGTATGTTGCTGCACCAGGGCGCGAAGGCGCTGGAGATTTGGAGCGGCCAGCCCGCGCCGCTGGAAGTCATGCGCCGCGCGCTCGAAGAAAATGTCTATGGCGCTAAATAGTCGAGAGGCGAAAGACGAGGGTCGAGCGCAGGAAGTCTTGTTCGTTGCCGCGTGGCGTCTCCGACTCTCGACCCTCGACCCTCGACCCTCGACTCCTCCGAGCCATGTTTGACCCCGCCATCTGGGCGAAAGTGCCCTTCCACTTCTGGTCTGCCGTCATTTTCTGGTTCGGCTGCATGGTCGGCAGTTTTCTCAACGTGTGCATCTACCGGATGCCCATCGGGCAGAGCGTCATCTCGCCGCCCTCGCATTGCCCGAACTGCAAATACTCGATTCCATTTTACCTGAACGTCCCGCTCGTGACGTGGCTGATGCTGCGCGGCAAATGCGCGCACTGCCGCGAGCCGATTGCCGTGCGGTACTTCCTCGTGGAGTTGCTCACGGGCCTGATGTTCCTGGGTTGCTGGCTGGTTTACGGACGTGAATCCACCGGCGTCGCGCTGGTGCTGTGCCTGGTCATGGCAGGCTTGATCGTGGCCACGTTCATTGATCTCGCGCACTTCATCATCCCGGACGAAATCACCATCGGCGGGGCGGTCGTGGGTTTTCTGTGCTCGTTCGCCGTACCCGGCTTGCATGGCGTGACGACCGCGATGCCAAGCCTGAAAGCGAGTTTCATCGGCATCGTCGTGGGCGGGTTGCTGGTCGAAGCCGTGCGGCAGGCGGGCAAGCTGGCCTTTGGCCGAATGCAGCTTCCCCTCGACGGTCCGACCAAAGTCTTCTTTGGCGACACGGGCGTCGTCTTTCCGGATCGCGAGATGCCCTACGAAGATATATTCTACCGCAAGTCTGACGCGATCCGTTTTCACGCCACGCGCGTGGAACTCGCCGACCGCTGCTACGTCAATGCCGACGTGGCCCTCAGTCCGTTGAAGCTCAAGATTGGCGCGGACGAATTTCCGCCCGAGCAGAATCTCTACATGGAAGTCGTGACCGAGAAACTGCTGCTGCCGCGCGAGGCGATGGGTTTCGGCGACGTGAAATTCATGGCCGCCATCGGCGCGTTCCTCGGGTGGCAGGCCACGGTGTTTTCCCTCGTCGTCAGTTCGTTTCTCGGCGCGATCCTGGGCGGAGTGCTGATTCTGCTGAAGCGCCACGAGCGCGCGAATCCGATTCCCTTCGGCCCCTACATCGCGGCGGCGGCGGCGATCTGGATTTTCGCCGGCCGCCCGATCATGGACTGGTTCTGGACGCGCATGGCGGGCGGATAGGC
>JBBQYK010000311.1:0-5966 GCA_038208765.1 Verrucomicrobiota bacterium
TGGCGGGGGCGGCGGCCTGAATGTCCTCGAAGCTAACGTTGAAGCGGCCTTCGGTGAGCGCGCGAACTTTGCCCGCCAGGATAAGCGACTGCGCGCCGCGCGGACTGCTGCCGAAGCGCAGATATTGATTCGTAATGGCCAGCGCCGTGTCCGTCTTCGGATGCGTGGCGAGCACGAGACGCACCGCGTAGTCCTTCACATGCGACGCGACCGGCACCTGCCGCACGAGCTTTTGCAACTCCGCCAGCGTCGCGCCGTCGCACACCTTGTTCACGGTCACGCGCTGGTTCTCGGTCGTGCGCGTGATCACTTCGGTGAGGTCCGCCGCGTTCGGATAGCCGACGACGAGCTTGAAGAAGAAGCGGTCCAGTTGCGCCTCGGGCAACGGATACGTCCCCTCCTGATCGATGGGGTTCTGCGTCGCGAGCACGAAGAACGGCTCGACCAGTTTGCGGATTTGCCCGCCCGCTGTGACGCTCTTCTCCTGCATCGCTTCGAGCATCGCGGATTGCGTCTTGGGCGTGGCGCGGTTGATTTCGTCCGCGAGGATGATGTGCGCGAAGATCGGTCCGCGCTGAAACTCGAACTCGCGCCGGCCCTCCGCCGTTTCCATGACCATGTTCGTGCCGAGGATGTCGGCAGGCATCAGGTCAGGCGTGAACTGAATGCGGTTAAACGACAACTCCAGCACCTCGCTCAGCGTCCGCACGAGCAAAGTCTTGCCCAGCCCCGGCACGCCTTCGAGCAACACATGCCCGCCCGCGAAGATGGCGATGAGCGTGCCATCCACGATCTCCGTGTGGCCGACGATGACCTTGCCAATCTCGTCGCGCAGAGCGGTGAAACTTTGGCGGAAGGAGGCGATTTGTTGTTCAGTGCTCATGCGGTGTCGTGTTGAACAGAGGGGAACATGGTTCTGCGGAGAATTCAACTGCGCTAAATTGAGGCTTGCGGCCTGTAGTCGTATCCCGGCTCTGGAAGCAAACCTTGCTTGAAGCCGCGCGGAACTCGCGGATAGTTCAACCATGAAACCGGGTGTGAATTTGGAGCAGGCTGGCGAAGCCGAAACCATCGGCGCACTCGCGGTCAATCGTCGCGCCGCGAAGTCCCGCCGCACGCGGGATGCCGCGCAGCCCACGCCCGCCCAAAGCCGCGCCCTCGGCGCGCTCATCTGCTCGGTGCTGGAATCAGCACGACTGGCCGGCGCAGGCCGTCGTCGCGTCAAGCTCGGCAATGTCTCGTTGAAACTTCAAGGCCACGGCGCGGAAGAAATTCTTTCCGTGCATAAGCTCGCCGGGGTTTGATCGCCCAGCCCATCAGTTCCCGCCGAGCACCCAAGCCACAAGAGCGAACCCGTGAACGGCGGTACTTTGGAGTGCGGTGACTTGTCACCGCCTTCCCTGCTTGGGCGACTTGTCGCCCAAGCGCCTCGCGACAAGTCGCGAGGCGAAAAAGCTGCGACAAGTCGCAGCACTCCAAATTCCGCGCCCAGTCGATGCGTCTGCCCGCGATGGACGCTTGCACCCACGTTTGAGGTCTTCCGGTTTGGGGACAAACCCGAAGGCGGGCGAAGGATTGTCGGTTGCAAGAACTAGTCGTGTTCAGAGACACTGCCAACTTGACGAAAGAGGAAAAATTCAAAGTGCTCGTCGAACGCAGGAGCTACGGTTCGCCAGTGGACATCTCTGGGTTGCCAAAAACCTATTCACACCTCTGCGACCGCCTTCAACAATTTTACCGAGATTTTCTGATCTCGATGAATGATGCATCGGTTGCTGATTTTCCAGCAGGCGACATTTATTTGGGAATCACCGACAAGGCGAACGTCAACGCTGTTGCGTTCCGAGGAGATTCGGAACATGACGAGTTCATCGCTATTTTTGCCGCAACAATCTACCATTGCTTCGATGATTTTCTTGCATTGTTCGCCAGCCCAAATTTTTTGCCGGAATTGGGTGCTCCTGCGTCGGAGACGCTTGAAGACAGCGAATTGAAGGAATACCTGAACCGGACAACCTCAAGTGGCTTCTTGCAGGTTATTCCTAAAGACACCATTCGCCTCGAATGCGCCAAGCTTTTTGCCTGGCTTGCTTTGAAACGAATCTTCCTCCACGAGGTAGGCCACATTGTTCTCGGACATCTGGAAGCCTCCTCTTCAAAAAGTGGCGCACCCATTTGCGAGTATGGCAACGCCAAGTTGTCTGACGAAGAGTACAGCCGCAGGCAGTTCCTGGAAGCACATGCTGATAAGTATTCCGCGCGCCTGCTTGCCGAGTTCTGGAACGATTATTTTGAGTATTCGTCGAAGCCAGTTCCGCAGTTTGCTTTGCACCCGTTCAAATACCTCGGCGTGATCACAGCTTGGGAGTTCAGAAGAAAGGACTCGTTGGAAAAGCCTGCGGACAACAACGTGAAACGCTCTCATCCTCGGCCTGACGTGCGATTTCACCATTTCTGGTTGTGCTTCTGCGAGAAGTTGGAAATGAAGCACGCTTGCACTGACGACGAGTTTCTTAAGGAATTCCTCGCTGGTGATATGGCTATTCAAGAAACGTGGACGCGTCTTGGCCTTTCCGCACTAAACTTTGAAGCAGAGAAACAAAACTTCGGTTGGATTATTTGCGAGGTTGAACGGCTTCGCGCTGGCATTGAACAATGCGAAAAAGCCGAGCTGAAAAATTGCCGTGAAGCCCGCGCCAAGCGGGTCATGCAAATTCGTCACCAGTTATGAAAACGTGTTCTGCGCTGTCCTTGATCTTGTTCCTGATCCACACAACGGGACTGACGATGAACGCCGCATCTTCCGGCACGGTGGTGGCGTGGGGACTCAACGGTGCTGGGCAAACGACCATACCTGTCGGCTTTACTGGGGCAGTGGCAATCGCGGGAGGGCTTTATCATACCGTGGCCTTGAAAAGTGGCGGTGAAGTGGCGGCATGGGGAATCAACAACTATGGTCAAATAAACGTGCCTCCCGGCTTGAACGGAATGGCGGTTGCGGCGGGTTACGAACACACCTTGGCGTTGCAAACCAATGGGACTGTGGTGGCATGGGGACTGAATAACTATGGGCAAACAAACATCCCGAGCGGTTTGAGCAATGCGGTGAACATTACGGCAGGGTTCTATCACAATGTCGCATTGAAGAACAATGGCACGGTGGTGGCGTGGGGCTTGAACAACTACGGCCAAACGACCATCCCGTCCGGCGCGAGCGGTGTGAAGGCAATTGCAGCGGGAAATGGGTACACCGTGGTTCTAAAGAGCAATGGCATGGTGATGGCATGGGGACGCAATGACTATGGTCAAACGAACATTCCCGCTGGCTTAAGCGAAGTGGCGGCTATTGCAGGCGGTGGATTTCACATTGTTGGCTTGAAGAGCAATGGCACCGTAGTGGCATGGGGAAACAACGGCTCGGGGCAAGCGTCTATTCCACTCGGCTTGACCGGAGTGGTGGCCATTGCGGCAGGTCATGAACACACCGTGACATTGCAAAGTAACGGGACGGTGATGGCGTGGGGACGCTCCTACGACGGCCAAACAACCATTCCGTCCGGCTTGACCAACGTGACAGACATCGCAGCGGGTGGTTATCACAGCGTAGTGATTGGGCGTTTGCCCCCGGGTATCACGTCGCAACCGGTGAGCCAGAATGTGACCGAAGGGCAAAGCGCAAGCTTCACCGTGGCTGCAACTGGAACTCTGCTCGCATATCAGTGGCGAAAGGATGGCACGAACATCCCCGGCGCGACGAGTGCGAGCCTCGTGCGCTCACCAGTTCAGTTCGCTGACGCGGGACTGTATTCGGTGGTGATCTCCAACGAACTCGGAGTGGTGGTCAGTTCAAATGCGGCGCTGGTCGTGGTTCCGTTCGGCGCTCCTAGCATCCGGGCCGATGGCGAAACAGTCGTTGTCAGCGTGACCCGCGAGGCATTGGCTACACTCACATTGGAGACGGCTTTTTCACAGGGCTACATCTTCTTCACGCTGGATGGCAGCGCGCCGACGTTCGCATCGCCTCTTTACACAGGGGCGTTCACGGTCAGCAACACCGTTGTCGTGCGGGCGCTGGCCTTGAGTTCGGATTTTTCCCAGTCAGCCGAGGCACCGGCAGTCACCATTTCTATTCTGCCTTACACGGCGAGCGTGACGAGCGGCGGGGCCGGAGTCGCCGCTGTTTCGCCGGCCCAGCCTTACTACGCCTCGAACAGCCTAGTGACGTTGACGGCGACGCCGGACAGCGGCTGGAGTTTCCTGCGCTGGGAAGGAGATGCGTCCGGCTCCAGCAATCCGCTTGAATTGACGGTCCATCGCTCGCTGCAAGTGCAGGCGATTTTCGGCACCAGCCTTTTGACGAACGTGCTGGGCAGCGGGCGGATTGAGATCACGCCCGGCGGGCCGGTGCCGTACGGGAGCACGGTGGAACTGCGGGCCGTGCCGAATCCTGGTCAGAAATTCGTGGCGTGGGGCAGCGCGGTGTCAGGGACGAACAACCCACGTCTGTTCACCGTCACCCAGCCGGGACCGACGGTCGCGGCGTTGTTCGCGGCGGGACCGGCGGGTTTTCCGGTGATTACGAATCAGCCGTCGCCTCGCGTGGTGTCGGCGGGCGGGAGTTTTACTTTGAGCGTGGGCGTGAGCGGCACCGGGCCGTTGCAGTACCAATGGCGGCGGAACGGCGCGGTGCTTACGGGCGCGACCAACGCCACGCTGGAAATCAGCGGCGCGTCGGTGGCCCAGGCGGGCAGGTATGACGTGGTGGTGACGGGGCCGGAAGGAACCGTGGTGAGCGCGCCGGCGTCGGTGCTGGTGACGGTGTTCGACGTGCGACCGGTGGTGTCGTTGTTGGGCGCGTCCGGCACGGGCTTCCGGGTGGATTACACCGATGATTTCGACGGCGGGCCGTGGTTGTTGCTGACGAACGGCGTGCTTTCCACCGAGCGGCAGGAGGTGATTGATTTCTCCAGCACGAACCGGGCACGGCGGTTTTACCGGACGGTAGTTGAGCCGTGAGAGGCGAAGCTGGAAGAAAAAGAAACAAGCGGAAGCGGGATCAGCTTCCCGGAGTTTCCAAAAGCAGTTTTTCGATTTCTTCAACCAAGACCGGCAGGTTGGGCCGTGTGAAACTCATTTGCGGGGCGGGCACGCGGTGGTGCTTGATGTCCGGCGGGATGTGCTGGTGGTGCGGATATTACTCCGCCTGCCGGGTCTGCCAGGTCCGGTACACGCTGGCCCATTCGCCAAAATCCAAAGTCCACGCCGCCTGCTCCGGCTCCTCGCCGTTGGCGTAGGCGGCGTAAAAGGTTTCAGAACGAACGCCGTACTTGCGCTCGAAGCGGAGGAGTTCCTCCTCCAGCGCGTGAATGTCAGACAACAGTTGCGCGGCAGTCATAGTTTCAAATCACTTCTTCAAATCATCAAAGTAATCGCGCACCGCACCGCGATAGGCGCGGGGAACTTGATCCTGGTTCAGCGCGCTCTGGGCATCCGTCTGCGCGGCGGTGGCGGCTTCCTCGAATTGCACTTTGCTGGAGCCTTTGATGGACACGCCTTTGAGCGTGATGCTCGGCATCTGGCCACCAGGCGACATCTGGCCTTTTACCTTGGTGGGCTTGAGTGATTCGTTCAGTGACGCATCGCGCTCGGTGAGACCTTTCGCGTCCATGTCGGGACGTTGGATGCCGGAATTGTCCACGGCGGTCTGGTCAACATTCTGCGGATAATAAGTCCAACCGGTCTCGTCCGCCCAGGTGCCGACGCCGCTGGCGCCCATGCCCGCGCCGTCTTTCCAGCCGCGCCCCTTGCAGGCGAAGCAACCGAGGCCATTGCACGTCGGGCATTTGCCGCCGCCTTTGCACTGGCCCCAGCCTTTGCCGGACTGGATGGATTCCTGCGCGCGCTCCAGCATCGCCATCATCTCCGCGAGTTGTTTCGCATCGGCCATCTGCAGCGCGAGTTTCTCC
>JBBQYK010000312.1:0-5941 GCA_038208765.1 Verrucomicrobiota bacterium
TAGCGACAACTTGCAGGTCGGCGACGTGGTGCTGGCCGTTGGCAATCCTTTCGGCGTCGGCCAGACCGTGACGATGGGCATCGTGAGCGCGGTTGGGCGCAGCATGGGCGGCATCGTGAGCTACGAGGATTTCATCCAGACGGACGCGGCGATCAACATGGGCAACTCCGGCGGCGCACTCGTGGATTCCGAGGGGCGGCTCGTGGGCATCAACACCGCGATCCTCAGTCCGAGCGGCGGCAGCATCGGCCTGGGATTTTCTGTGCCAATCAACATGGCGCGGCGGGTGATGGACTCATTGATTCAAGACGGCCGCGTGACGCGCGGCTACCTCGGCATTCAATTGGGTGATGAATTGACTTCCACGATGGCGAAGGCGTTTGGCTTGAAAGACCGCAGCGGCGCGCTGGTCAACGACGTTCTCCCGAGCAGCCCCGCGGACAAGGCCGGCGTGAAGCCCGGCGACGTGATCACGGAATTGAACGGCAAGAAAGTTCCGGACAGCCGGCAGTTCCGCCTGTGGGTTTCGCAGACCGCGCCGCTGACCAAGGTGACGTTGAAAATCGTGCGCGACGGCAAGGAGCAGAAGTTGAACGCGACTCTGGCGGAATTGAAGCCGGAAGAACTCGCCGGCGGACGGCGCGGCCCCAATCGCGCCGCACCGGAGAAAAAAACTGACGCGCTCGACGGCGTGGAAGTGAGCGACATCGATCGCGCGACGCGGCGGCAGATGGGCATTCCGCAAAACATTCAGGGCGCGCTGGTGACGGAAGTGGATCCAAATTCCAAAGCCGCCGAAGCCGAAGTGCGCGCGGGCGACGTGATTCTGGAAATCGAGCGCAAGAAAGTCGCGAACGCGCAAGAGGCAATTGACGAGAGCAACAAGCTGAAAGCAGACCAACCGATCCTGCTTCGCCTCTGGAGCGCGCCGCGCACCGGTGGCCCCGGCCTCTCGCGCTATGTCGTCGTCGAGCCAGAGAAAGCAGCGGAAGGAAAATAGACCGGTGGATTTTTGATCGAGCGGGCGTGGAGCGATCCTCGCCCGTTTTTTTGAGGAGCACCCCAGCCCGGACCCGTTCGCCCGAGTGTCAAGTCGCGCCGTTGATTTCAACCGACGCTTGCTTTCGCCCCAGCCCGTCAGCATCGTTTGGCCCGATGGATTTCCCCACTCAAGCCGTGACCCTCGACGTGCAGCAGGTCGAGGAACTCGCCCGCCACTTTTCCAGCCTGCGCCATGACGTGAATGGCTGCCTCGCGCTCGTCGTCGCGGCCACGGAAATCATTCGCTACAATCCCAAAGTGCTCACGCGCATGTCCGGCACACTGGTCGAGCAGCCGCCGCGCATCGCGGGAAAAATTCGCGAGTTTGTCGAGCAGTGCGAGCGCACGCTCGGCCTGCGTCCCGCCACGGAAGTCTCGTGGTATCCCGCGCTCTGGAAGCGGACGAACCATGTCAGCGGGCCGACGCCCGGCGCGGCGGCACTCACGGCCGAGCAGACCAAGGCGCTGCAAAACGATCTCATGCAGACGGCGCGGGAACTGGCGCAACTCGGCTTCTTCATCTCGGGCGCGCGAGCTTTGAACGCGCTCGACCCGGTGAACGGCGGCGACGTGCTGCCGAATGTGGCGGATCAATTTACGAAGGCAGCGGTGAAATTTGAGGCGCTCACGACCCGCTTCGATGAAGTGGCCCAGGTGCCGGAATCCACCCCGCGCCGCGCCCTTGGCGGCACCCCGACACAGCCCGTAACGCTGACGCCAGACGAACTCGCACTCTTCCACCGGCGGCTGACCGGTTTTCAACGCGACATGCAGGGGCATCTGGTGCCGCTGGTCGAACTGAGCCGGCTGGCGCGGCAGAATCCGCAGCTCCTGGTGCCGCGCGCAGGCGAGTTCTCGGAGGCGTCGCCGAAAATTTCCGGGGAGATGAGTGCGTTCGCCCTCGAGTTTGATCGCGCGTTTAGGATCCCGCGCGCGGCGCAGCCGGTGTGATCTGATTGGGAGCGCCGAGCATTGCTCCGCTTGAACAACTTCCTGCCGAGCGATGCTCGGCGCTCCAATATTTCACTTCCCCGCCCGCGTCTCGCGCACCACGCGCACAAACTCGCCGGCCAGCCGCGTGAGTTCCGCCCAGTTCTTCGTCCGCAAAATCTCCGCCGACAGGAGCGATGAACCAACCCCCAGCGCGGCGCAACCGGCCTGCAAAAATTCCGGCGCAGTATGCAAATCCACGCCGCCCGTCGGCACGAGGCGCAGGTGCGGCAGCGGCGCGCGCAGGTTCTTGATGTAGCCCGGTCCGAGTCTGTCCGCCGGAAAAATCTTGATGAAATCCGCACCCGCCTCGTGCGCCAGTTGCGCCTCGGTGGGCGTGTAAGCGCCGAGCATGACCGGTTTCTCGCGCGCGTGCGCGGCGACGATGAGTTCAAGTTTGGTGATGGGGCTGATGAGGTATTGCGCACCCGCGTCGAGGGCGGCGTTGCCTTGCTCCGCATTGAGGATGGTTCCGGCACCGAGGAGAATTTTCTCGCCGAAGCGGGCGTTCACTTCGCGCAAGGCCCGGAGCGCGTCGGGCACCGTCATCGTCACTTCCAATGCGAGCACGCCACCCGCGACCAACGCCTCGCAGACGGGCGCGACCAGTTCAAACGTCGGCGTGCGGATCACGGCGACGAGGCCGAGTTCCATGATGCGGGCGGAAATTTCCGGGCGTGAAAGCATGGCGCGATTCGACGGAGTTGCGAAAGGGAGGGCAAGAAAAAGAATGGTCGGGGCGGAGAGATTTGAACTCTCGACCTCTTGCACCCCAAGCAAGCGCGCTAGCCAGGCTACGCTACGCCCCGACCGGTGTTGCCCGTCCGAGGACGAGCGCGCGGAATATCGGGGAGCATCATCCGCACTTCAACAACCTTTTGAGAACGCTCGCCTCGCAAGGCCATCGCCCCCGCATTCATTTGGATTTACAACCACGGACACACTCAGCATTTTCTGGTGGCTGTCTTCTGTTGAAGCAGCGCATGAAAAAATGACTGACACCGTTCGCCACGACTGGACCCGCGCGGAGATTCGCGCGCTGCACGACCTGCCCGTTCTCGATCTCGTCTTCCGCGCCGCCACCGTGCATCGCGCGCATCACGACGGACGCGAGATGCAGGTCTGCAAGCTCATCTCCATCAAGACCGGCGCGTGCCCGGAGGATTGCTCCTACTGCGCGCAGTCGTCGCGTTACGAGACGGACATCACGCCGCAAAAGTTGATGGACAAAGACTCGGTCAAAGAAGTCGCCGCGCGAGCGCAGGCCAGCGGCGTCTCGCGCGTCTGCATGGGCGCGGCGTGGCGTGAGGTGAAGGATGGCCCGCAGTTCGACCGCGTGGTCGAGATGGTGCGCGAAGTCACGGACATGGGAATGGAAGTCTGCTGCACGCTCGGCATGTTAAGCGAGGGCCAGGCCAAGCGTCTCGAAGACGCCGGACTCTACGCCTACAATCATAACGTGGATTCCTCGGCGGAATTCTACGAGACCATCATCACCACGCGCACCTACGCCGACCGGCTGAAGACCATCGGCAACGTGCGCAAGACGAACGTCACCGTGTGTTGCGGCGGCATCATGGGCCTCGGCGAGAGCATCGAGGATCGCGTCGGCATGTTGCACACCATCGCCACGATGAATCCGCATCCCGAGTCGCTGCCGATCAACATCCTCGCAAAAGTTCCCGGCACACCGATGGCCAACAACCCCGACGTGCCGTTCTGGGAAGTGCTGCGGATGATCGCCACCGCGCGCCTCGTCTGCCCTCTGGCCGACGTGCGCCTCACGGCGGGCCGCGCAAAACTGTCTCCGGTCGAACAGGCTTTCTGTTTCCTCGCCGGCGCGAACTCCATTTTCTCCAGCGAAACGGAAACGATGCTGACCAAGGCTGTGCCCTCGCCGAGCTACGATGCTGACAAGGTGCTGCTGGATTTGCTGGGGATGTCGATGCGGGAGCCGTTTCAGTCCACGCCGAACCCGCGCAAGGTGGAGTTGGCGCAAGTCTAGACAGAGTTTCACTTCAGCTATGCTAACGCGAACGAAACCTGGCCGGGAGTGGCCAGGCTCCAAGGCTTGCCTTGCCGTGTGGAGAGTGCTTATCACTTCCGTCATGAATTCCTGGTTCAGAACATGCGTTTGGCTTGCAGGCGCGTTGCTTGCATTCACGCTTCAAGACACGGTTTTAAAAGCTGCCGTCATCTATACGGGAAACGGCAACACCTCTTTTGGTGGTGCCGTTGGCGGCGGCTCATTGAGCCTGAATGATGACGGAACAACTGTATCCGGCACATTCACTAGAGGAACCGCTGGAAACTTCAACGACGCCCTGGTCATTTATATTGATTCGGTTTCTGGAGGATTTGGTTCCACTTCGGGCTTCAATGACCGGGCTGATGGGTTGAGGCGGGCAATTTCGGGAGTGTCGGATAGTGGTCGTTCCGTCGCCACGTTCGCCAGCGGGTTCGGTGCGGACTTCGCCGTCGCCCTGAAACCGACAAGTACTGAGAATTTTGGCGGCCTCTGGGGATTGGCGAACGGCGACAACAACAGCCTGAACTTTGTCGATTCAGTAAATTTTTTACCAAACAACAACAACGCTGCCGCCACCTACACATTTAGCTTCAACTGGTCTGAGATTGGGTTGTCCGCCAATAACCCGGCCAACTCGTTCAACTTTCAGACGACATACATTTCAACAACCGGATTCAGGTCAGGGGAAAGTCTTGGTGCCGAGGGGTTGTCTGGAACAACCGGCCACAATCCATTCACATTCAGTGCTAGTGACACGTACGTCACAGCTGTTCCTGAACCCACCACCGTCGGTCTCTTGATTTTTGGCGCACTCACTTTGGCGACTCTCGGACTGCGCCGGTGGAAGTCAACGCGCCCCGGAACGATTACACGCGAGTAGTGCGCGCCATTTTTCGGGCAGGCTCTCGCCATCTTCGATTTCAGCGTGGCCAGTCGCATGCCTCCGTGGTTAAAACTTCCGCGCCGTTTATGGAATACGAAGCCGTCATCGGGCTGGAGACTCACGTTCAGCTCAAAACGAAGTCGAAGATGTGGTGTGGTTGCGCCAACTCGTTTGGCGCGGACCCGAACACCAACGTCTGCCCCGTGTGCCTCGGGATGCCCGGCGTGTTGCCGGTCGCGAACGAGGAGGCCATGCGGCTCACCGTGCTCACGGGCCTGCTGCTGAACTGTGAGATTCCGCGCTTCGCCAAGTTCGACCGCAAAAATTATTTCTATCCCGACGTCGCCAAGAATTATCAGGTCACGCAATACGACGCGCCGAGCACGAAGAACGGCTACGTGGAGTTTGAATTCAACGGCGGCATGTCGCGCCTGAACATCACGCGCGCGCACCTTGAAGAGGACGTGGGCAAGAATTTTCACTTCGATCGCAACAGCGGCGTGGACTTCAACCGCGCCGGCGTGCCGCTCCTCGAAATTGTTTCCGAACCGGAATTGACCAGCGCGGATCAGGCCTACGCCTACCTCAACGCGCTCAAGGACATTCTCATCTACGGCGGCATCAGCGACTGCGACATGGAAAAGGGCATGGTGCGCTGCGACGTCAACATCAGCGTGCGGCCCAAGGGCCAGAAGGAACTCGGCGCGAAGATCGAGATCAAGAACATGAACACCTTCAGCGGCGCGCGGAAGGCGCTGGAGTACGAAATCCCGCGCCAGATCGAAGTGCTGTCCAAGGGCGGAAAGCTCATGCAGTCCACGCGCCGCTGGGACGACGTGGCGGGCATCACGGAAGAAATGCGGACCAAGGAAAACGCGCACGACTACCGTTATCTGCCGGAGCCTGACTTGATGCCGTTCCAGCCGACCGATGCGTGGATTGCCGAAGTGCAGACGCGCGTCGTCGAACTGCCGCTCGCACGCAAGCAGCGATTCATC
>JBBQYK010000313.1:0-5915 GCA_038208765.1 Verrucomicrobiota bacterium
AATTCCCCGCAGAAACTCCTGTTCACGCTCGCTCTGGCGCTACTGCTGGGACTGGCCGGTTGCACGCCGCCCGGCCCACGCGCGCTGCTCAAGGGTGACAAATTATTGCGCGGAGGAAAAACTTCCGAAGCGATTGCCGAATTGAAACTCGCCACGGAATTGCTGCCCGGCGAACCGCGCGCGTGGAACCTGCTCGGCCTCGCCTATCATCGCGCCGGCCAGCCGCAGCCCGCGCTGCAAGCCTATCGCCAGGCCCTGCTCCGCGACCGCAGCAATCTGGTCACCGTCGCGCATTTCAATCTCGGCTGCCTGCTG
The DNA here is from genome assembly GCA_038208765.1 of Verrucomicrobiota bacterium. Taxonomy (GTDB): domain Bacteria; phylum Verrucomicrobiota; class Verrucomicrobiia; order Limisphaerales; family SIBH01; genus JANNGC01. The sequence goes on from JBBQYK010000313.1 coordinate 316, forward strand.
CTCGAACAGAACATGGCTGCGGGCGCGGTGGACGCCTTGCGCAGCTACACCCTGATCACGAACAGCGCGGCGGGCTTCGCCCGGCTCGGCTCGGCGCAGGCGCGGCTGCGCATCTTCCCCGAGGCGGAAAAATCCTTCGTTACCGCGCTGCGCTGGGACGCGAAGAACGTCGAGGCGTTGAATGGATTGGGACTCATCCGCGCGCTGCGCGGTCAGCGCGAGGCGGCGCAGTATTTCACCGCCGCGCTTCAGACGGACCCGAAGTATGCCCCTGCCCTGCTCAATTCCGCCGTGATCGCGCACCAAAGTCCCGCGACCCGGCCGGTAGCGTTGCAACGCTACCGCGATTACCTCGCCGTCCACGGTAGCGGCGCGCACGTTGCGGCCGTCAAATTGCTCGTGCGCCAGTTGGAAACGGAACTCACGCCCGTTGCGCCCGTCCTGCGGACGAACCCGCCCGTCGTCGTGAAAGCCAACGCGCCTGTCCTCGCGGTGGCTGTTACCACTCCGCCGCCCGTGGTCGTGGTGAAAACGAATCTGCCGGTCGCGGTTGTGAAAACGAATCCCATCGTCACGCTCACGAACAAGCCCGCGCCGCCGCTGACCAACGTGCCCGTGACCATCGTGGCCGTGGCGACTCCGACACCACCAAAAATCGCTGCGGCGGAACCGCCCGTGTCCAGATCGGAACCCAAACCCGCAGTCGTTCCCCCGCCCGCGCGCGTCGAAATGGTCACACCACCACGAGTCGTGGTTGAAATGAATCCCGCACCGGCCCCGGCAGAAAAGAAGCGCGGATTTTTCTCCAAGTTGAATCCCTTCGGCGGCAAGTCCAAGCCCGCGCCGGCCCCGGACGTTTCGCGCACCATTATTTTGAATCCCGGTGCCGAGCCGACCACGCCGGATATCGCCGCGCCCGCGACTGAAAGGCCGACGTTCCCGCGCTACCGCTACACGTCGCCCACGCCGCCCGCCGTCGGGGATCGCGGGGCTTCGGAGCGCGCTTTGCAGCAGGCGCTCGCCGCGCAACGCGCCGGGCGCGCGAGTGAAGCCAGCGCCGGGTTCGCCGCTGCCGTAGCCGCCGACCCTGGATATTTTGACGCGCAATACAACGCGGCGTTGCTCGCGTTTCACTCGGGTGAATCGGCGCGGGCGCTGACGGGGTGGGAAGTTGCGCTCGCCTTGCAGCCAGAGTCCATCACCACGCGCTACAACTTCGCGCTCACGCTCAAGCAGGCTGGCCACGCCACGGACGCGGCGCAGGAACTGGAGAAAATAATTGAGGCCAAACCGGACGACGCGCGCGCGCACCTCGCGCTGGGAAACCTTTACGCGCAGCAACTGCTCGAACCGCCGCAGGCCCGCGCACATTATAAGAAGTTTCTGGAACTGGAGCCGCGCAGCCAGCAAGCGGCGGCCGTTCGTTTCTGGCTGTCCGCGAATCCGTGATGTAACGCCGGCTTGCCTGCCGGCAAGTTGGGAGACTTTCCAATCTCGTGTCGTTGGGACGACCTACGCCCCGCACAGACATCACCGTGCAAAAGCGGCGCTGGTGGTGATTCTGACCGCGCGGAATCGGCGGCCCGCGCACCGCTTACAATTTTTCCGCCAATAGCCGCGCCACGCTCCGCAGAATTTTCCGGTCAGGATAATTTGGATTGGCGATGAGCGCTTGGCCGCGCGCGACCACGGACGGACGCACGTCGGCTAGACGTTCCAGCCGCGCCAGAGACTCGGCGCGTTCCAGATCGCTGAAACGGTCGCAGGGCAAGTGATTCGAATTCTTCAAATGATAGCTCCGAAGGGCTGATATGTTCCGGCCGTATTCTCGCATACTTTTTGCCCGCCGGTCGCATCTCCCGGCGGTTCTGATTGCGAAGAATATCGACAGCCGGCCGGGATTCTTTAACGGCGAAACTTTCACCGCAGCGAAGCCGCGCGCTTGCATTTCGCTTTGGGAATGCTTAGTCAACGGGCATGAAGCAGCGCATCCTGGTGGTCGATGACGAACCGCAAATCCGCGAGATGCTTTCCATGTACTTCGCGCGGCATGGCTACGACGCCTCCACGGCGGGTGATTCCGCCGAAACGCTCCGCATCGTGAAAGAGACGCCCGTGGACGTGGTGGTGCTCGACATCGGCCTCGCCGACGAGGACGGATTAAAGCTTCTGGAGCAGCTCAAAAAATCCCAGCCCGCCCTGCGCGTCATCATGCTCACCGGCATGGGCTTCGTGGAAGACCTGCTGCAAGAGGCGCAGCAAAAGGGCGCGGACGGTTACGTGAGCAAGGTGCTGCCGCTGGATGAACTGCTGCTGGCGATTCAGCGGATTTTGAAGAACCCGCCTTCGCAGTAGGACACGGCTTCCAGCCTGTCCCACCAACTTCTCAGAAAAAAATCGGCTGGATTCGTCCTGCGAACCAGGACCGTCTGGCTGACCTGCATTCTGATATTAGTTTGTTGGGACAGGCTGGAAGCCGTGTCCTACAGATGCTTCCCCGTCAGCCGCAGGCACGCCTCCTGATATTTCTCCTGCGTCTTCTGCACCACGTAGTCGGGCAGCGCGGGCGCGGGCGGCTGCTTGTTCCAATGAATGCGTTCGAGATAGTCGCGCAGGAACTGCTTGTCGAAACTCGGCTGGCCCCGGCCCGCCTCGTATTCGTCCGCCGGCCAGAAGCGGGAGGAATCCGGCGTGAGCACTTCGTCAATCAGGATCAGCTTCCCGTCAAAAATTCCGAACTCGAACTTCGTGTCCGCGATGATGATGCCCCGGTCGTGGGCGTGCGCGCAGGCCGCGCGATAAATCTTCAGACTAAATTCGCGCGCCTGCTCCGCCACGTCCGCGCCGACAATTTCCACCGCGCGCGCGAAGGAAATGTTCTCGTCATGCCCCGTCTCGGCCTTCGTCGCGGGCGTGAAGATCGGTTCCGGCAATTGCGCCGACTCGGTGAGTCCCTCGGGCAGCTTGAGGCCGCAGACCGTCTGCGACTGCTGATACTCCTTCCACCCCGAGCCGGCTAGGTAGCCGCGCACCACGCACTCGATGGCCAGAGGCTTCGCACGCTTCACGATCATGCTGCGGCCTTCGAGCAGCGGCGTGAACTGGCGTAACTGGTCCGGCAACGGATCACGCGCCTTCGCGAGCAAGTGATTCGGCACGAGCGCGGCAAACTTCTCGAACCAGAAATGCGAAATCTGCGTGAGCACCTCGCCCTTGCGCGGGATGCCATTCGGCATGATGCAGTCAAACGCCGAGATGCGATCCGTGGCGACCATCAGGAAGGCGTCGCCGAGATCGAACAGTTCGCGCACCTTCCCGCTGCGGATTTTCGGAATCCCGGGAAGATCAATTTGCAACAACGGCTGTGACATCACGCGAGGATGCGGCGACCCTGTTCAAAGTTCAAAGTTCAAAGTTCGAGGTTCAGATTTCCGCAACCCGCTCACCGAAAATCCCGTTGCACTCCCCTGCTTCGCCGCGATAATTCGCGCCACAATGAACGAGTGGAACATCCAGTCCCGAGGCCACGCCTGCCTGTCCTGTCACACGGCGTTCACGGACAAGCAGGTGTATCACACCATTCTGTTCGACGAGAAACGCGACTTCCTCCGCACCGATGTCTGCCAGAAATGCTGGGACGCGCAGTTCACCGAGTCGCGCGACCGCAAGGGTTTCATCTCCTGCTGGCATGGCGAATATCACGCACCGCCGCCGCAGGTGGACGCGATTCACAAAGGCGACGCCGAGGCCTTGCTCCGCAAACTCGTGGAAGTGAACGACCCGAAGCACGCCGCCGCGAGCTACATTCTCGCCGTGATGCTGGAGCGCAAACGCATCCTCAAAGTGAAGGAGCAAATCCGCACCGAGGGCAAACGCATCTTCATCTACGAACAGCCCAAGACCGGCGACGTGTTCACCATTCCCGATCCGGATCTGCAATTGAACCAGCTCGAAGAAGTCCAGCGCGACGTGGCGCAGTTGCTGGAACACGGCTTGCCCGCAGACGCGAACGGCGCGCCGGTCACGCCTGCCGTCAGTGCTGATTCCGTGCCCGCCGCAGCGGACGCCGCTCCCGAAGCCGAAGCTCCGGCCGAGGCCGAAGCGGCCATCAAGTAACTCGTGCCCCACTCCGACCTCAGCCCGCTCGAAGACCGCCTCGGTCACACCTTCCACGACAAGGGACTGCTCCGTCTCGCGCTCACGCACTCGTCCATCGCGCATGAGGCGGAGGCGAACGTGCAGCACAATCAGCGCCTCGAATTCCTGGGCGACGCGGCGCTTGGACTCGTCATCACGCGCGAACTTTATTTGCGTTTCCCCGCCTTCGGTGAAGGCCCGCTGACCAAGGGCCGCGCGCAACTCGTCAACCAGCGCGCGCTCGCCGCCCAAGGACGCGCGCTCGCCCTTGGGGAATTTCTCGTGATGAGCCGCGGCGAACTGGCGCACGGCGGACGCGAACGCCCCTCCGCGCTGGCCGACGCCTACGAGGCCGTGACCGGCGCGATCTATCTCGATGGCGGCTACGAGGCCGTGAGCCAGTTTGTGCTGCGCTGCTTTCGCGATTCGTTCGGAGAATTTTCCGCGCTGCCAAATCTGAGTAATCCCAAGGGCGAGTTGCAGGAGATGTTGCAATCCAAGTCGAACGCCGCGCCGCATTACCAAGTGACCATGTCCAGCGGGCCGGATCACGACCGACATTTCGAGTGCGCGGTCTTTCACGAAGGTCGCGAACTCGGCCGCGGCCACGGCAAGAGCAAGCGCGCGGCGGAAAGCGAGGCGGCGCTCGCGGCGATGCGGGCGTTGAAGGAGGAAGGACCGACGAATGACGAATGACACATGGGCGGTGAGTGCCGGAGGTAGTGGGGTAGCCGTCCCGGCTGTCGCCAGTCCACTGGCCGTCCCGGTTGGTGTTCTTCAGCCGGGACGGCCAAAGGACTATGGCAGCCGGGACGGCTGCCCCACTACCCGTTCCATTCGTCATTCGTCATTCGTCATTTGTCATTTCCTCGAATGAGTGACGAACTCGTCGCGCGCGAACCCTCGAAGCACTTGCGCGCCTGCTTCTGGCTCGTCATCGCCACGCTGATCTGGGGCACCAGCTTTCCGCTCGTGAAGGCCATCTGGCTCGTGCAGGAAAAGCTCGTGCCGAATCCGCCGGACTTTTTCCTCGCCGCACTCGCCACCGTGGCGCGCTTCGGCCTCGCCGGATTTCTCATCGCGCTTTTTTCCATCCGCACGCTGCGCCGGCTCACGCGCTGCGAACTCTCCCAAGGCTTCGGCCTCGGCGTGTTCGGCGGACTCGGCATTCTTTTCCAGATGGACGGTCTCGCGCACACTGCCGCCTCGACCTCCGCGTTTCTCACCCAGTTCACCTGCCTGTTCATTCCGCTCTGGGTCGCGCTGCGGCACCGCGCGCTGCCCGGCCCGTTCATCATCGCGGCCACGCTGCTTGTCCTTTGGGGCATGGCCATTCTCACGGGATTCAAATTGAGCGACCTCAAACTCGGACGCGGCGAGGCCGAGACCATTCTCTCCGCGCTCTTTTTCGCGGGACAAATTCTCTGGCTCGAACGCCCGCGCTACGCCGCCAACCGCGTGGC
>JBBQYK010000314.1:0-5908 GCA_038208765.1 Verrucomicrobiota bacterium
CGGCGCCGTGGCCGGGTCATCACCGATGTAGTCGAAGGTCTCGACCTTCGCATGGCCCTCCATGTTCGACTGCCCGGCGAGGATGAAGACCTTGAGCGGCTTGGCGTGAAGCTGGGCCGCGAGGACGAGGCCCAGACTGATGAGGATGAGACGCGCGCAGCACCGGGCCTGGGCGGACAATCGGCTGGTGACAAGAGTCCGACGGGTGGTTTTCATGCGTCGAATCTATCGTGTCGCCTCGTCCGCCGTCTTGGATTAAACTCCCGCTCCGAAGTGAAAACACGCACAACCCAGCACTCCTTCACGACGGTGCCCAAGGCTCCGGCCCCGGTGGATGTTTCGTTGCTGGAAAAACTTTTCGATCAAGCACCGGACGTGGCCTTCTTCATCAAAGACGCCGCGGGCCACTACCTCGCGGTCAACGATTCCCTCGTCGAACGGCATGGGCTGCGTCACAAATCGCAGGTGCTCGGCCAACGGCCCTGCGACATCTGCCCCGGTGATTTCGGTCGCATCCCCTCCGCGCAAGATGCCGCCGTCCTGCGCACCGGACGCCCCCTCCTCGACCATCTGGAACTGCACTGGTACGCGCCGCACAAACCCGGTTGGTGCCTCACCACGAAACTGCCGATGCGCGATGCCGCCGGCCACATCGTCGGCCTCATCGGCATCTCCCGCGATGTGCGCGCGCCCATTGAGACGCGCGACATACCCGTGGAGTTCGCCGCCGCGCTGGATCACTTTGAAAACAACGTGGCGGACTCGGTGACGCCCTCGGCGCTCGCCCGGCGTGCGCGGTTGGCTCCGCCGCGCTTCGCGCGTTTGATGAAGCGATTCTTCGGACTCACGCCCAGCCAGTTCATCGCCAAGACCCGCATCGCCACGGCCTCGCGCCTGTTACGCGAGACGGATCAGTCCGTGGCCGACATCGCGCTGGCCTGCGGCTTCTACGATCACAGCGCCTTCACCCGCACCTTCCGCGCGATGACCGGCGTAACGCCGACCCAGTTTCGGCAATGCTGAGGAAATCGGCCGGAACAGGGGCGGGCGTTTTCACCTTTCCGCAAGCTGGTGAATCGTGCCGTGCAGGGAGCGTGCGATGGCCGTGCCGTCGCGGCCTTGCAGACTCACCTTGAGTTCATAGCACTGCGTGGGCGCGAGCGCCGGGATGTCGAGCGTGACCGTGCGGGCGTCGGTGCTGAGGCGCGCGGCGGTGATTTCCAGCGGATGCTCGTCGTAGTGCTTCGAGCCGTAGGTGGCGCTGCGTTTAAGCGACCAGACTTTGAGCGCGAACGCGTCGGCGTTCACGCGGGCGGCGTCGAGCGGTTCGCTGAACGTCACGGACAGCGAACCTTTCGCCGCGTGAATAGTGAGCGGAACGTGCGCGGCTTTTTCGGTGCGACGGATGCGATGGAATCCACCGGGCGCGGCAGCGTTGCCGGCCCAGCCGAACAGGCCGCAAGTGTAGAGCGCCCCATCGGTGGCGAAACGTCCGCGCATGATGCCGGTGGCGAACGCCGGCATCGGCAACTCGCACACCGCGCCCTGCCATTGGCCGCCGGTTTCCTCGTGCGGCACGATGTAGGCGCGCCCGGTGCCGTAGCTGAGATTGAGCAGCGAACCGCCGAGCGATCCCCAGGCAGTCTTCGGCACCCAGAGCAGTTCCGCCGGACTGCGGTCTTTCGCGTTCGTGATCCAGACCATCGGCGGCTCCATCGCGGTGTCGGACGTGTTCGTCACGGAGGTGTAGCCAAACATGTTGCCGTAGAAGCCGCCGGCCTTGACGCGGTTGATGCGGTTCTTCGGTGTCCAGAAACCTTCCTGATCGGTGACGAAGAAGGTGCCGTCGTCGTTGAGGCAAACGCCATTCGCCGCGCGGAAGCCGGTGGCCAAAATATCGGTGCGCGAACCGTCCGCGCTCACGCGCAGCAGCGTGCCGTGATGCGGCACCACCGAGTCGAGCGCGTGGCGACCGGACTTGGCGTAGTAGAAATTCCCCGCCGCATCCGTCTGCAAGCCCATCGCGAATTCATGGAAGTGCTCGGTGACCTGATGGTCGCTGTTAAAATTCTCGATGAAGTCGATCTCGCCGTCGCCGTTCAGATCGCGCAGGCGCACCAGTTGATCGCGGCAGGTGATGAAGAGTTCGTCACCACGAAACTTCACGCCAAGCGGTTGGAAAAGTCCGCTGGCGATGCGTCGCCAGCGCAGCGGCGCCGGGGCCGGGGCCATGACGCCATCCACGCGCCACACATCGCCGTTCCAAGTGGCCACGATGGCGGCCTTGCCATCTGGCGTGAAATCGAAGCCGCCGGGCCGCATCCAGCTTTGCCAAGGATTCTCCACGGGCAATGGAAACGTGTCGGCGATGAAGGCACTGTCCCCCGGGCCGGAGACCGAGGTGGTGGTGACTTCCTGCGCCCAGCGTGGTGGCCCGCCGTGCGTGAGCGGTTCCAAGTTCAGCGAGGCGGGGTGAATTTTTCCGGGTTGAGCGCGCGAGATGAAGAGTTGGGCCTTCGCTCCGCCCGGCAGTTCCGCGATCCAGAAACCACCCTCCTTCCGCAGCGAACCTTGACCGAAAAGTCCCACGTTCACCGTGTCCGGCGCGACCCGCAGCAACAGCGGCTTCTTCGACACCCCGACATTCAGCGTGCGCGTGAAGATCGGCGTCTCGCCTAAATCGATCCAACCCGGTGATTCGAGCACGCGCGTGCCGCCGATGGTCGCGGCGATGACGACTTTGTTGCCGTGCAGATACATGCCCTCGTAATGCGCCCAGTCGCGCGGCAGCGGGCCGTAGCGTTTCTGGTCGCGACCCACGAGCCGCACGTCCTCCCATTTTCCTTCCGGCGACGCCCAACCGGGGCCGACGGGATTCACAAAATGCCGTTCACCCTTCAAGCCCGTGTGCGTGCCGTGACTGCCGTCGAAAGCAATGCCTTTCCAATCCACGAAATCACCCGTGGTCGCCGTCGCCACGCTCATCGTGTCGTGGTCATAAATCATCCACGCGCGTCCCTGGCTCACGCCTCCGGGACCGTCATCCAGACGGATGGCGATGCCTTTTTGCGCGATCTGGCCGGGGGCGACTTGATAAGTCCAAAACAGCGCCGGGCCATAGTCCATGCGCCGATACGGTGGCAGCGCCTTCTCCGGCGCAGCGCCAAAGACCGACGACGTAATGACGAGGAGTGCGGCGAGGACGCGTTTCATGGTGGCGGCGATTATTCAACGACAGGAAGGGTTTGACCAGCCCGGCCCTCTCGGATCATCGCCAGGCAACGGGCCGCAAACTTCCACGGGATTGGGGGAAGGAAATCCTCGCCGGCGACGGCGCGAAGGAAACCAAAGCCCATCTTGCGCCCCGCAATGCGGAAAGGCCGCTTCGTGGGCTGCGAAGTCGCAGCGCGGCCCGAGGCTATTTCTTTTCCGCCGGTGCTCCGGCGGGTGCGGGCGTCGGCGGTGCGGCGGGAGTCGCCGCCGGAGTTGCGGGCCCGGGTGGGGTCAGCGCGACGGGTGCGTCATGCCAATGGCCGTGCTCGGGGGACCAGACCTTTCCGGGCGGCGCGTCGCCGGGCGGCTGCGCCGCAGGCGTGAACTGACCTTGGGGCGGCACTTGAGAAGGGATGGTCACGGTTTGCGCGGGCGGCGTTCCGCTGGCGGCGGGATCGGCCGACGCGGTCGGCGCAGCCGCAGGCCTCGTCGCGTAGTAAGTCCCAGCCGATCCGATGATCACGCCGCCGGCCACGGCGAGCACGACCACCAAGGCGAGCGGCGGTCCCTGCGTTTCACGGGCACCGGAAACTTTCTTTTTGTCTTGGATCATGGGCCGGAGGTTTGCGGCTCGGCCCCGTGGCGTCAAGCGGCCCTTCTTGGAAGGACGGGCCGGTCTCACGCGCCCGGCCTTCTCGCCTGGCCATCAAGTCTTGCCTTGGCGCTCCGGCCGTCTCCGGACAATTCAGGAATTTCCTCCCTCCGTAATTCAGGCTGGCAAATTTCCCGCGTCACCGAATCATGCCGCCCATGAAAGCCCTTTCGATTCTTGGCGCGCTTCTCGTCGCGCTCTGTGTTCAGGCCGCCGAACCCAACCAGCTCACCGCCGAGAAAAAAGCCGCCGGATGGATTCTGCTCTTCAACGGCAAGGATCTGAGCGGCTGGCGGCAGTACGGCAAACCGACGCCGCCCGGTGAAGGCTGGAAAGTCGAGGACGGTCTGCTTCACAAACTTGCCAAGGTGCGCGGCGGCGACATCATCACCACGAACACGTTCGACGACTTCGAGTTTTTTTGGGAATGGCGCATCGCCAAAGGTGGCAACAACGGCGTGAAATATCTCGTCACGGAAAAGCGCTCCGGCGCTCCGGGCCACGAGTACCAGATGCTCGACGACCAGGGGCATCCCGACGGCAAAATTGGTCCGAGACGCCAGACTGCTTCCTTCTACGACGTGCTGCCGCCCGCCGAGAACAAGCCCCTCAAGCCCGTGGGTGAATGGAATTCCTCGCGCGTGCTCATCAAGGGAAGCCACGTCGAGCACTGGTTGAACGGCTCGAAGGTGCTCGCCTACGAACTCGGCAGCGAGGAAGTGAAGAAGGGCGTGGCCGCGAGCAAGTTCAAATCCGCCGCGAAGTTCGGCGAGAAAATCCAGGGCCACCTCATGCTCACCGATCATCAAGACGAGACTTGGTTTCGGAACGTGATGATCCGGGAGCTAAAATAATCACCATCGACTTTACGGCTTCAATGTTGCCGCGCGCCAACGCATGAGCCAGCCTCCCAAATCTAATGACGCGCCGATGGACGCCGCGCTGGCGCATCTGGAGTCCGGCTTCCTCGTTGGCAACGGGCGCTTCACGCTCGTCCGCCTGATCGGTCGTGGCGGCATGGGCGTGGTGTGGCTGGCGCGCGATGAGTCGTTGCGTGAGGACGTGGCGCTGAAGTTTCTCCCGCCGGAAATCCGCTTCGATGCGGTGGCGCTCGATGACCTGCGGCGAGAGACGGCCCGCGCCCGCAAGCTCACGCACCCGAACATCATCCGCATTCACGACCTCTACAAAGACGACCGCGAGGCGTTCATCTCGATGGAGTTCATTGACGGGCCGAACCTCGGCGACTTGCGGCTGGGACGCGAGCCGCAGGTCTTCGCGTGGGAGTATCTGCGCCCGCTCGTGCTGCAACTCTGCGCCGCGCTCGATTACGCGCACTCGGAGAAAGTCGTCCACCGCGACTTGAAGCCGGCGAACCTGATGCTCGATTCGCGCGGGCGCTTGAAGCTCTCGGACTTCGGCATCGCCGCGCAGGTCAGCGACTCGGTCAGCCGCGTCTCGATGATCCGCCACGGCCAGAGCGGCACCATCACCTACATGAGTCCGCAGCAGATGGACGGGAAGCTGCCGCAGATCACGGACGACATTTACGCGCTGGGCGCGACGCTCTACGAGCTGCTCACGGGCCGCCCGCCGTTTTTCACGGGTGACATTGGCTATCAGGTTCGCCATCTGCCGCCGCCGCCGATGGAGGAACGGATGGCCGAACTGGGCGTGAACAATCCCGTGCCCGCGTCCAGCGCGGCGCTGATTATGGCGTGTCTGCGGAAAGTTCCTGAAGAACGGCCGCCCGGCGCGCGCGCGGTGGCGGAGTGGACCGAGGCCCGGCGTTCGCATGCTGATATGCCAATGAACGCGAAGTAAAAGCGGGCAAGTGGCGGCAGCCCTCTTGGCCTGCGCGACAAAGTTTTTCACCCCTTCACACTGAACAGCGCCTCGGCAAACTGCTTCGCGTTGAACGGCTGCAAGTCATCCGCCTGCTCGCCCACGCCGATGAATTTGATCGGGATGCCCAACTCCTTCTGAATCGCCACGACCATGCCGCCTTTGCTCGTGCCATCGAGCTTGGTCACGACAAGTCCG
>JBBQYK010000315.1:0-5901 GCA_038208765.1 Verrucomicrobiota bacterium
TCGAGCCGAAGTGGCAGCAGTTCTGGGAGGAACAGCAGTCCTTCCGCGCGTTTAATCCTGGCGAGGTGGTGCCGAGCGAACACCCGTTTGCGAAGCGCCACGGGCTGGAGGGCAAGAAAGTTTCCGCCGCCGATCTGCCGCCCAAGTATTACATCCTCGACATGTTCCCCTACCCTTCCGGCGCGGGCTTGCACGTCGGGCATCCCGAGGGCTATACGGCCACGGACATTCTCGCCCGCTACAAACGCGCTGCTGGACTGCACGTGCTGCATCCGATGGGCTGGGACGCCTTCGGCCTGCCTGCTGAGCAATACGCCATCAAGACCGGCCAACATCCGCGCCAGACGACCGAGGCGAACATCGCGAACTTCACCAAGCAGATCAAAAGCCTCGGCTTCAGCTACGACTGGTCGCGCGAGGTGGACACGACCGATCCGAAATACTTCCGCTGGACGCAGTGGATTTTCCTGAAGCTCTACAACTCATGGTTCAATCCCGAGACGAACCAGGCCGAGCCGATTGAGACGCTGAAGTATCCGGCGGAGAGTGCCCCCGGCGTCCCGCCGGGTTCCGCGTCCGACAAATCGAGCGGCGCTCCTACTTCCCACGCTCCGACCCGGCAGGATGCCGGGGGCACATCCGAAACCTCCCGCCGCGCCTATCGCGACTCGAAGCGCCTCGCCTTCGTGATGGAAGCGCCGGTGTGGTGGTGCGAACAACTCGGCACCGTGCTGGCCAACGAGGAAGTCATCGACGGCAAAAGCGAAGTAGGCGGCTTTCCCGTGGTGCGCCGGCCGATGCGCCAATGGATGCTCCGCATCACCGCCTACGCCGAGAAACTCCTCGCTGACCTCGACACCATCGACTGGAGCGACTCGCTCAAGGAGATGCAGCGGAATTGGATCGGGAAGAGCGAGGGGGCGGAAGTTGAATTTCAAGTTGATGGTTCAACCGACAAAATTCGTGTCTTCACGACGCGACCAGACACGTTGTTCGGCGCGACCTACATAGTGCTCGCGCCAGAGCATAAGCTCTTAAAGGGAAATCTGGTACCATTCGGTTGGCCGGCCAACACCCCTGAAGATTGGAAGAAGGATCCGATTGCTCCTCACGAGATCGGAAGTCCAACTGACATCTTTAGAAATTATCGTCTTCTTGCTTTCGCCAAAAGCGACTTGGAACGCACGGAACTCGCAAAGGAAAAGACCGGTGTATTTACCGGCGCTTACGCCATCAATCCGGTGAACGGAGAGAAGATTCCCATCTGGATCGCGGACTACGTTCTCGCGACCTACGGCACAGGCGCGATTATGGCCGTGCCGGCGCACGATGAGCGGGACTTCGAATTTGCAGTGAAATATGAACTGCCCATCGTTCACGTAGTTGGCCCTGATGCGCAGACAACCTACGAGGACTGGGCTGACGAAGATGGTGTTTCAATAAATTCTGCCAACTCAGAGATAGTCCTCAACGGCCTCCCCACCGCCGAAGCCAAAGCGAAAATCACCGCCTGGCTCGAAGCGAAGGGTCTCGGCAAGAAGACCATCAACTACAAGCTGCGCGACTGGCTGTTCAGCCGGCAGCGTTACTGGGGCGAGCCGTTCCCCATCGTGTGGAAGAAGGACGCGAACGGCACCGCCTATCACGAGGCGCTGCCGGAGAGCGCGCTGCCGCTGCTGCCGCCCGCGCTGGACGATTACAAGCCCACGCCCGACGGCCAGCCGCCGCTCGCCCGCGCGCAGGATTGGGTGAACCTCCCCGACGGCTCGGTGCGCGAGACGAACACGATGCCGCAATGGGCGGGCAGTTGCTGGTATTACCTGCGCTACCTCGACGCGCGGCGGGACGAATCATTTTGCGGGACGCTGGCCGAGCATTACTGGATGGGCGGGCCGACGGAAGGTTTGCTGCTGCGGCCCGAGCAATGGGCGGCTCGATTGTCGGAACTCTTTGCCTACGCCAATTCCCATCCTTCCACTGGCAAGCAATACATCACGTATGGAGTGGTGGGCGAAGCGGAAGCGGCCAGGCTTCAGGCGGCGACGGGACTGGATGTGTCCGGCTACCGGCGCTTCGTGGACGATCAGGCGATCAGCCACATTCTGGCGGAGCATGGCGACGCCAGGACGGAGGCGGCGCGCGGGCATTTCGCCGTGACCTTGGAGGACCTGCTGCTGATTCCCGAAGTCGTGATGCACCCGGATCGAATCGTTCACGACCGCAAATCGGGGATGGGACTGGAAGCGATCCTTTACGAGAAGCGTGTGAACGGATTCATCTGCTGTGTCGAGGAGGTGCGGGGCAAGAACCAGATGCTGGCGATCAAAACTTTCTTCAAAAAGAAAACGACGGCGGCTCATGCCAGTGACGGCCTTGACCATACGCCCGAAACGCTCCGTCGCAGTGAACTCACTAAAGCCGCTGCGGCCGCGCCCGTCAAGGTCACGCCCGGCGTGGACCTCTACGTCGGCGGCACCGAGCACGCCGTGTTGCATCTGCTCTACGCGCGCTTCTGGCACAAGGTGCTGTTCGATCTCGGCTACGTCTCCACGCCCGAGCCGTTTTTCAAGCTCGTGAACCAGGGACTCATCCTCGGCGAAGACATGCAGAAGATGTCCAAGTCGCGCGGCAACGTGGTGAACCCGGACGACATCCTCGTGGAATACGGGGCGGACGCCTTCCGCCTCTACGAAATGTTCATGGGTCCGCTGGAGATGGTGAAGCCTTGGAACACGAAGGGCGTGGAGGGCGTGTATCGTTTCCTCGGCCGCGTCTGGCGCATGTACGTAGATGAGGCGAGCGAAGTGGAATTCGAGCAGGCTTCAACCACCGCTGAACCGGCACAGCACCGCGAATTGCTGAAGCTCATCAAGCTCCACGCCGGCATCAAGGACGCCGAGCCGACGAAGGAACAACTCAAGGTGCTGCACACCTGCATCAAGAAAGTCACCGAAGACCTCGATGGGCTGCGCTTCAACACGGCCATCTCCGCCATGATGGTTTTCTCCAACGAGGCAATGAACTGGGCGACGAAGCCGGTGTCGGTAATGCGCGAATTCCTGATCCTGCTGCAACCCTTTGCGCCGCATTTCGCGGAGGAGTTGTGGGAGAAGTTGTCCAAGGCCCAGAGTCCAAAGTCCAAAGTCACGGACGGCGGCTCGGCGACCTTGGACCTCGGACCTTGGACTTTGGATTTGGGCTATCAGCCGTGGCCGAAGTTCGACCCGGCTCTGCTCGTCGAGGACACGTTGGAAATTCCCGTGCAAGTGAACGGCAAGCTGCGCGACGTGATCCGCGTGGCGGCGACGGCGAGTGCGCAGGAGATTGAGTCCCTCGCCTTGAAGTCGGAAAAGGCGCAACAGTTCATGGCCGGCCAGACGGTGAAGAAGGTCATCGTGGTGCCGAAGAAGCTGGTGAACATCGTGGTGGGTTGAGGCGGGCGCACAGAACAGTTGCCGCGAACACGAGACTGGAAAGTCTCGCAACCTCCCGACAGGAATGTCGGCGTTACGCCGGGCGGAAATTGAGTTGAGTTTCCCCACGTCTTCACGCATGACGCACCCCGTTTTATGCAACGCGACATCGTCACCGTCCAAAGCTTCTTCACCGCGCACGCGGACGAACTGGAACTCAAACTCATCGCCGGCGCGACGGGCCTGAAGCGCATCATCCGCGAGCCGACGGTGAACCGGCCCGGCCTGGCGCTGGCGGCGTTCACGAAGTATTTCGCGAACAAGCGCGTGCAAGTGATGGGCAACGCCGAACTTCACTTCCTGAAATCATTGCCGCAGGCCGAACGCGAGGTGCGCTACGAGCAGTTGTTCAAATACAAGATTCCCTGCGTGGTCTTCTCGCGCGGTTATCATCCGGACAAAGCCTTCCTGCGCATCGCCGAGCGGCATGACGTGCCGGTGTTCAAGACCCCGCTCATCACGATGAAGTTCATCAACCGGGCCACGCTCGCGCTGGAGAGCATGTTCGCCCCGCGCGGCAGCGTGATGGGCAGCATGGTCGATATTCTCGGCGTGGGCGTGATCATCAAGGGCGAGAGCGGCATCGGAAAAAGTGAGTGCGTGCTCGCGCTGCTGGAACGCGGCTACAGCCTCGTGGCGGACGACATCACGCGCGTGCAACTCCTCGACGGGCACAATGTGATGGGCACCTGCTCCGAACTGACGCGCCACCACATGGAAGTGCGCGGCATCGGCATCATCAATGTGCAGGCCATGTTCGGCGTGCGCGCGGTGCGTGACGAGAAGCGCGTGGACCTGGTCATCACCCTCAAGGAATGGGAACAGGTGCCGGACGTGGACCGCGTGGGCATGGACGAGAAACAAATCCAGATTCTCGGCACGGACATCCCGCACATGATCATTCCGGTGCGCACGGGACGCGATCTGGCCCGGCTCGTCGAAGTGGCGGCCTTTCAAACCAAGTTGAAACAGTCCGGCTACAATCCCGCCAAAGAATTGAACGACATGCTGATCGCGCGCATGAAACAGCAGCAGAAAGGGATTTGAGGCGGGCCGGGCCAGAGCGCCAAAATGTTTCCGCGTTGCAGCGGCGGCAAGGCCAACACTCCGTTCCTCCAGAGCTTGGTGTGCGGCCCGTGTGGCAATTCCGCAGAGCAGGGCGCAACTCAGTTTTTGAGGGGGCAGTTTCACAAGCCCGGAGGGCTTGAACATGAATAGCCCCCGGCGAAACCGGGAGACCAGCGCCCCCGACCCCGGAAGGGTCGAAGCGTGCGGCGAGTGGTGGTTCCGAGTTCAACCCCTCCGGGGTTGCTTCCCATTGCCATCTGTTCCCCGGGTTCGCTCGTGCCTCGCGACCCGGGGCTATTCACGTTCAAGCCCTCCGGGCTTGTGGCATAACATACCCCCTCAAAACTGAGCTGCGCCCCGCAGAACAGAAGCCCTGAAAAAAAATTGGATTTGCCACCTGACGACAAGTTAGGCTCGTCAAAATAAATGAGCGCGGGGAAACTAACCGGGAACACGGCCACGAAGATAAAGAAGGAGCTGGTCGTGACCAACAAGCTGGGCATTCACGCCCGGCCCGCCGCCCTCTTCGTCAAAACCGCCAACCTGTTTGACTGCGAAGTCTTTGTCGAGAAGGACGGCGAAACCGTGAATGGCAAGAGCATCATGGGCCTGATGATGCTCGCCGCCGGCCCCGGCTGCAAAATTCGCATCCACGCCGATGGAGCCGACGCGACGCGCGCCGTGCAGGAAATCGAAGCGTTGCTCAAACGGAAGTTTGACGAGGATTGAACGTCCGCGCGCCCTGCTACTTCGCGCCCGCCAGAGCAAGATAATGCTCCAGCCCCCGCGCCACTCCGTGGCCGCAGGGCTGCGGACTGATGAACCCGCCGACCTTCCGCACCAGTTCCTTGATCGGCTCAATCGCGTTCGACGGACACACCACGCACTTCGCGTATTTCCCCGCCAGCATCGGCACGTCGTTGTAATGATCGCCCGCCGCCAGCGTTTCCTCGGCGGACACGCCGAGCATCCGCCCGAGTTCCGCCAGCGCCGTGCCCTTGTTGAAATCAACGTGGCTGAAACGTGAATAGACATCGTTCCGCACCACGCTCAGACCGGACACTTCCTCGCAATATTTCTCCATCATCTGCTGGATCGCATCCATCTCGTCGTTCGTGTCGGCAATGATGCAGAACGGCGAATACGAATCCGCGTACACCGTGGCGCGCTGGCGCAGGTTCACCCACTCGGCCAGGCGCGGCACGTCCTGCGCCACCCGCGCGAACAACTCGGTGTGCGTGGCGCGGCACTGGTTGTTCCACACGGCATGCTCGATGTAGCGCGTTTCCTGGTGACAATAAATCTCGCGCTCCACCACCACGACGTAGTCAGGCTTGATGCGCAGATGCGCGCGGCCCAG
>JBBQYK010000316.1:0-5833 GCA_038208765.1 Verrucomicrobiota bacterium
CAGGCCGGCAGGGGATTCGTGCGATTGCTGCCGCGTGGCCGACAGGAGGAACTCGCCGCGCATTACATTCAGGCGTTGCGCATCAAGACGCCTTCGCCGGAAACGCCGATGCAAAATCTTTCCGGCGGCAATCAACAGAAAGTCCTGCTCGCCCGCTGGCTCTGCCTGCAACCGAAGTTGATCATTCTCGACGAGCCGACGCGCGGCATTGATGTGGGCGCGAAGGCGGAGATTGAAAAGTTGGTGGACTCGCTCCGCCGCGAGGGGATGTCGATCTTGTTCATCTCGTCCGAACTCGAGGAGGTGGTGCGCGCGTCGCAACGCGTGGTGGTCTTGCGCGACCGACGCAAGGTGGGCGAACTTTCCGGCGAACAGATTAACGAAGGTCGCATCATGGAGATGATTGCCGCGCATGAGTAACGCCCCTGCGAGTATTGTTTCCCGCCTGGCGCAAAGCCGCCTCGTGTGGCCGCTGGCCGGTCTCGCGCTGCTATTGCTGTTCAACCTCGCCTTCGACCGCGCTTTCTTCGACCTCTCCACGCGCGATGGAAATCTTTACGGCCCGATCATCACGGTGCTGCGACTGGCCGTGAAAGTGATGTTGCTCGCGATGGGCATGACGCTGGTCATCGCCACGGGCGGTGTGGATTTGTCGGTCGGTTCGGTCATGGCCATCGTGGGTGCGCTCGTGGCTTTTCTGGCGGAGCGGGCGCAGCTTGGGTTTCCCGGATTGCTCGCGGTGGGCCTGGCCGCAGCGCTGATCGTCGGCTTGTTCAATGGCGCGCTCGTCGCTTACGTCGGCATTCAACCGATTGTCGCGACGCTCATCATGATGGTGCTCGGACGCGGCGTGGCCTTGAGCATCACGGGCGGGATGCCGGTGCGCATCGAGGATGCGGGCGTGCTCTTCCTCGGGCGGGGCTTCATCGCCGGGGTGCCGGTGCAAATCGTCCTCGTGCTGGCGGTCTTTCTGCTCACGGCGCTGGCCTGTCGCAAGACGGCCATCGGACTTTTTGTGGAAGCAGTCGGCGACAATGAAGTCGCCAGCCGCCTGAGTGGAGTGAACGCACGCGGCATCAAGCTGCTCACGTATATCTTTTGCGCCGTGTGCGCGGCGCTGGCGGCGCTGGTTTCCATCGGCGACGTGGGCCGCGTGGAACCGGATCGGCTCGGGCAGATGCTGGAACTCGACGCGATCACGGCGGTCGTGGTGGGCGGCACGGTGCTGACGGGCGGACGTTTCACGCTGACCGGTTCGCTCATCGGCGCGCTGCTGATTCAGACGCTCACGATGACGCTGGTCCGTCAGGGCATGCCTTCCGATGTCGCGCCGGTGCCGAAGGCGCTGGTGATTCTCGCGGTCTGCCTGCTGCAATCGGCCAGGCTGCGCGCACAGCTCGCGGCGCTTTTCTCAAAGTCACGGAGGGCCGTGTCGTGAAACAATTTTTCATCCGCAAGAATCTGCCCATCCTCGCCACGGCGGCGGTGCTGGTGCTGCTGTTCGGCACGTTCTCGCTGCTGTTCCCGAATTTTCTCTCGCTGCGTGTCATCGCAAATCTGTTCACGAACAACGCGCACGTCGGTGTGATCGCAGTGGGCATGACGTTCGTCATCCTGTCGGGCGGGATCGATCTCAGCGTGGGTTCGGTGCTTGGGTTCACCACCATCTTCGTCGCCACGCTCATCAACCATGAGGTGCCGCCGGTGGTGGCCATCGGATTGGCGCTGGTCGTCGGGAGCTTGTTTGGCGCGGGCATGGGCGCGGTGATTCAAGTGTATCAACTGCCGCCGTTCCTCGTGACGCTGGCGGGGATGTTCCTCGCGCGCGGCCTGGCGTTCGTGGTCAGCGCACAGTCGCTCGAAATCAAACACGGCTTCTACGCGGCGGTGATCGACTTCGGGATTCCTCTGACGGAGCAGGTCACGCTGCGAGCGACGTCCGGCATTTTTATCGCGGTGTTTCTCGCGGCGCTCTGCCTCGCGCACTTCACCCGGTTCGGGCGCAATGTTTACGCGATCGGCGGCAATGCGTCCTCCGCGCTTTTGATGGGCCTGCCGGTGGCTCGCACGAGAATTTGGATCTACACGTTGAGTGGATTTTGCGCGGCGCTGGGCGGAATCGTGTTCACCTTCCAGACGCAATCGGGAAACGCGACGAACGGATTGGGCCTCGAACTCGACGCCATCGCCGCGGTGGTGATTGGCGGCACGCTCTTGAGCGGTGGGGTGGGTTACGTCGCGGGCACCATGATGGGCGTGTTGATTTACGGCACGATTCTCACGGCGATCAGTTTTCACGGGCAGCTCGACTCGTCGTGGCAGCGCATCGCCATCGGCGGATTGCTCCTCGTCTTCATCGTCATCCAGCGACTTCTCACTCGCGCGCCAGCCTTTGGCCGCTCAAACTGAGCGGCAACACCGCATCTTTATGAAACACAGAAACTCGTCTCTTGGAATTCGTTGGACCGCTCTGGCTTTGCTGGCGGCGATGCTCGCGGCCTTCACCGGCTGCAAGCAGGAATCTTCCACCGGCACCGACACGCCGCGCCCGGGGAAGAAACTCGTGGTCGGCTTCGCGCAGGTCGGCGCAGAAAGCGACTGGCGCGTGGCGGAAACGAAATCGATCAAGGACGAGGCGGCCAAGCGCGGCATTGAGCTGAAGTTCTCCGACGCCCAAGGCAAGGTGGAGAATCAGATTACCGCCATCCGCTCGTTCATCGCGCAGGGCGTGGATGCCATCATCCTCGCGCCGAAAGTGGAAACGGGTTGGGAGCCGGTGTTGAAGGAAGCGAAGGCGGCGAAGATTCCTGTCGTGCTCGTGGATCGCGGCATCAGCGTTTCGGATGACTCGCTCTTCGCCACGCTCATCGCGTCGGATTTCGTGGCCGAGGGCAAGATGGCGGGTGAATGGCTCGCCAAGAAAACCGGGGGCAAGGCGAAGATCATTGAACTGGAAGGCTCGCCCGGCGCCGCGCCGGCCATTGATCGCAAGAAGGGTTTCGCCGCCGGGATCAGTGCGTTTCCCGAGATGAAAATCATCGCTGCGCAGAGCGGTGACTTTGAAACGGGCAAGGGCAAGGAAGTGACGGAGACGTTGCTCCAGCAGTTCGGCAAGGAAGTGACCGCCATCTATGCGCACAACGACAACATGGCGCTCGGGGCCATCGAAGCGATCAAGGCGGCGGGCAAGAAGCCTGGCCAGGACATCCTCGTGGTCTCGATAGATGCGGTGAAGGCGGCTTTCCAGGCGATGGTGGCGGGCGAATTGAACTGCACCGTCGAATGCAATCCGCTGCTCGGCCCGGCCGCGTTCGATGCCGTGGAGCAGGCGCTCAAGGGCGGGACGTTGCCGAAGAAAACCGTCGTGCAGGATCGTGTCTTCGAGCAAAGCGGCGCGGCGGCTGAACTGCCCAACCGGAAGTATTGAAACCAGCCCGCACACTCCAATCTCAAAATGAACTTCATCATTTCACCGCGCCTCGTCGCCGCACTCCTTGTCTCGTTCTTGTGCTGTAACCTTCCCGTCGCCCAGGCCGCTCCGCTGCTCGACAAGGACAAGGCGCTCGCGGCGCAGACCTTTTGGGACAACCGCGACTTCGAGTGGTTCAAGGCGAACATCCCGTTCTTCGATTGCCCGGATGCGGACATCGTCACGACCTATTATTACCGCTGGGAACTCATCACCAAGCATCTCACCTACGGGTCGCCGAACAGTGGCTACAGTTTCACCGAGTTCATTGACCGTCCGTTTTGGAGTGGTGCGTATGGCGCGATTAGTTGTCCGGCGGGCCACCAGTTTTACGAAGTGCGCTGGTTGCGTGATGCGACCATTGCGCGCGACTACTCGCGTTACTGGTTCCGCACTCCGGGCGCGCAGCCGCGCAACTACGGCACCTGGATTCCTGACGGCATCTGGGCTGTTCAACAAGTGCATCCCGACGACGCGTTCGTGAAGGATCTGCTGCCCGACTTGAAGAAGAATTACGAAGCCTGGGAGAAGCGGCAGTTCGTTCCCGAGGTCGGCCTTTTCTGGCAGAACGGCCACGACGACGGCATGGAGTTCAACATCAACAGCCGCCAGACGACGGACATCCTGCGCGGTGCGAATGGCTATCGGCCCGGCTTCAACGCCTACATGTGGGCCGACGCGCTGGCCATCGCCCGCATCGCCCGTCTCGCCGGTGACGAAGCCACGGCGAAGACTTACGAGGCGAAGGCCGCCGGCTTGAAAGAAAAATTGCAGAAGCTGCTCTGGGATCCGAAGCGTGATTTCTTCTTCCCGATGTCGATGCGCGACGAGAAGGACAAGGAGGGCAACGTGGTGAAGAAGCACACGCTCACCTATCAGTCGGGCAAGTTTGCTGGCAACGAGCATGGGCGCGAGGAGCACGCTTACATTCCCTGGCAGTTCAATCTGCCCGACCCCGGCTACGAGTCCGCGTGGAAGTTCCTCATGGACTCGAATTATTTCTACGCCGATTTCGGTCCGCTGACGGTCGAGCGCAACGATCCGATGTTCCTGCTGAAGAACTCCTGCTGCTGGTGGAGCGGACAATCGTGGCCTTTCTCGACGGCGCAGACGCTCAAGGCGCTAGCCAACCTGTTGCAGAACTACCAGCAGAACGTCATCACGCGGGCGGACTACGCGAAGCTCTTGCGCATCTTCGCGATGTCGCATCGCAAGAAAGGCGTGCCGTATCTGGCCGAGGCGTTGCATCCGGACACCGGCTCGTTCGAGGGCCACGACGGCTACAATCACAGCGAGCATTACTTCCACAGCAGCTTCAACGATCTCGTCATCACCGGCCTCATCGGACTGAAGACGCGCAACGATGACGTGCTCGAACTCGATCCGCTCGCGCCGAAGGACTGGAACTACTTCGCGCTCGATGATGTGCCGTATCGCGGCCATCTCCTGAGCATTCTCTGGGACAAGGACGGTTCGCGTTACGGCAAGGGCGCGGGCTTCCGCGTCATGGCGGATGGCAAGGAACTCGCGGTGCTCAACACGCTGGGGAAAATCACCGCCAAGCTCCCTCCTGCCGCAGCACCGGCCAAGGCGATGCCCGCGAAAATGAACTTTGCCGTGAACAACGACGGCGATTACTACCCGCGTCTCACTGCCTCATTCACCGCTCCGAAGACCTCGCTCGATAAGGCGAACGACGGCAATTACTGGTACACCATCCATCCACCGAACCGCTGGACGACCGTCGGTTCGCCGAACCGCTCTGACTCGGTCGAAGTGAACTTCGGCACCGCGCGCCGCCTTGATACCGTGAAGCTCTACTTCCTCGATGACGGCACGAACGTGCTCACCCCTACGAGTTACGCGCTGGAATATCACGACGGCAAAAACTGGCTGCCCATTCCCAATCAACAGCGCATTCCCAAGGAGGCCACCGGCCACCGCGCCAACACGATTCAGTTCGCGGCTCGCGACATCGCCAAGCTGCGCGCGGTGTTCACTCATGCGAAAGGCGGCTTCACCGG
The DNA here is from genome assembly GCA_038208765.1 of Verrucomicrobiota bacterium. GTDB lineage: Bacteria > Verrucomicrobiota > Verrucomicrobiia > Limisphaerales > SIBH01 > JANNGC01. The sequence continues at coordinate 5,494 of JBBQYK010000316.1, forward strand.
CCTGACGGAAATCGAAGCCTGGGGCGAAGGCGCGTTGCCTTACGTCGCGCCGCCCGCGAAGCCTGGCAACCTCGCCTACAATCCGACGGCGAAGGGTTACCCCAAGGCGAGCGCGTCGCACTCGGACGTCTTCGGTGGCGTGGCCAAGAGCGCCACCGACGGGCGCATCATCTACAAGACCAATCCCGTGAACCGCTGGACGAGCTACGGCTCGACGAACACGAGCGACTGGCTCGAAGTGGATTTCGGCGAAGCGAAGGAAGTCAGTCGCGCGGAACTTTACCTCTTCGACGACCGTGGCGGAGTTCAGGCTCCGGCGAGTTACACCGTGCAATACTTC
>JBBQYK010000317.1:0-5824 GCA_038208765.1 Verrucomicrobiota bacterium
AGCCACCTGAGACGTTGCCCACGATGATTGTTCATACGCCGCAAACCGCCGCTCCACGCGGTACGCATCGTAGCCGTCGGGATCCATCCAGGTGATGACGCGCGTGCCGGTGTGGACGAAGTGACCGGCGACGACGATCTCATCGCCCGTGCGCACCGCGATGGTGCCGGGTCGCGGTGACGGGGTGGCACAGCCGGTGAACAGCACGGCGGCGAGCGTCAGTTGGAGTCCAAGCTTTAGCTTGTCCGAGCGCGGCGACGAAGGGGACAAGCTGAAGCTTGGACTCCAACTCAAACTAAAGTTTGAACTCCAGCTCATACGGCAATCGGCGCCTTGATCCCTGGATGCGGGTCGTAGCCCTCGAGCGTGAAGTCCTCGAACTTAAAGTCGTGGATGTTCTTCACCGCCGGATTCAGTTTCATCGTGGGCAGCGGGCGCAGTTCGCGGCTCAGTTGCAGCTTCGCCTGCTCCAGATGATTCGAGTAGAGGTGCAAATCACCGAACGTGTGGACAAAGGTGCCGGGCTTGAGGCCGGTGACTTGCGCGACCATCAGCGTCAGCAGCGCGTAGCTGGCGATGTTGAAGGGCACGCCGAGAAACAAATCTGCGCTGCGCTGGTAGAGCTGGCAGCTCAGTTCGCCGTCTTGCACGAAGAACTGGAACATCGCGTGGCACGGCGGCAGCGCCATCGTTTCAATTTCGCCGACGTTCCACGCGCTGACGATCAGGCGGCGGCTGTCGGGAGTTTTCTGAATCTGCTCGATGACGCGATCAATCTGGTTGATGGAGCGCCCGTCCGCCGTGCGCCAGTCGCACCATTGCGCGCCATAGACGCGGCCGAGGTTGCCGTCGGCGTCGGCCCACTCGTTCCAGATGGTCACGCCGTTTTCGTTGAGCCACTTCACGTTCGTGTCGCCGCGCAGGAACCAGAGCAACTCGTAGAGAATGGATTTGAGATGGAGCTTCTTCGTGGTGAGCAGCGGGAAGGTGGGCGCGAGCGGGAAGCGCGCCTGCGCGCCGAAGACGGAGTAGGTGCCGGTGCCGGTGCGGTCGGCCTTGAATTTGCCCTGCTCCAAAACGAGCCGCAGCAGTTGGTGATACTCAACCATAAGAATTTAGCTGGCGGAATTGTTGCCCCCTGCCGGCGGAGATTGGCGACAGAATTCTTTGTCAACCCTTGGCCGCTGGCGGCGGAGAGGGCGGCGTGTTCACGCGCATCTTCGAGAAAGGCACTTTCGTCATTTCATGTTTCACCGCCAGTTCATCAAGGAAGGCGACGATGAAGCGCTGGAGGATGCGCTTCTCGTTCTCGAAATACAGTCCGAGGAAGGGCAGCGTGAGCAGCAGCATCCACAGCCAGGGCACGGCATTGGAGACGAGGCCGATGAGCAGCAGTTCCAGTCCGCACGCGCTCCAGAAAAGAACCTTCGCGAGCAGTGTCCAGCCGGCGGTCAGGCGGCAATGGAAAAGCTGATCCCCCTTCTCGACGTACTCGGTCACGGTGGTGAGTTGCAACTGGCTCCAGCGGCCGCCGTAAATTTCCACGTCGTGTTCCGCCCAGCCGGCATCGGGCTTGTGCTGCCATTTTTCCTCTTCAAGTTTCGCCACGATGGCGTGAACGAAAGTCAGCCGCTCCATCCCGGTGTGGCACCAGTACTGGATTTTATCCAGCGGCTCGCCATGGTCGACGCTGGTCACAGAGGAGATGCGGCGGAAGGCGAACGCGGGCGCGGTGTTGATGCGCAGCCGCCCTTCGTAGCGCGCCCAGCCGCGCGCGATAGGCTGGAGGAAACAGAGCAACGCCACGAGCGGGCGCGACCAGATGCGCTGCTTGCGCTTGTCGATCTGGGCCTGCGACGCCGCCGCGATGCAGAGCGCGTGCGACAGACAGAAACTCGCCACGCCGAGCGGCCAGAGAAAATGGAACGGCACGGCCAGCACCAGCAGCGGCGCGGTGATGAGCACATGATATTCGAGCGAGGTCGCAAACATCAGCGCGAACGCGGGCGGCGGCGCGTAGAGGGTTTGAAAGAATCCGCCCGCGAACGGCCCGTGGTAAATCACCGGGGGCCGCAGAATCACGCCCATGCTGGACGGGCTGTAGATGCGCCCGCGCCAGATGCTCGCGCCCGACGTGTTGAAATATTCCGGGTGCTTGGTGATGAGCAGCGCCTCGGCCTCGCCGTAGCCCGCCTGCTGTTTGAGATACGCCTTCACCGTCGAGCGGCGGTAGTGCCACACAAAACCCGCCGGACTGAAGCCGATGCGATGCCGGGCCTGTTGCAAGCGCCAGCACACGTCCACGTCGTCGCCGGCCTTGCGATAGATCGGGTCGAAGCCTGCGATGCCGTCGAGCGCCCATTTGTAGAAGGCCATGTTACAGCCGGGAATATGCTCGGCCTCGCGGTCGTTCAACATCACATGCGCCGGGCCGCCGGGTGAAACCATGACGGCGGCAGCGATCCAGGAATCTTCCGGCGGCAGAAAATTGTGCCCGCCGATGCCGGCGAAATCACCGTTCAACAAGTCGCCGATCAGGTAGTGCAACCAGTCCTCGTCCGCGCGGCAGTCGGAGTCGGTGAACGCGACGACTTCGCCGGTGGCGGCATTGATGCCCGTGTTGCGCGCGACGGAGAGTCCCTTGTTCTCGTGAAAAATGTAGCGCACGCGCGGATGGTCGGCGGCGATGTGGCGCGTGTCGTCCCTCGATCCGTCGTCCACGAGGATGACTTCGTAATCGGGATAATTCAGCCGGTCGAGCGAGGCGAGGCAGGCTTCGAGCGTGCGCGCGCCGTTGTAGCTGGCGACCACCACCGAGACGCGCGGCGTGGAGGGCAGCGGGAAATACGGCGCGACCTGGAACGCCTTTTGCACGGCGAAGAACGAAGGCTTCGGTGCGCGCTCGCGCGTGGTGAGGCCCAGCGTCCAGTCCTCGATCTGCACGCCGTTGCGAAACCAGTCGTCGGTGTAGCTGAACACAAACAGGCCCGCCAAGCCGTGACGGAAGCCGCTCTCAATCTGCCACGCCAGCACCTCGCACTTGTGCTCCTCGCCCTCGCGTTGCGAGTCGAGACCCGTCTCGCCGATGACCAGCGGCTTGGTGTCCGCGATCATTTGCAGGCGCGAGAGATAGTTTTCGTACGCGGAACGTTGGTGCAGATAGACGTTGAAACAGTGGAAGTCGATGTTCTGCGGGCGCAGGAATTCCGTGGGTGGATAATTGCCGAACGTGCAAAGGCAGTCCGGGTCCACACCCTTCGCCTCGGCCACCAGCTCCTCGACGAACTGCGCGACTGCGCGCGCGCCGTGCCAGCGCACGAGGTCGCTGGCGATTTCGTTCACCACGCTGAAGGCGAAGACCGCCGGATGCCGCGCGCACAACCCCACCGCCTCGCGCACGGCGGCACGGGCGTCGGCCTTTTGCCTTTCTGATTCGAGGAAGAGCCGCTCCTTGCACCACGGCACATCGATGAGCAGCTTCAACCCATGCTCCTGCGCCAGATCGAGGAACCAGCCGGGCGGGACGTGATAAACGCGGAGGGTGTTCGCCCCGAGTTCCTTGATCTGCGCGAAATCTTTCAGCGTCTGCTCGCGCGCGGCGTAGCGTTCCCCGGCGGCATTGGGCGCGAATGGCCCGTAGGTCACGCCCTTCGGGTAGAACTTGTGTTCGCCAAGCCGGAAAAATTTTCCGTCCACGCGCACGCGGGCTGGATTGGTGCTCGCAGCCATCAGACTAAAGGGTCGCGCAGAACGCGTATGTCATGCGGCGGGGGATAGCAAAGGGCTGGGGGAATGGCAAGACGGGCGCGGCGCGGCCAGTTACGCTTTGAACAACTGGTGCGACTTGCGCGCGGTGGCAAAGGTGCGAGCGCTGGAAGTGGCGCGGTGCGAATTGACCGTGCTCGTCTGCTGGCTTTGGACCGTGGGGACGGGCGGGATGGAACTGGAGCTGGCGACCAGCAACGTCTTCGTGGCGAAGCCGCTCGCGAAGCCACCCCCGACACTGTTCAGTTTCGTGCTCATGCGACGATTCGTTTCGATAAATTGCCTGGGCGCTCGCGTGCTCCAGCCTCGGCGGCGGACGCAACGAACGCTGCCAAACTATCGGTGAACCGCTCCGGAAACTTGAAAGGCCGGGAGAACGCCACGGTCGTTGCAAAAGCATGAGACTCACTTCCATTTCGTCTGCCCCCATTCGTCTGCTCTGCATTCCGCTGGTTTCAATGGGGCAGACGAATTAGCGCAGGCGAAGGGATGGTTCCGCCGGTCGCGCTCATCGTTCCACTTGCCCGGGTGGCGCGCGCGTGGCTTCCTTGCGCGGCATGAATCGCGACCAAACCAAATTTGAAGGGCTGCTGGACGAGTATTTCGAGACGCTCCTCGCCGAGCATCCGATGATGGCGGCGTACGCAGGACTGCGCGAGGGCGAGGGAAAATTAGGCCGCGCCGATTTACGGCACGAGCAGCGCTGGCAACGGCGACGGCAGGACGCGCTGCGCCAGCTCGACGCCATTTCCCCGCGTCAACTCAACCGCGAGCAGCATCTCGACCGACTGGCGTGGCGCGCGCAGTTGCAGCTCGAGTCGGAAGACTTTGCGCGCGGGCATCACACGCTCGATCCCGATGCGCTGGATTCGCTGCTCGGTGTGTTGCTGCATGAATTGCAGCGCGGCGAGGACGAGCCGAAACGCGCGGCGGCGAACATCCGCGGCCTGTTGCGCGGCACGCCAAAATTTCTCCAGGAATCCGCCGCGCTCCTCAACCACCCCGAACCCGTGTGGCGCAAAATCATGGAGCAAACCGCGGAAGGTGCGCCCACGCTCTTCGCGGCGGTGACGGCCTTTCTCCAGAAACATTCCGAGCCGCGCGACACCGCGCTGGTTGAAGCTGTGGGGAAATCCGTGCGGCAGTATCGCGATGCGGTCTGCGCGCGACCGCTGGCTCCCGCCGGCTCCTTCGCCATTGGCGCGGAACTCACCCAGCGCCGCGTGCGCGATCAACTCGGCCTCGATTACACGCTCGGCGAAATCGAGGCGCTGGCGTTGGGCGAAGTGGAACGCCTCAACGGTTTGCTCGTCACGGAATGCCGTCGCTTCGGGCGCAAGGCCCGGCCCGAGGAAATTATCAAGGAGGCGCGCGAGGCGTGGAATCCCGGCGCAGATTTGCTCGGCGTGTATCAGACGGAAACCACGCGCGTGGCCGAAGCGTTTCGTGCCGCGCGCGCCGTGACGTTCCCGCAGGGCGATGAGTTGCGCGTGCGGCCGGTGCCGGAGTTCATGCGGCACTTGTTTCCCACGGCGGCGTACTCGCAACCGGGCGCGTTCGAGAAAAAGCAGCGCGGCACGTTCTGGGTGAATGACCTGAGCGCGACCAAGACGACGGAAGCGGAGAAGCGTTCCGAACGTCAGCAACATTTTGGTCTCAGCCTCACCTGCGCGCACGAGGCGTATCCGGGACATCACTTGCAGTTCGTTCTCGCGAATCAACACTCGCGCAAATGGCGAAGGCTCTTCGCCCACGCCGTGTTCTACGAGGGCTGGACGCTCTGGTGCGAACAGATGATGGTCGATCTGCGCATCGACCGTTCGCCGTGGCTGCGCGTGCAGCAACTCCACGACGCGCTCTGGCGTGCGCACCGCATCCTCGTGGACTTGCGCCTGCAAACGCGCCGCTACAGCTACGCCGCCGCCGTGCGCCACATGATGAAGCATCTCGGTTTCACGCGCGCCCGCGCCGAGGCGGATGTGAACTGGTACACCGGCTCGCCCACCGTACCCATGAGCTACTGGCTCGGGCGTTTGGAAAACGAGCGCCTGCGCGCGCG
>JBBQYK010000318.1:0-5815 GCA_038208765.1 Verrucomicrobiota bacterium
GCTCTCCGCCCCCAGCGCCGCGCGCAAGATGCGCTCGCGATCAAACTCCGCGCGCGGCATTTCATCCACCAGCCTGCCGCCGCGCATCACGAGAATGCGATCGCACAAGCCAATCAGTTCCTCCATCTCCGACGAGATGACGAGTACGCCCGCGCCGCCGTCCGCGAGTTCGTGAATGAGCCGGTAGATTTCAAACTTGGCCCCCACGTCGATGCCGCGCGTCGGCTCGTCGAGGATCAGCACGCGCGGCTTGTGCAGCAGCCACTTGCCCAGCACGACCTTCTGCTGATTGCCGCCGCTCAACGTCCGCACCGGCTGCGCATCACGCGCTTTGGCGTCGAGCTTCACCACGTCGCGGATGCGCGTGACGGCCTCGTGCAGTGACACCCGCGACAGCCAGCGCCACGGCGTGCGCGCGTGTTCCGGCAGCGTGGCCAGCGTGAGATTGTCCGCCACCGCCGCATCCATGCACAGCCCCTCGGTCCGCCGGTTCTCCGTGAGAAAGGCCACCCCGTGCTCGATCATTTCGCGCGGCGTCAAGCGCGGCAACAACTCGCCGTCCAGCCGCACCTCTCCCGCCGCGCGCGGACCGAGTCCGAAAAGAAGGCGCGCGAGTTCGGAGCGCCCCGCGCCCATCAGGCCGGACAGACCGAGCACTTCCCCCCGATGCAGCGCGAAGGAAATATTCTCCACGACGCCCGGCTGCGAAACGCCGCGCACTTCCATCATGGGAGCGCCGGCTTCCAGCCCGGCTTGTGGCTCATCTCCATCGCGCCGTGCTGGAAGCCGGCGCTCCGGGAAAAGCTGCCTCATCGTCCGCCCCACCATCAGCGACACGAGCTTCTCATTCGTGAACGTCGCCGTGGCTCCCGCCCCCACGACCTCGCCGTCGCGCAACACCACGAGGTCATCACACAGCCGGAACACGTCCTCCAAAGTGTGCGAGATGTAAATCATCGCGATACCCCGCGCCCGCAGCCGCGCGATGAGCGCGAACAGCCGCTCCTTCTCCCGCACGCTCAAGGAAGTCGTCGGCTCATCGAAGATCATCAGCCGGGCGTCAATGCTCAGGGCCTTGGCGACTTCGACGAGCTGCCGCTCGCCCGAGGAGAGCCGTTCGACCAGCCGCGAGGGCGAAACGTCCAGGGCAACTTCGCGCAGCAATTCCGCCGCGCGTCTGTGCATCTCGCCACGCGCAATCCACGGTCTCGCGCGAGGGCGCGGAAACTTGGTGAGAAAAAGATTCTCCGCGATGCTGAGATTCGGAAACAAGTTCAGCTCCTGATGGATGAACGCGATGCCGCGCCGCGCCGCGTCCTGCGGATTGGCAGGAGCGTAGTCCTCGCCTTCGAACTGCATCGCTCCCGCTTCGGCACGCAAGTTGCCGCCGAGGATGTTCATCAGCGTCGATTTGCCCGCGCCATTCTCGCCGACCAACCCGACCATGCCGCCCGCCGGCACCGTGAGGCTCACGCCTTTGAGCACCTTCACGCCGAAGAACGACTTCTCGATGGCGATGAACTCCAAGAGACGGCTACTCATGCGTTCAGGCGGTTGAAGCGCTGCCGCGTGGCGTCGAGCACGGCGGCGAACAAAATCACCGCGCCCTTCGCGATGGTGATGGAGAACTGCGAGAGGTTCAGCAGGTTCAGCGCGTTGTCGAGCACGGTGAGGAAGAGCACGCCGAAGAACGTCCACGCAATCTTGCCTTTGCCGCCGAAGAGACTCGTGCCGCCCACGACCGTCGCGCCGATAATGTCCAAGAGTATTTCGCGCCCCAGCACCGGCGAGCCGGTTTCCAATCGCCCCGTCAGCATCACCGCCGCCAGCGCCGCGCAGAGGCCCGACGCGACGTAGGCCGCGAAGGTCATCGCGCGCACCGGCACGCCGGAGATGTGCGCGGCGGTGGCGTTCTGCCCAGTCGCGTAAAGCCAGCGTCCGTACACCGTGCGCCGCAGCAGCAGATGCGCGGCGACGGCGAGCGCGCCCGTGACCGCGAGCGCGATGGGCAATCGCTGACCCAGTGCGAGAAAGGAGGCCGGCAATCCGTAGATGTTCTTCGACTGCGTGAACCAAACCGCGAACCCGCTGAGAAACATCATCGACGCCAGCGTGACGATGAAGGCCGGCAGCCGCAGCAGCGTCACGACCGCGCCGTTCACCGCGCCCAGTCCAGCGCCCAGCACGAGCATCGCGCCGACACCGAGCACCGTGGCCGAGCCTTGTTCGCCCATGAGCTTCGCCCCGACGACACTGGTGAGCGCGATGATGGACGTGACCGAGAGATCAATTCCGCCGGTGATCATCACCAGCGTCATGCCGATGGCGACGATGAAGAGCGGGAGCAGGTAGCCGAAGATGTTCAGCAGGTTTGCGCTGGACGCGAGGCCGGGAGTGAACGGGGCGAGGGCTACGAACAGCAGCACCGTGAGCGCGAGCACGAGATATTCGGAGAGGAACAGGCTACGAAGTTTGTTCGTGGAGCGCGGTGCGTGGTGCGTGAGGTCTGACGTGCTCATGGGCGGGGTGCCACGCCCGAAAGAATCCTGAAGGGATTCAATAATTCAGCCCAGGGTTGCGAGGCACGAGCCACCCTGGGTTTCACCATCCCCAAGATCATCAACCCTGAAAGGGTTGAACCCAACTGCATCGCGGGGCCAAGGCGATTCAACCCCTTCAGGGTTGATGACATTTTTTGCCTGCAACCCAGGGTAGCTCCTTCGTCGCAACCCTGGGCTAAGTGATGGAATCCTTTCAGGATTCTCGGAACACGCCTCATCACTTCTTGATGTTCGCTCCCCACATGCGCGCGGACATCTCTTTCAAGTTGCCCTGATGAATCACGAAGCCCGGATCGAGAATCAATTCTCCCACCGGCTTGCCCTCGCGCCGGTCGAGCAACGCCTGCACACTTTGCTGCGCCTCGAAATAAACATCCTGCACGCCGGTCGCGTCGAGGTAGCCGTCCTTCAACATCTGATACGCCGTCGCATCGCCATCAAAGCCGCCGAGGATGACGTGGCCGGGTTCACCAATCTTCTTGTAGCGCCCCGCGGCCTTGAGCGCGGAGGTGATGGAAGGGAAAAGGAAATCCGACGAGGTGAAAATGAAACTGATGTCAGGATTCGCCTGAAGTGCGTTAGCCACGCCTGCTTGCGCTTTCTCCTGATTCCATTCACTCGGCACGCGGGCGACGACTTCGATGATGTTCTCGTTGCCCTTCACCGCGTCCTCGAAACCATCGCGGCGGCCGATGGCGTTGAGGTCGCCGAGGTCGCCGAGCACGACCATCGCCTTGTGTTTCGTGCCGGTCTTCTTCGCCTGCTCGATCATGTAGGCGACGGTGTCGCGGGTGAGCTTGCGGTTGTCCGCCACAACGGCGGTGGATTGCGCGTCAGTTTTGGCGGCGGGGCGGTTGAAGAGCACAATGGGAATCTTCGCTTCGTTCGCCGCGCGAATCATCGGGATACAAGTCTTCGCGTCCTTCGGCACCATGATGATTCCGTCCACGCCGCGCGTGATGAAGGTCTTCACCTGCTGCAACTGCCGGCTCGCGTCCTGGTCCGCCACGGCTTCGAGCATGGCGATGTCCCGCTTCTTCAACTCCGCTTTGATGGCCTCAAAGCCCGCGACCCAATACTCTGTTTGCAACGTCTCGAAGGCGACGCCGATGGTCTTCACCTTGCCGGGCGCGGCGGGCGCGGATGAACCGGTGGACGAGTTCGCAGCGCCGGAGTCGGATTTGCCGCAGCCGGTGAGAGCGAGTGCGGCGATTGCGAGCGCGGCGGTGAAGAACGTGCGAGTGAATGTGATTCGTGAGTTCATATCGAGGTGTGAATGGGTGGGGAATCAGGGTAAATCGAAGTCCAGGGTGACGACTGCATGCGGCGCCAGTTCCACGTCCACGCCGTGAAAAGGCGTGGATTGCTCGCGGAACTGTTCTGGTTTGGTCATGGCGATGAGGTTAGTCGAGACGTCCAGTGTGCGCGATAGAACGATCCCATCAAATTCTTGCAACTTTGCGCGGCGAGGTTCCGCACTGAGGTTGGCTACGATCAAGCGGCGGCGGCCACTCGAACGCAACAACAGCGATGCAACGGCCAGCGGGTCGCTAGCCTCGGTGCGCACGGCTTCGCCGCCGGCAAAATCGCCGACATCGGCCAGCACATGGTAAAGGGGGAACACAGCGCCTGCGATGGAAGGAAATTTTTCGGGCAAAGTCGAGCCTGTCGCGGTTTCCATCACGCCACGCCAGCCGGTTGCTTCGTAGAAGGTCACGCTGTCCGCACCGGACTCGGCGAGCGCCTTGATCATCGCGAGCGTCCAGGCCGCGCCGAAGAGCGAGAGCTGGCGCGGGTCCGCCTCGGGCGGCAGTTCACCGGATGGCACGACGGGTTCCGGACCGGTCGCGTTGGGGTTGAAACGAGGCCGGAGTGTCACGGGTGAGATCACGAGCGGCTTGCCGGGGAAATAGCGGCGAACGCTGGCGACCTGTTGGCCAGCGGCTTCGGGAGTCTCGGCGATGCTGGCGTTGTCGAAGGCGTGAACCTGCGGATTCATCGACCAGCAGATGAAGTCCGCGTCAGCAGGCGGGCGGCTGAGATTGAGTTGGTAGAGATCGGCATTGGTACCGGCGCCGATGGGGACGCCGAATTGGCGGAGGTGTTTGCGAGCGAGCCGGAGCGCTTCCGGTGAAGTGCAGTGGGGCGCACCCAAGCCGAAGACAAGTATTCGCGCGAGCGGGGTTTGCCCGACACGGAGTTGGCTGGCGAGTGATGCGAGATACGCGTCCGCCGAAGACCAGCCGCTCAGATCATCCAGGTGAACGGCGAGTTCGATTTTGTGCCCGAGAGCTTCCGCATCGGGGGATTGTTCCGTGAGGCGAACAGATGTGGCAGCGTCATTCGGGCAAGCATCCACGCGAAGGTGGGCGAGCTTGAGCGCCTGGAGACGATCAAGGGAACACTGGTCGGGCACGCCCGATTGTTGACTGGAACCGAGGCCGATCGCGGGCAGACGATGCGCTTGCTTCCGCATGACAACCGTGACAGTTGGATGAGCGTTGGACCTGTGCTCGCCACTGCGCGCGCGCGACGGCCATTTCGATTGCTCAATTCCAGACACCTTCAATCTCACCTCCTGCCGCACTCTTGTCCCGGCCTTGATCTCCACCGGACGCGGCCGGCTCAACGGCGTGCAGAACGTTTTAAAACTCGCGTCGATCCAATTGCGCTGATCCTCCATCTCGAAGACATCGCCCTCGAACTGTATCTCCGCCCAGATACCCGGCTCAATCTCATGCGCCAGACCGGCGAGTTCAGACAGCCCGTTCACCGGCTGCTCCGCGGCGATGGTATCGGGAAACGTCATCTCCCGCTCTCTGCCGTCGGTGTAGCGCGGCCGGCATTTCGCTCCGGCACATTCGCGGATGGGATGGAGGACGCAGAAGCCGATGCGATTGCGGAGAAACGTGGTCTTCGCCTCGCCGTCAAAGGTGAAGCGGATGCTGCCATCCGCCTCGCCGACAATCGCCGCCTGCCATTCAAAGTGAATCTCCCCCTGTCGATGAGTGCTGGTGTAGGTAATCCGGAAGTGGTCCTCGGCCATCTGAGTCTTAAGATCGGAGATTTCCGCCGGCACCGTGCCCCAGTTGCGATCGCGCACTGCGGCGTAGATGCGGCGGATCACCTCGCGTTCGCCGAGCTTGATGTAACGCAGGTCGCCCGCATCGAAAACGGCCGAGAGTGGGCCGGCGCGCAGCCCGTGACGTCCCGATGGTGCCACCGCAGCAACCTGAAGGATGGGATTCATCAGC
>JBBQYK010000319.1:0-5804 GCA_038208765.1 Verrucomicrobiota bacterium
CAAAAGTGGGCAGTCGGATTCCCGCTCGGTGATTTTTAGCCAGCTACTCTTGTCGTAAATTCACCCAATTCTTGGGAAAGCGGGTAGGCATGGCCGCTGCTTAAAGGAACCGAAGCTGGCCGTGGTAGCCCCGGATGTGCATCCGATGGTTCGAGAGCGGCCGGGAAATTTGGAAGCGACCCTATGAGCAATCAGAAGAAAGTGAAAATCAAAGTGCTGCCGGTGGATGACCATCCGGTCGTGGTGGAGGGCGTCCGGTCCTGTCTGCGTGTTCACACCCAGTTTGAAGTCGTGGGCGTGGCCACCTGCGGGGAAGACGCTCTGGTGAAAGCCAAAAAACTCGCCCCCGATGTCATCCTCATGGATGTGAACATGCCCGGCTTGGACGGCTTGGAAACAACGCGGCGGCTCAAGCAGACCGGTGCCAAGGCCAAGGTGCTGATGTTCGCCGGGCGCGAGGATAACGACGCGGTGGGCGAGATGATTCAGGCCGGAGCGAAAGGCTGCATCCGCAAGAGCGCCTCGGCGACGGAACTGGTTTCCGCCATCGAACGCGTTCATCGCGGAGAAACCTTCTTCTCAGCAGATGTCGCCCAGATGTTTTTTGAGGATTACGTCAAGCGCGGGGGCCGCGCGCAGGAGAACGTGACCAAGCGCATTTCCGAGCGCGAACGCCAGGTGCTGCACCTGATCGTGGAAGGCGCGGCCAACAAAGAGGCGGCGGACACCCTGCAAATCAGCGTTCGCACCGTCGAGAAGCACCGCCAGCGCATCATGAAGAAACTGGGCGTTCATAAAGCCACCGAACTCGTGCGGTTCGCCATCACTAAGGGCATCGTCAATGTCGGGGCCTACTGATTTTGCGGCGCTTGCGCCGGCGGGGGTAAACACCGGTGCGGCCTTTGTTCCTGTGGTTTCGACAGATCGCCGCTTCCGCCGGGTGTCCCGTCATTTTTCGATACTTGGCTGCCTAACTTTTGGATTACGCAAGACAGCGTAATTTGACGGTTCGCAGAAGCGCGCAGGCTTTCGTTAGCACTTTACCCAGATTCACGGCGAGGGCACGCGCCGTTAAAACTTTGCCCACGTTCGGTTCGCCAGAGGGGAGAACAAGTTCCCGAAAAATCAAGGTGACGCCCAACGAATGCCCGTGAGGGACCGGTGGATACGCATGAAGCTCGTGAAATTTCGCAGCGAGTTTCTTTGCCGGTCTCAAATCAGACAGTTTCAGAAGTAATGCCTGGATACGCACAAAGCGCCGTTCCTGAATCAGCAGGAAAGGCCTTATTGACCGATGATGCACTGCAATGCCGCCGTGGGGCGGGATGGCAGAGGCAATTGATCGTCACCCTCGTCCTCATCGCGGTGGCGGTTGTGCTGTTGCGCGTCGTGGGCGGCCCGGAAACTTGGGCCACCCACCGTCTAGAAGTTCTCCTCACCGTGGGTGGCATTGCCTTCTGGCGCTGGAGTTGGTTCCTCCTCCAGAACGTCCGGGCCATCATCTATCGCTACTGGGTATTTCCCCGCCTTCGTCGTGACGCCGAGCGGATGGTCGCTGAGATGGGGCCGGTGCCCGAAGTCACCGTCCTTGCCACGACTTACCACGAGAAGCCCTGGATCACGCGCGCCGTTTTCGGTTCCATTTTCCGCGAACTCAGCACGCTCCAAGGTTTGACCAAGCCGTCCACCCTGATTTGCATCGGCGGTTGTGATGAAGATGACGCGACCATCCGGGCCATTCACGCGGAGTGCAGCTCGGAATTGACGCCCGCTGACCCGGCGCAATGGCCGCCGAAACTCATCATCGGACGCGGCGACAAGGGCAAGCGGTTGGCGCTCGGCCTTGGCATGGAGGAAATTTCCAAGCTCGGCCTGCGCGAAGACGGCGTGGTCATCATCCTCGACGGCGACACGATGTTCCAGACCGGTTTGCTCGCGAAGGTGCTGCCGATTTTCCGCCTCCAGCCCACCGTCTCCGCCATCACGACGAATGAAGATGGCACGGTGAAAGGCGATCCTTGGATCGCGGAATGGACTTCGCTGCGCTTTGGTTTGCGTCATCGGTCCATGTGTTCGATTTCGCTCTCGGGCAAACTGCTGTGCCTCACGGGGCGTTTTTCTGTTTTCCGCGCTTCCGTGGTGACCGACCCCAGCTTCCGCGCGCAGGTCGAGCACGACGTCATTCACCACTGGCTCTGGGGTTCATTTGAAATGCTCAGTGGCGATGACAAGAGCACCTGGTTCTGGCTGGCGAAGAACGGTCATCGCATGCTTTACGTGCCGGACGCGATGGTGACGACCTTTGAGGTCATCTCGGGCTCGGCGGTGCATCGCGCGATGGCGAACACGCGCCGTTGGTCCGGCAACAGCGTGCGCCACGGCTGGCGGGCGATGATGCTCGGGCCGAAAACGCTCGGCTGGTTCCCGTGGTATTGCCTCATCGATCAGCGGCTCACCATGCTGACGATTTTGTTTGGCCCGTGCGTCGCGATTTTCACCTGCGTGACGGGGCGGTGGGACATGGCGGCGGCTTATTTGCTCTGGGTGTTTTCTTCGCGCATCGCGCACGCCTCGATTTCCTGGCGGCATGGCCGTCGTTTCTCGGCTTACTACATTCCGCTGCAAGTCATCGCGGACTGGGTCACGGCGCTGACCAAGCTCTGGGTGATTTTCCATCCCGCGAAGCAGAACTGGCTCAATCGCGGCAAGCGGACGCTGAACACGACGCAAGGCTCCGCCTTCTACAAATTGCGCACCGGCTTCGCCCATTACCTGTACGCCTTTTCCTGCGCGTGCGTGATGATCACGGTCGGACTGGCGCTGGGGTTCCTGCCTATTTTCCGGGACACGCGGCTGTTCATGCGTTCGACGACGCCGGCCAAACAGGCGGAGCCAAAGTCCGCGGCGCAACCTGCGCGCAAACCGTTCCTCAGCTTTTTCGGCAAGCCGCAAGTCGCCGCGAAACCCATTTCCAACCACGCCCTCACCGGAACGCCGGACCTTTGAACTCGAATCACCATGAGCAACCCAAACACTGAAGCCGGGACCACGATTTTGCAGGCCAAGGCCAAACCGCCGGTCACGCGCACCATCGTCATCTGCCTGGTGCTGCTGTTGAGCGTCGCGGCCATCGCCTTCGCCGTGCCATGGGCGAAATATCGTTTTCAAAACATCGTGCTGCGCGAAGCGGCCGTGCGCGGCGCGGTCACGAAACTCGGCGCGCGCATCGACGGACGCATCAAATCCATCGACGTCGTCCCCGGCCAGACCGTGACGCAGGGCCAGGTTCTTTTGCGGATGGAAGACAGTCATTTACGCGCGGCGCTGGAGCGGGCGCGGGGCGACCTGAAGTCCGCCAAGCTGGAACTGGAAAATGAGAAGCTCAGCATCGCCCAAGTGCATCGCCGCCTGACCTTCGAGATCGCCCGCAGCAAGACTGCGATCAAAAAAGCCACCAGCGACGTCGCCGCCCAAAATGCCAGCCTCACTCGCACCGAAAAACAATACGACCGCCTCTCCGCCCTAGTCAAAACCGGCGCGGCCGCCGTGGCGGAACTCGACAAAATCACCGGCGACCGCGACCGCGCGCTGGCCTACGTCGGCTCCGCCGGCGCTTCACTCGAAGCCACCGAGACCAACCACGAACGCGCCAAGAGCGAACTCGAAGGATTACAAATTCGCGAGAACCGCCTCGCCGTCATGGAGACCCAAATCAACATCGCCGAAGCCAAGGTCAGCATGGCCGAAGCCGACACCGAATCCGCCATCGTCACCGCCCCCGAAGACGGCCGCGTCGTCGAACGCATCGTCAACGTGGGCGGCTCCGCCAAAGTCGGCGAACCGATCCTCTCCCTGTGGATTGGCCGGGCTTGGGTCGAGGCATGGGCCGACGAACGCGACCTCCACAAAATCCAACCCGGCAGCCCCGTGGACATCTCCTTCGACTCCACGCCCGATCGCAAACTCACCGGCCGCGTCGAAAGCATCGGCCTCATGACCGACAAGCTGATGACCCCGAGCCTCGTGCCCGCGACGCTCCACGCCTTCATGCGCAACAGCGCCATGGTTCCCATTCGCATCGCCCTCGACGACGAAAACCCGCCGGTGCAACTTGGCCTTTCCGTCCTGGTGGGCATCCGTAAAGGTGCCGAAGCCGAGGCCGTCGCCAAAAAAACCAACGCCACCAAAAACGGCACTGTCACCCTTTCCCATCCCCGCAGCAGCAACCACCCGCCTACGCCTGGATCCGGCTTGGGCGAGGCCACCGAGCCTTCTGTCACGAAACTCTAAAACTCGAAAACAAAGTCCGTTCCAAAAACAACACAGTTCCAGAAAACAACAACCCGCCTCCGCCCGGCTCCGGCGCGGCAGGCATCAGAATCAGAAAGAGAAACTATGAAAGTCAGCATCTTCGGTCTCGGATATGTCGGGTGCGTCACCGCCGCCTGTTTGGCGAAGGATGGCCACGAAGTCGTGGGCGTGGACGTCGTCGCCTCCAAAGTTGAAAAACTTGCGGCGGGCCGCGCCACCGTCGTCGAAACTGGCCTCGACGAACTCATTGCGGAAGGCCACCGCGAACGCCGCATCACCGCCACCACCGACGGCCGCAAAGCCGTCCTCGAAACCGACGCCTCCATCGTCTGCGTCGGCACGCCCACCGGCAGCGATGGCCAGATGGACCTCACCGCCCTCCGCGCCACCATCGAATTCATCGGCCGCGCCATGCGCGCGAAGATGGATCGCCACGTCGTGATCATGCGCAGCACCGTTCCCGCTGGCACGGCGGAATCCGTCGTCCTCCCGCTGCTCAATCCGAACACGCCGCCCGCCGCCCTCTTCGCGGACAGCAACCTCATCGTCGTGCCCGAATTTCTGCGCGAAAGCTCGGCCATCCTGGACTATTATGACCCGCCGTTCACGCTCGTCGGCAGCGCCTCCGGCAAGCCGGACAACAACGCCGAAGTCGTCGAAGAACTCTTCGGCCACATCACCGGCAGCGTGCAATGGGTGCCGCTGCGCGAAGCCGAAATGCTCAAGGCCGTCTGCAACGCCTTCCACGCGCTCAAAGTCGCCTTCGCGAACGAAGTCGGCGCGCTCTGCACGGCCATGTCCATCGACGGCCACTCGCTGATGGCGCAATTCGTCAAGGACACCAAGCTCAACATCTCCCCGGCCTACCTGCGGCCCGGCCTGCCCTTCGGCGGCTCGTGCCTGCCGAAAGATTTGCGCATGCTCTGCCAGGTGGCGGGTGATCACGGCGTGGACCTGCCGCTCTTCCGCGGCACGCTGGCCAGCAACGAGGCGCAGCTCAAGCGCGTGCTCGACATGGTGCCGACCAACGGCTCGCGCCGCATCGGCTTGAACGGCCTCGCCTTCAAGTCCGGCACGGACGACCTGCGCGAAAGCCCGATTGTCTTCATCGCCGAACATCTCATCGGCAAGGGCTACGACGTGAAGATTCACGATCCCGGCATCCACGAGTCCCTGCTCACCGGCGCGAACAAGGAATACATCGAGACCCGCATTCCGCATCTCTCCAGCCGGCTGGTGCCGACGCTCGAACAGTTGATCGAGCATTCGGAAATCCTGTTGCTCACCCGCAACGGCGAGGAACTCGTGCAGAAGGTCGTGGAGTCCGGCCGCCGCCCGATCCTCGTGGACCTGCGCGGCCAGGACAAGCTCGTCAAGAAGCTCCTCCAAGCCCGCAAGGTCAAGAAGGCCAACGCCGAGGACGCCCTCCAGCCCGCGCCGCAGATGGGCAGCCGCCCCGCCATCGCCAGCAAGAACGGCGGACGCCACACCAA
>JBBQYK010000320.1:0-5774 GCA_038208765.1 Verrucomicrobiota bacterium
GACAGCCTTGTCCGCAGTTCGCCACCCCACCTTTGGGCCGGATTTGGCGAAGGTCAACGACGGCGGACATGGCTGTCCGCCGCTCCGAGGCGCTCTGCCGAGACGCCGCTACGAGGACAGTTCCGCCGCCAGCAGCAACGCTCCGACCGGCACCGCGTCCTCGCGCAACACCGCCATTGCCACGCGTGGACCGGGCGCGAATGCCTCCATGAGATACTGGCCGAGCGCCCCCGCCACCGCCGCGCGCAGCGGCTCGCCCACGAAGGACAATCCGCCGCCCAGCACGATGGCCTCCGGGTGAACGAGATGCACAACGTGCGAGAGGCCAAACGCCAGATCGTCCGCCGTGGCCGAGAGGATGTGTTGCGCGAAGGGGCAGTTGGCCTCCAGCGCCGGAACCAGCGCGCGGGCCTCGCCTCGGTTCAGATCCGCAGCGGCGCGGGCCAGCGCTGAGGTCGGATGTTCGTCCACTGAGGCGCGCACCATCTTATCCACCGCCCAGCCCGAGCAGCGCTGCTCGACGATGGTTCCGCTCTTATCCAGCCGCACATGGCCAAGCTCCGATTCGCCGGGCTTCGCGCCGTGAAAAATTTTCCCGTCCACGACCAGCCCGCCGCCCACGCCGCTGCCCAGTGTGACGTAGAAAACCGGATTACTCCCCTGCCCTGCGCCGCGCAGAGCTTCGCCGAGCGCGCCACAGTTCGCGTCGTTGTCGATGACCACGGGGCGGTTGGTGCGTTCGCGCAGCCAGTCGCCCAGCGGGAAATCCGCCCAGCCCTCGACCTGATGCGAGCAGCAGATTTTCCCCGTGCGTCCATCCACCGGCCCGCCGTAACCGACGCCGATCGCCGCGATGTCGTGGGCGCGAAGAATTTCTGGCAGCACCGCTTCAATCTGCGCGCGAATGCCCG
The DNA here is from genome assembly GCA_038208765.1 of Verrucomicrobiota bacterium. Lineage (GTDB taxonomy): Bacteria > Verrucomicrobiota > Verrucomicrobiia > Limisphaerales > SIBH01 > JANNGC01. The sequence continues at coordinate 912 of JBBQYK010000320.1, forward strand.
CGCCGCCGCGCGCCGCGTCCACGTCGAAGCGCCAGCGTTGAAGAATCTGCGCGGATTCGTTGCCGGCAAAGAGTTGCAGCTTGGTGCCGCCGATTTCGATGGCGAGGAAGTGTTTCATCGGAGCGCGGACCGCCGAGTCCGCGTGTTCATCAGCACCGAAGTGATGGCCGGAATAACTTGGCGCGAGCCTGTGAGCGGTTTGAAGTGTGAACACGCTGTTCCCCTCACCCCGGCCCTCTCCCCACGGGAGAGGGCGACTGTCAGCCGGCGTCGGCAAAGTGGGTGCGCGCTCGCATGAATGAGGACGGAATGCGTTTCTCCCTCTCCTCTGGGGAGAGGGCCGGGGTGGGGGAAAAGCGCCCACCCTTCCACCGGCGCTGGAAAATTACTTTTGCTGATCACGATTCAGAAACACGCGGACTCGGCGGTCCGCGCTCCGTTCACAAGAGGTTGAAATACTCCGGCTCATTTCCCGCCTTCCACTTGATGTTGCAGCCGAGGCTGGGGATTTGCCGCGCGTCCACGGGCTGGCCTGTCAGCATCGCGTCCACCGCCGCGCGCAGGCTCGCGCCCGTGACCGGCAGAGAGTTCGCACGCCGTGCCTCGTCCATCTGGCCGCGATAGACGAGCTTTTGCTTTCCATCGAACAAGAAGAAATCCGGCGTGCAGGCCGCGCGATAGGCGAGCGCCACGGCTTGCGACTCATCGAACAAATACGGAAACGTGTAGCCCGCGCGCTGCGCCTCCTCGCGCATTTTCGCCGGGCTGTCGTCGGGATAATTCGCCACATCATTCGCGCTGATGGCCACCACGCCCACGCCGCGCGCCTGCAGGTCCTTCGCGAGCTGCGTCAGGCCGGCCTGAATGTGTTTCACGTACGGGCAGTGGTTGCACAGGAACGCCACGAGCAGCGCGGAAGAACTTTTGAAATCCGCGAGCGTCACGGTCTTTCCGCTCACCACATCGGGCAGCGCAAAGTCCGGCGCGGCGGTGCCGAGCGGCAGCATGGTGGAATTGGTTCGGGCCATGCGCGGAATTCTCGGGGTCGAAGGTCGAAAGTCGAGAGTCGAGTGCCGGAAGCCGCGCGCGTCGTAGGACAGGCTTCCAGCCTGTCTGAACCATCTGAAATTTTTTTGGAATGGTACTTTCGGTGAATGCTTGTTCAGTCCTCCAGAAGAGTTCGTTGGTTGAGAAGTTAGTGTGACAGGCTTCCAGCCTTTTTAAGACGGACCATTTGGTGAGACCTGATTCTGAACCTACAGCGTGCAACCCCGCAGTTTTTCCAGATGGTTTAGACAGGCTGGAAGCCTGTCCTACGGTATGGGTCCGGTTACGCGGCTTTGCGCGACCGTCCGGCAAGATACTCCAGGCGATCGATGGCCTCGTAGGGAATGATGTTCAGTTCGCCAGGAGCACCGCCGGGATTTTCCGTGGCGATCACGAGGTGACTGCTTCCGGCCAGGACGAAATCAGGATGCGGCACACGCAGGCTTTTCCCGTCCGCCAGATGCAAACGGAAGGTTTTGAACGGGCTGGTCCGAATGACGAACTGCATGTCCTTCTGTTTCATGGCTGAACCGTAGCCAAGGCAGGGGCCAGAATCAACGGCGCAGCAGCCGCTCTCTCGCCTGCGTCACCCGCGCCACCGCCTCCGCCGTCGTCGCGCCGGTCGCGGTGAGGTGCCCCATCTTCCGTCCGGCGCGAGCTTCGGCTTTGCCATAGAGATGCAGCTTCACGAGCGGGTCTTCGAGTGCGGCGGGCCAGTTGGGTTCGCCGTTGGCCCATACGTCGCCGAGCAGGTTGGCCATCGCGGCGGGTTGCTTGAGTTCGGTGGAACCGAGCGGCAGACCGCAGACCGCGCGCACCTGCTGCTCAAACTGGCTGGTCACGCACGCGTCGATGGTCAGGTGCCCCGAGTTGTGCGTGCGCGGCGCGAGTTCGTTGACGAGCAGGCGTCCATCGCGCGTGACGAACAGCTCCACGGTGAGCAGGCCAACAACATCGAGCTTCTCCAGGATGCCGCGCGCCAGTTCCTCCGCCTCGCGCGCCAGCTTTTCGGGAAGGGCAGCGGGCGCGAAGGTCACGTCGAGAATGTGATTGGCGTGCGAGTTCTCGAAAACGGGGAAGGCTTTGAACTCGCCGGACGCCGTGCGGGCGGCGACGACGGAGACCTCCTTCTCGAAATCCACGAACGCCTCGTAAATCCCTTCGGCTCCTTGCAACGCGGCGAAGGCGGCGGACAAATCGGAATCAGCGCGCAGTTTCGCCTGCCCCTTGCCGTCGTAGCCGAAGCTCGCCGTCTTGAGCACGGCGGGCAGGCCGAGTTCGCGCGCGGCGTTCTGGAGTTCGACGAGCGTCGTGATGCGACGGAACGGCGTGACGGGAAAGCCATTCTCGCTCAGGAAAGTTTTCTCGCGCAGGCGCTGCTGCGTGATGTGCAGGACGTGCCCGGCGGGACGGACCGGCGTGGTTTCGGCCACGGCCTCGGTCGTGAGCGACAGCACGTTCTCAAATTCAAACGTGACGACATCCACGCCGCGCGCGAACTCGCGCACCTTCTCCAGGTCATCGTAGCGCGCGGTCCATTCGCGGTCGGCGATGTGGCCGGCGGGCGTGTCATGGTCGGGGGAAAAAATCTGAATGCGGTAGCCCAGTTCGCGCGCGGCGATGGCGAACATGCGGCCCAACTGGCCGCTGCCGAGCACGCCGATGGTCGCGCCGGGGAGAATGGTTGCTGGCTGATTCAAGCGCGGCGAGAGAACAAGAAAGGCCCGCGGGTGTCAACGGGCCGCCACAACGTGCTGCCGGTTTGCAACCGGCAGGTGAGGCGTGCCTGCGCCGGGAACAATGGAACTTGCGGGGGCGTCCGTCGTCAGCACGCCCTGCCAGTTGCAAACTGGCAGCACGCTATGGCACCACCACGCGGTAGAATTTCATCGGCGTCGCCGTGTTCGTGATCGCGATGGTGCGATTGCTCGGCGCGGACGGAATGTTCACCAAGTTCAGCCACGCGCCGGTGCTGAGCGAGACGCGGCTCTGGAAGTTGTAGGTGACATTCGGCTCCGCGTTGAACTGCAAACGAATGCGGTCCGGCGACTCGTAACTGCCATGCAAAAACAAACGGCTCGCCGCGCTCTGCGGATTCGTGCCGGCGAGATACTCCTGAAAGTTCGTCATGCCGTCGTCGTCGTAATCCACCGCGCCGTCGTTCGGATTGTTCGGGTTGAGCGCGAGCGGGAACTGATTTTCGTACGCGTCCGGCATTCCATCACCGTCGGTGTCGCCGGGGCCGGTCGGAATGTTCAGCGAGGGCGGAGCGCCGATCCAGTTCGTCGCATCGTTGCCGTAGCCGCTGTTGCTCACGCGCAGGAGCGACCAGCCGCTGCCATCCGCGACGGCGGGCCAGGGCGGCAGGTCGGCATAAACCACGCGCTCGACGACGAGGTAGGGTACGAAGCCCGCGTCAGCGGCGGGCGGCTGCTGCGGCGCGTCGGGCCGGCGCAATTCAATCTCCTCGCTGCCGTTCGCAAGCTGTCCGCTCCACGGGCCGAGAATGGTCACCGCGCTGGTCACGCCATAAACCGTTTTGAATTCAGTGAGCAGTGTCGTGTTCGTGGGATTGAAACTCACCACCACGAGCGTGCCGTTGGCCGCCAGCGTCGTGTTCGGGGGGAAATCAAAATCCACGCCGCCGCGCAGCCGCCAGCGGTTGCTCGGATACGCCGCGTCGAACAACTGCACCGGGCCACCCGTGATGTTCTTCAACTCGATGAATTCGTCGCGCGTGTTGTCGTTCGTGCCGAGGTCCGGCGGGTGATACATGATTTCCGAAAGCACCACCGGGCCGACTTTTGGATAGGCGTTCGCCAGCCCGGTGCCGGTGCGGAACTGCGCGACCGTCGCCGGAGAATCCACGCCGAACGTCCGCGCGCTCATGGCCACAAAATCAAACTGCCCGTCACTACGACGATGACGTCCGAACGACACACCATTCGCCGCCGCGCCGAAGCTCACCTGCGCGCGGTAGCCGGTCAGCACGCCATTCGTGGCCTGCGAGAGATACACTTCGTCGCCCTTCGACGAGCTGAGCGAGAACGCTGACGTGGGCACGGACGTGTCGTTGAACTGCGTTTCGTAGAACACGCGGAAGCCGCCGGCCGGAATCGTGAGCGCGTTGGTGATCTGGTAACGGCGCAACTCGTTCTTCGAGTCGCTGAGAAACCAGCCCGTGATGTTCACGATCGCGCCGTTGGTGTTTTGAATTTCAATCGCGTCCTCCAGCGGCGGGTCGGTGTGCGTGAGCACTTCGTTGATGACGACGTTGTTGAGCGGCAGCCAGTTCAAGTCGCCCCGGCTCACGCTGACGGTGAAGTTCGTGATCAGTGCCGCGCCGTCGGGCAGGCGCCCCTGCGACACGCCGAGCGTCTGCGCGCCAAACGTCACCGCGTCCAGGAGCGTGCCGCCGGGCTGCGAGAGGCCAATGGACTCGCCGCCATTCGAGAGCTTGAAGTTGACGTGATTGGCGCCGTTCTGCGGCGCGTTGTCCGCGTCGAAGGTGCGATAGGCGTAGGCACCGATGCCGATGAAGGAGAGCTTGGGAATGAGATACAACATGCGCGTGGCCGGCGTGCCGATGGTGTCCGAGAGCCAGTGATCGGCGAGGGCGACCGGCACGGGATTGCCATTAAACAGCTCGAACCAGTCCTCGCCGGAAGAGGGATTCGCCATCCACTCGTTGACCTTCACGAGCGCAACATCGCCGAGATTTTGCGCGAGGTTGATCGCGCCGGGCGTGGGCACGGTCAGCGTCCAGTTCGTGCCGCCGGGCGCGCGACCGATGGAGAAATCCACGGCCTGCAAACC
>JBBQYK010000321.1:0-5774 GCA_038208765.1 Verrucomicrobiota bacterium
AAGGTCGCGACCCCGGAGGGGTCGAACCGTGGTGGTCGGGAAGTTCTTGAGTTCAACCCCTCCAGGGTTGCGTCGCGTATCGATTTGAGACCCCGGATTTCATCCGGGACTATTCACATTCAACCGCTCCGCGGTTGAGGCCTTACGGCGGTGAGATTCCGCCGCAACGCAGGGTGCATCCGATTTTTAACTATGAGAACCAAACAGAAAAAGACGGAAGCCACATCCACCGGCCCCGCCGAAGCCATCAGCAAACACCTCGGCGCACGCGTGAAGCAGTTGCGTGCCGAGCGCGGCTGGTCGCTGGAGCAACTCGCCACTGCCAGCGGCGTGAGCCGTTCGATGTTGAGCCAGATCGAGCGCGAGGAAGCCAATCCCACCCTGGCCGTCACGCTCCGCATCGCGCAGGCGTTCGCCATGAACCTCGGCGATCTCATCGAGATGCCCGGCGCGACTTCGGCCGTCTCGGTGATTCGCGCCGAGGATCACGCGTTCCATTATCGCTCGGACAAGTTCTGCCGCATCCGCACGCTCTCGCCGCTGAAGCTGGAGAAGGACGTGGAGTTTTACGAAGTGCAGTTGCAGCCCGGCGGCACCTTGCGCAGCGCGGCGCACTTCGAGGGCACGCGTGAATTCCTCACCGTGCAAAAGGGCCAGGTGCGCGTGGAATCAGCGGAAGACCACGAGACGCTGCATCCCGGCGACTCCGCCAACTACCGCGCCGACGTGCCGCACGCCATCGTCAACACCGGTAAGGGCGAGGCGGTGATCTTCCTCGTGGATATTTACCGCTGAACGAAACGTGGCGTTCAGGGCACCAACGTTACCTTGAGCCGCACAAACTTTTGCGCGGGTGAACCGGTGGCCGGCAAAATGTGAAACGCCGCTGTCTCCGTCACGCCGTTGCCGTCGTCCGTGGCCGGAAGAATCTCCTGCGCCACCGCGACGCCGCTGGGCCAGGAACTCAAGTCGGTTGAAACCTCCACGGCGTAGAGCAAATCCGTGGGTGCCTGATGGCGCGTGAAGCGAACCACGTAACCAAGCTGAACGGGCAGCCCGGCCAGCGTTTCCATGCCGCCCGAGAATCCGCCGCCATCGACCGATCTGGGATTTCGGTGGTGGGCATATTCGAGCAAGTTGCGGCGGCCATCACCGTCGGGGTCGGCGTCGGCACCGCTGATCAAGTGGTCTGCCAGTTCTGCGGGCGTGAAGTGCAGCGCGCGCCACTGTTGCCACGGCGAGGCGCTGCCGTCGGCGAGCAGGACGGTCGCGGTGTTTTGCGTCAGCACGCGATAGGCAGCATTCGTTGCGAGCGTCAGCACGAGCGTTTCGAGTCCCTCGTTTGTCGAGTCGTGCACCGCACTGATGCTCAGGGTCACGGCATTCGTCCCGGCGGGAATCACGGCGTTCGTCGCGTTGGGCGTGAAGTCATTCAGCGCCGCCGTTCCCGCCCACCGGAAATTCACCGCGAGGTTCGACACCATGCTGCCGGTGCGCGTGATGATGAACGCGCCCGCGCTGGAACCATTCTCCGCCGCCACGCCGGAGCCGGTGACAGACACGCCTTGCTCGTCATCGACAATGGTGACGGTCGCCGCGGCGGCCAGCGGATCGACGCGGTAGGGCGCGAGCGTGGTCAAGTTCAGCACCACGGTTTCGTTCGTCTCGAACGTCGCGTCGTCGCGCGGATAGATGACCAGATTGGTGGCCCACACGCCGACGGGCAGCGTGACGCTCGTGCCGAGATTCGTGTAATCCGTCCCACTGGCCGCCGCGCCCCCGACGGTGAAGTTCACGGTCAACGCGACATTCGTCTCGCGGTCGCGCGCGATGCGGAAGGTGCCGGTGTCCGCGCCTGGTTCCGAGGCCCACGCGTCGATGGCGTCCACGCGCACGATGGGAAGGAGGTTGCTGTTGTCGTTGTCGAGAATCGTAATCGTCGCGAGGTCTGGGCTGCCGAGGCGCGCGCCGGGGGAGGGGAGCAAGTTGACGATCACGATTTCGTTCGTCTCGTCGGTCTCGTCGTCCACGGGCGTGACGATCAGATCCACGGAGTTGCTGCCCGCCGGAATCTCGACCGACCACGGCAGCGGTGCGTAGTCCGCCGGCGCGCTCGCCGAGCCGAGCAGTTGCAGGAACACCGTCTGCGGACTCGCCGCCGCCGTCGCGCGCGTGATGCGGAAAGTCCCGGTGTCCGCACCGCTCTCGCTCGCGGTCGCGTCCACCGCCGTGATGGTTAGCGCGCCGGAAATGTCGTCATCGAGAATTGTGAACGTGTGGCTGCTCAACACGTCGAGCACCGCGTTGGTCGGATTGCTCAAGGTGATGACAATTGTTTCGTCGCCCTCGGCGAGCGAGTCGTTGGCGATGTTGAAGCCGAGCGTGCGGTTCACCTCGTTCGCCGGGAAGACCAGCGTGCCGGTGGCCAATGTGTAGTCCGTGCCACTGCCCGTGGCGCTGCCGCCGGTCACGGTATAATCCACGCTCGCGCTCGAAGAACGCGGAGCCGAGAGGCGCAAACTGATCTGCGCGGAGGTGTCGCTCTCCGGCCCCTGGCTCGCGGCGGCGCTGAAGCCGACGCCGGGAAAAAGATCCGTCGCGGTGTCGTCGTCGCTGATCGTCACGATGAGCGGCCCGGCGGTGCCGATGGTGTAATTCGCATTCGGCAGCAGACTCAGCAACACGCGCTCGTTGCTCTCGATGATTGTGTCGTCAACGGGATTGATCGCGAGGTCCACCATCGTGACGCCCGCCGCAAAACGGAACGAGCCGGGCAGCGCGTCGTAATCCGTGCCCGACCCCGCGTCACCGCCCAGCGTGTAAAAGACTTCGAGTTCATCCGTGGTCGCGCCGCTGCGGCTGAAACGGAACGCGCCGGAATTGCCGCCGCCTTCGCTCGCGCTCGCGTCAAACGCGATAAACGAGACCAGGGAAATTTCGTTGTCCTGAATCACCACCGTCGCGCTGCCGGGGTTCCCGACGTTGTAGGCCGCGCTGGATTGCACCTGCACGATCACCGTCTCGTCGCCTTCCGTGGCCGTGTCGTTGATCGGCGTGATGGTGAGCGTGACGTTCGGGCGGCCGGCCAGAATCGTGACCGTGCCGCTCAACGCATTGAAATCGCTCCCGCTTACTGCGCTGCCCGCGAGCGTGTAATTGACGACGAGATTCGCCGCGAGACTGCCGAGGCGGTTGAACGTCACCGTGCCGTTGTTGCCGCTGCTCTCCGTGGCGAGGTTGTCGCTCGCGACCACGGTGACGGCCACGGGGTCGTCGTCTTGAATCGTCACCGTCGCATTCGAGGAAGAAGAAACCGTGTAGGCCGCGCTCGGCAGCAGGCGCACGATGACCGTCTCGTTCGGCTCCACTTCGGCATCGTCGAGCGTGTGGAAGGTGATGACCGCGCTGCCTTGTCCGGCAGGAATTGAGACCACGCCCGGCAGCGCGACGTAATCCACGCCCGCCGTGGCCCCGCCGATGACCGCGTAGTTCACGAGCAGTTCGTTTGCGATGTTGCCGGAGCGCGTGAGCAGGAAGACGCCCGCGTCGTTGCCGCTCTCGGTGGCGAGATTGTCCGCGCCGCTGCTGCTGCCAGTGCTGGCGGAAATGCTGATCGTCGGCTTCACCGCCACCTCGTCGTCCACCAGCGTCAACCTCACTTCCGCGCGCGAGACGAGCACGTAGCTGGCGTTTTCAATCAGCGTGAGCGTGATCAACTCCGGGCCTTCCGTCGTGCTGTCGGCGACGGGCGTGATCGTGATGTCGAGATTCGTGACGCCAGCGGACAAGGTGTATTGCAGCGGAACATTTGTCGGAGCGGGAGTCATGGTGTAATCGCTGCTGAAGCCCGCTGAGCCGGTGCGGTTCAAACGCACGTTCACCGCGCCGCTCGTGTTGCCGCTGCGCGTGAGGCGCACCGTGCCGGGGTTCAATCCTCCCTCGCCCAGATTCGTGTCGATCAAAGTGAAGCCGATTTGTGGCAGTGACGTGGCGTTGAAATTCAGCGCGGTGGCATCCGGCCCGACGTTGATGGGATTGCTCCAGCCCGAGGCCGTGATGGTGGAACCGTACTTCACCGCCGTCAGCGTGTGCGCGCCCGCCGCGAGCCCGGCCACGGTGTAATACCCATCGCTGTCCGTGTACGCGCCGCGATAGCTCGCGCCGCTCTGGCTGTTGTGAACGCGCACGCCTTCGACGGGTTGACCTGCGAGCGTGATGCGACCGCTGGCGCGAAAGGTCGTCGGCGTGCCGACGGTGATGGTCACGGTCTTCGTCGCCACGCCGCCTTTCATGTCGCTCGCCGTGCAGCGCACGACGTAATGGCCCGCGCTGGCCCACGCGCGCGCGACGCTCGTGGAGTTGGGGCCGAACGACTGGTCGCCGAAGTCCCACCCGTAGGCGAGAGCGTCGCCGTCCGCATCGTCGGCCACGGCGGTGAAATTCACCGTGCCGTTGATCGCGACGTTGAGCGTGTCGGGAATTAAATCCAGCGAAGGCGCGCGATTGCCGGGAAAGGGGCCAAGATTTACCACCACATCGATCCAGTTCTCCGGCAGGGAACCATCGCCGCGCGCGACCGGCGTGAGATAAATTCCCGAAGCTTCGTCGGCGTAAGTGCGGCCGAGCACCACCGCTGCGTCGTCCTTGCCGCTGTTGCCGGCGGGCGTGCCGGGCGTGGTGTCGAGGAGATGCGTGCCGCTGCCGCTGTTGGTCACGCCGTTGTTCCACGCGTCCCAGTTGAGGATGACGCCGTTGAGAAACCAGCCGTTGGCGATCTTGCGGCGGAACTCCGCCCAGTAGTTGCGGTCGTAATCCTTGCGAATCTTCAGCGCGTAATTCTGCCCTTCAGTCAGCGCCGCGACGTCGTAGGTGAACACGCGATACGTTCCGCTCGTGCTGACGGTTTGCACCTGGGCGTCCGGCAGCCAGTCGAGAATGTTTTTGAACGCGGCATTGAACTGGCCCTGGCCACCACTGCTGCCCATCACGTCGTACGGATTGCCATACTCGACGTGACTGCCGTGGCTGATCACGCCATCGGCGAGTCCCGTCCAAAAGTTCGCGTGCCACACGCCGTAGTTATGGCCCAGTTCGTGAATCATCACGCCCGTGGAGTTGCTCAACATCCAGCAGCCCTTGCCGCCGACGTAGGCCTTGCCGCCGTAGCCGTACCCACTGCAACCGCTGCCCGGCGCGGTGAAACGCACGATGTCCAAATGATAATTATCCGTGTCGTAGCCCTGGCTGCGCGCCACGTCGCGCGCGTGGCTCAAGATGTTGCCGTCGCCGTTCTCGCAATACCACGCGCGCGGCTGCGGCAGCACGAGCAGCGGCGTGACATCGGTGACGAGCCACGTCGAGTTGTAAGAAGTTTCCGCGAACCACGCGCTCGTGGCATCCATCAGCGCGTAGGCGCCGGCCTCGGTGATGGCTTCGGTCAAATCGTCGGGATACGCGGCGCGCATGAAGAGCACGCGGCGCGGGCCTTGCGTCCAGCCGTCCTGCGCGATGGGCGGTTCTTCGCCATCGCCGCCGAGACCGCCGTCGGCGGCGAGGCGTTGGTTGCGCGCGGTGAGATGGCCCGCGCCGCAATAGGCTTCGATGCCGTTCGCCACCTGACCAAAGACCGGCGTGCCGTGCGTGTCAGCGGGCAGAGCGGACACGGGACAATTTTCTTTTGCATCAAGACCAGCGGACTCCGCGAGCGTGAGCGCGCGCACGGGTTCTTCATGCACCGCGAGCGACTGGCCGATGGCGATGCCCCACAAGGTTTC
>JBBQYK010000322.1:0-5764 GCA_038208765.1 Verrucomicrobiota bacterium
GCCGCTCACCGAGGCGGAATTGCTGCCGCATCTCCCGAACGTCGATGCCGTGCTCGCGAGCATGGACAAGTTCACGGACGCCGTGCTCAGTTCGCCCGAGGCCCAGTCGCTCAAGCTCATCTCGCGCTGGGGCGTGGGCTACGACGCCATCGACATTCCCGCCGCCAGCCGCAACGGAGTTCTCGTCGCGTATTGCCCCGGCATGTTGAATGAGGCGGTGGCCGACTACGCTTTCTCACTGCTCTGTGCGCTCGCGCGTCGGGTGCATGAAGGGCACGTCATCATGCGCGGCGGCGAATGGAAGCTCGCGTGGGGCCACAACATTCACGGCAAGACGCTAGGCATACTCGGCTGCGGGCGCATCGGGCAGGCCATGGCGCGGCGTGCGGCGGGCTTCGGCATGAAGCTGCTCGGCTACGACGTTTGCGCGAACGACGAGGCGAAGAAACTCGGCATCCAGTTCGTCTCGCTTGATGAACTGCTCGCGCAAAGTGATTTCCTCACGCTCCACTCCGCGCTCACGCCGGAGAACCGGAACATGATTGGTGAAGCGCAGTTGCGTCGCATGAAGCCCAGCTCGTATCTCATCAACACCGCGCGCGGCGCGCTCATCGACGAGAACGCTCTCGTTCGCGCCATGACCGAGAAGTGGATTGCCGGCGCGGCACTCGATGCCTACGTGGTCGAGCCGTTGCCGAAGGACCATCCGCTGCGCAGCGCGCCGAATCTGCTCATCACGCCGCACCAGGCGTCGTGCAGCTACGAGACGGGCGAGCAGGTGAGCGACGCGGCGGCGGCGGCGATTGTGGAACTGATGCACGGCCGCAAGCCGCGCTGGGTGGTGGATGAGAAGGTGTATGCGGCGGGGAATCTGCGGGCCAAAATCAAACCATGAAGTCCATCGTTGATTTGGCGCAAAGTTGCCAAACGCCGTCGCCGCAACCCGGAGGGTTGGCAGAAATTAGCCGGGGGTTGAGGAGCGCAGCGACGACACCCCCGGAACAACGGCAAAAAATTTCCGCACCCCGGAGGGGTGCCAGAGGCGTGCGCCTGCTCCAACGGTTCTGGCACCCCTCCGGGGTGCAATCTGATTTTCGGTTCGTGCTCCGGGGGTGTCGCTGCGCTCAACCCCCGGCTAATCTCTCCCAGCCCTCCGGGCTGAACGCGTCCGGCAAGAAGCGAAATCATGGAACCCTGCACCAGGCCTCGCGCAGTTTCGAGACCGGCGAGCAGGTGAGCGACGCGGCGGCGGCGGCGATTGTGGAATTGATGAATGGCCGCAAGCCGCGCTGGGTGGTGGATGAGAAGGTGTATGCGGCGGCGAATTTGCGGCCCAAAATCAAACCATGAAGTCCCTCGTCGATTTGGATCAATGTCGCCGAACGTCGTGGCCGCAACCCGGAGGGTTGCCAGAAATTAGCCGGGGGTTGAGGAGCGCCGCGACGGCACCCCCGGAACAACGGCCAAACATTTCCGCACCCCGGAGGGGTGCCAGAGGCGTTCGCGTGTTCCCAAGGTTCTGGCACCCCTCCGGGGTGCAATACGATTTTCGATTCGTGATCCGGGGGTGTCGCTGCGCTCAACCCCCGGCTAATTTCTGCCAGCCCTCCGGGCTGAAGGCGTCTGGCCAGAAGCGAAATGATCGAACATCGCACCAGGCTTCGTGCAGCTACGAGACAGGCGAGCAGGTGAGCGACGCGGCGGCGGCGGCGATTGTGGAATTGATGAATGGCCGCAAGCCGCGCTGGGTGGTGGATGAGGTGGCGAAACTGCGGGCGAAACTGAAGTGATACGCACCAAAGACTAAATGGCTTGGGTCGATTTACTCACTGTTGAAGACACCTTTTGTTTGCACAGAAACGAGAGCGACACGTCTTCCATCTTGATCATTCACCCAAACCTTTCGGTTCCGAAGGGCAGATGGAAGGAACGCTCTGAAACTGTCAGAGTAGTGAAACCTGACGCAGGCGAGTTTGAAGCGGTCGCTCAGATCTCGCTCTCTCACTTCAACATCTCAGACCCAAACGTTTCGATTGATCGGCGTTGGAGAGTTACCATTTTATTTTCAAACCTCGCGAAAGAGCAGGTGCCCATTGGCAGCAAAATCTTAGTCTCAGAAGAACTACGAAATGCTCTGTTTCCATAACCTGAACAAATTTGAATTCGGTCTCTTATGAAAACCAACCCCGTCCGACACAAACTCAAACGCGGCGAAGCCTCCCTCGGCACCTGGCTCACGCTGCCCGATCTCTTCTCCGCCCAGCTCATAAGCAAGATGGGCTTCGACTGGCTCACCGTGGAGATGGAGCACGCGCCCATGACCATCGAGATGACCGCCGCGATATGCGCCACCGTGGCCAATGCCGGCGTCGTCCCCCTCACGCGCATTCCCATCAACAACGTCGAGAACATCAAGCGCGTCCTCGACACCGGCGCGTGGGGCATCGTGGTGCCGATGGTGAACTCCCGCGCGGAAGCGGAGGCCGTGGTCGAGGCGGCGCGCTACCGGCCCATTGGCAAGCGCTCCATCGGCGGCTCGCTGCACGGCGCGAACTTCGACACCGACCCCGCGACCTATTACGCCAGGGCCAACGACGAAATCCTTGTCATCATCATGGCCGAGCATGTGGACGCGGTGGAGCGCGCGGATGAAATCTTCTCCGTGCCGGGCATCGACGCCGTGTTCATCGGGCCGAACGATCTGCACGCCTCGATGGGCCTGCCGCCGATGTTCGACAGCACGAACAAACAATTCACCGACGCCGTGGAACACATCCGCGTGACGGCGAAGAAGCACGGCGTGGCCTCGGGCATCCATGTGGTGGACGCGGCGCAGGCGCAACGGCGGGCGAAGGAAGGCTTTCAATTCATCGCCGTGGCCAGCGACGCGGGCTTCATGATGGCCAAGGCGAAGGAAGTGACCAGCGCGCTGGGGCTCGGCGCAGGCAAGGCAGTGGCGAAGTATTGAACAAAGTCACGTCAACAATATCGCGACGAAATGAAGTCAGGTTGCTTCCCCTTTTGCTGGAATGCTGCTCGTCGGCGAGGCGGGGTAGGGCGCTGGATCTTCACCGCGACGCGCTGGAATCGGGAGGACGTGTCCGAACATGTCCCGGCCGCACCCGGCCCTGCTGCGGACGGCGACCACAGTTTCCAGGGGCCCCTTCTCCTGGCTCCGGCTGGATTTTTCTCCCATGACGCTGCTGCCCATCGTCGCCCGTGAATTGCGCGTGGCCTCGCGCCGCGCCGCGACCTACTGGACGCGCTTCACCTTCGCGCTGCTGGCCGTGGTCGTCGGCTCGGTCGCCTGGGCCATCGTCATGCGCCAGTCGCCACGCGAGACGGGACTCGCGCTCTTCATTACCTTTTCCGTCGTGGCCTACGTGTATGCGCTCATCGCGGGCGCGCTCTGGACGGCGGACTGCGTGAGCGAGGAGAAGCGCGAGGGCACGCTCGGCCTGCTCTTCCTCACCGACCTGAAAAGCTACGACATCGTGCTCGGCAAACTCGCCGCCTCATCCGTCACGGCGGTGTATGGGCTGCTGGCGATTTTTCCCGTGATGGCCATTCCGCTGCTGCTCGGCGGCGTGACGCTCGCGGAATTCTGGCGCGTGGTGCTGGTGTGTCTGAACAATCTTTTCATCTCGCTCGCCATCGGCCTGCTCTGCTCGGCCCTGTGCAAGGACGAACGCAAATCCATCGGGCTGTCGCTGCTCATCGTGGCGATGCTCACGGCGGGCTGGCCCGCGGTGATTGCATGGATTGCCAACCAAATGCCCAGCGACCACCCACTGTTTCTCCTGTTCAAGAACGACCCGTTCCCCCTGACGCTTTTCTGCCCCGGCGTGACCTGCGTGTTAGCCTTCGACGAGCCTTACAACCAGATGCTGCGCGGAGTGAAATTTAACTGGTTCTATCCCACGCTCGCGGCCACGCATTTCGTCGGGTGGCTCGCGTTGCTGCTCACCATGTTCATTCTCCCGCGCGTCTGGCAGGACAAGGCCGCTTCGCCGAAAACCTTGCGCCGCCGCGAGCAATGGCAACTGCTCACCGCCGGCCCGTCCGACGCGCGCGCGCTATTCCGCCGCCGCTTGTTGGAGATCAATCCCTTCTACTGGCTGGCCTCGCGCGAGCGTTTCAAAGTCGCACTGGTCTGGCTCTGGATCGGCGCGGGCGCGCTGCTCTGGGTCTTCGGACTCGTGCGGGCCAGGCGCGAGTGGCTCGACCCCAGCACTTACCTGATGACCGCCGTGCTGCTCCACTCGTTCTTCAAATGCTGGGTGGCCATGGAAGCCTCGCGCCGTCTCGGCCTCGACCGGCGCAGCGGCGCGCTGGAGTTGTTGCTCTGCACGCCATTAAGCGTCGGCGACATTCTGCGCGGGCAATGGCTGGCGTTGCTCCGGCAGTTCGGCGCGGCCTGCGCGCTCATCCTCGTGGTGGACGTGTTCTTCGTGATCATGGGATTGCAACATTCCTACAGCGGCGACGACCGTCGCGACTGGCTCGGCATGTGGCTGGCCGGCATGGCGATGTTCGCCTTGGACCTCATCGCGCTCACGCTGCTCGCCATGTGGATGAGCCTGAAGAACCGTAAGCCGACGCAGGCCGGGCTGCGCGCGATTCTGCTGGTGTGCATCATCCCGTGGGTGCTGTTCGCCACGTTCGGCGCGACCGTCGCGGTTCTCGACGAGGTGTTCAAAATCAAATTCGTGCCCGGACCTCGTGCAGGCATCTTCTTTCTCGCCGCCTGGAGCGTGATTGGTTTCGCAACGAGTGGCTGGCTGGCCTTCACGTCGTTGCGCAACCTGCGCACGAACTTCCGCGTCTGCGCCCTCGACCGCTCCGAGTTGCGCGCGCCGCTGTGGCAACGGTTGCTGCGGAGGAAACCCGCTGAACCGGCCCGCTGAATTTTCGCCACGGATGAAACACGGATTGAACACGGACCGGTCAGGCAGTCGGCTTTTTTCCGTGTTTCATCCGTGTTCCATCCGTGGCTAAAACACCTGACTGATGACTTTTCTGCCCATCGTTGAACGCGAGTTGCGCGAACGCGCACGCTGGCGCTCCACGTACTGGGTGCGCGGCGTGGCGGCCTTCATCGCCACGACCGTCGCCATGTTCGTGCTCATGTTCATGGCCACCGCGACCACCGGAGCCATCGGCCACGGCATGATGAGCACGCTGGCGTGGCTGGCCTTTCCGTTCGTGGTGCTCGAAGGACTGCGCCACACCGCCGACTGTCTGAGCGCCGAGAAACGCGAGGGCACGCTCGGCCTGCTTTTCCTCACCGACCTGAAGGGCTACGACGTGGTGCTGGGAAAATTCTTCGTGTCGTCGCTGACCAGTTTCTACGCGTTGCTCGCCATGATGCCCGCGCTCGCCGTCCCCGTGCTGCTCGGCGGCGTGACCGGCGGCGAATTTTGGCGACTCGTGCTGGCGCTGATGAACGCGCTCTTCTTCTCGCTCACGGCGGGCATGTTCATCTCGTCCATCAGCACGAACGAACGGCGCGCGTGGGTTGGAACTTTTGTGCTCATCGGGCTGTTCGTTGTGGTGATTCCCGCCGTGAGCAAGTCGCTGCACATTCCGGTCATCTGGAAATTCACCCCGTTCACCGCGTTCTGGCTCTACGACGAAACGAGTTACACCGGAAACCCGGACAACTACTGGAGTTCGTTCGGCTGGTCGCATCTCTTGAGTTGGTGCTGGCTCGCGCTCGCGAGTTTTCTGCTCCCGCGCGTGTGGCAGGAATCCGGCGCGCGCC
>JBBQYK010000323.1:0-5733 GCA_038208765.1 Verrucomicrobiota bacterium
CCGAACACTGTTCTTGGTAGTGGGACCGGCGCCCTCGCCGGTCAGGAGTCTCGCAGGCGCCCTCGCCTGTCGTTCTGCGGGCGGGGGCGCCCGCGCGACTCACGACAGCCGGGGGCGGCTGTCCCACTACCAAGAACAGTGGCAAGATGCGCCCCTTCCAATCGCACCCCAGAACAACTCGTAGCCAAGGGCGTCGTCCGCCGCTACCATCCGCCAGAATCCCGACAGGCTATGAAAACATTTTGCCACCGCCTGCTTTTGGCTCTGTTGACCAGTGCCACACTCTCCGTGTCGTGCCATGCGGCGCAGACACTGTCCGGGGCCGAACGCGACGGATGGCGAAGCGCCGCACCGCGCGAGGAGTTGCGGCCAAACTTCTCGTTCATTCCCAAAAAAGGAGCCGAAGGCATCGGCACTCTGGTGATTCAAACCGACCAGCGCGAAGGGCTCGACGGCTATTGGACCAAAACTTTTCCCGTCCAAGGCGGCCAACACTATCGCTTCAGCGCGCTGCGCAAGTTGCACAACGTGGAAAGCCCGCGCCGCAGTGCCGTCGTGCGTTTGCTCTGGCAGGATGATAATGGCCGCTCCGTTCCGACGGATGAGGCGACGGTCGGCAACGATGTCCTGCCGGGCTTTGCGCGCATCGCCGAGGCGGATCATCCGCTCGACCGAACCACGGATGCTCACGGCTGGACGGAAGTCGCGGGCGTCTATCGCGCGCCACCGAAAGCGAGGCGCGTGGTCGTGGAGCTGCACTTGCAATGGGCGACCAAGGCCAAAGTGGAGTGGAGCAATGTTTTGTTAACCGGGACGCCAGCCCCGACTCCGCGCAAAGTTCGCCTCGCCGCCGTGCATCACCGGCCGCAAGGCGGCCAGAGCATGATGGATAACTGCCGCGAGTTTGCGCCGTTGATTGCCGACGCTGCGAAGCAGCGCGCTGATCTCGTCGTGTTGCCGGAGACGCTGACTTACTACGGCCTGAGGAAAACATTCGTCGAGTGTGCAGAGCCGGTGCCCGGGCCGAGCACGGATTATTTCGGCACGCTGGCGAAGCAGCACGATCTCTACATCGTCGCCGGTTTGTTGGAGCGTGAGGGCCATCTCGTTTACAACGTCGCCGCACTCATCGGTCCCGATGGCCGGCTCGTCGGCAAATATCGCAAGACCGCTCTGCCGCGCGGCGAAATCGAGGGCGGCATTTCGCCCGGCAAAGATTATCCCGTCTTCGACACACGCTTCGGCAAGGTCGGCATGATGATTTGTTACGACGGCTTCTTCCCCGAAGTCGCGCGCCAGCTCACCATGCGTGGCGCGGAAGTGATCGCCTGGCCGGTGTGGGGCTGTAATCCGATGCTGGCCAGCGCGCGGGCTTGCGAGAACCACGTCTATCTTGTGAGCAGCACCTACGAGGATATTTCGCGCAATTGGGCGCTCACCGCCGTCTACGATCACGAAGGCAAACCGATCACCAAAGCCGAGAAATGGGGCACGGTCGTGGTCGCAGAAGTGGATCTCGATCAGCGTCTGATGTGGCCGAGTCTTGGCGATTTCAAATCAGAGATTCCCCGCCATCGTCCGGTGTGGGGAACTGACGTGAACGGACGTTGATCATCTCGTGCGAAAGATCGGTCACCCTCTATTTTTGTTTCTGCTGCTGACGTTCGCCGCAGCGGCGGCTGAAGATTCGCCGCACTGGGCCTATCAACCGCTGCGGCGGCCGAAGGTTCCTGCCGTCAAGGAATCTGCCCGCGTCCGAAATCCCATCGACCATTTCATCAACGCAAAGTTGGAAAACGCCAAACTGAGTCCTGCTCCCGAGGCTGACCCGCGCACGCTCTTGCGGCGCGTGACTTTCGACCTGACCGGCCTGCCGCCCACGCCGGAAGAGTTGAACGCGTTTCTCGCCGACTCGAAGCCGGGCGCGCTGGAGCGCGTCGTGGATCGCCTGCTCGCCTCGCCGCGTTACGGCGAACGCTGGGCGCGGCATTGGATGGACGTGGTTCACTTCGCCGAAACCCACGGCCACGATCAGGATCGCATTCGCACCAACGCCTGGCCGTATCGCGATTATCTCATCGCATCGTTTCACAGTGACAAGCCTTACGAGCGCTTCGTGCAGGAGCAGGTCGCAGGCGACGTGCTCTTCCCGGAGGATCCGCAGGCCACGGTCGCGCTCGGGATGCTCGCCGCCGGGCCGTGGGACGAAAGTTCGTTGCGCGACATCCGCGAAGACACCATTGACCGCCAGGTCGCCCGCTACCTTGACCGCGATGATGTCGTGAGCACTGTGATTAATACGTTCACCAGTTCCACGATTCAGTGCGCGCGTTGTCACAACCACAAGTTCGACCCCATTCCGCAAAGCGACCATTACGCGCTCCAGGCAGTCTTCGCGGGAGTGGATCGCGCGAACAGAACTTACGATGCGGATGCGGCTGTGCATCGAAAGAGACTCGCGCTCCGGCGTCAGCAAGAACGCGTCACCCGGGACGGCGCGTGGCTGTTGAGCAAAGAGGTTCAGCAGGACGTGACCGCCTTTGAAAAGACGCACCATGCCGAGAGGAAACGCTGGAGTGTGGTGCATCCCGAAGCGTTCCTCTCCAGCGACGGAGCCACCCTGACGCGACAGGACGATAACTCCATTCTCGCCACCGGCGCGCGACCGGAGCGAGACACCTACACCATCACGGGACGGGTGACGTTGCCCACGATTACCGCGGTGCGTTTGGAAGTGCTGCCGGATGACACGTTGCCCAAGCGCGGTCCGGGCCGGCAGGAGAATGGCAACATCACGCTGAGCGAATTCCATTTGTTTGTGTCCGAACCGGGCGCGACTGCTGCGCGTGAGGTCGCACTGACGAATGCGTTGGCTGATTTCAACCAGAGCGGGTGGACCATCGAACACGCGCTCGACCGAAAGGAGAAAACCGGTTGGGCCATTTTTCCAAAGGTCGGCGAACCACACGAGGCGGTCTTCCGATTGTCGAAACCAATCGAACTGACCGACAGCCATCGCCTGACGTTTGTGCTGAAACAGTGGCACGGGGAAGGACATCTCATCGGGCGGGCGCGGCTCTCCGTGACGGACGCACCCTCGCCAGTGCTGTTTCCTCCACTGGCGACCGAACTCGAACGGATCGTGGCGTTGCCGCACGCCCAGCGCACCGAAGCAGAACAGGCGTCGCTCGCGGCCTTCATCATGAACAGAAAGATTTCGCGCGAACTGCGGAAGCTGCCGAAGCCCTCACTCGTTTACGCGGCTGCGAGTGATTTTGAACCCGATGGCAGCCACAAACCCGCAGGGAAGCCGCGACTGGTCCACATGCTCAAGCGTGGCGATATCAATAAGCCATTGGACCCTGCCGCGCCCGGGGCGCTCTCATGCGTCACTGGCGTTCACGCGCGGTTCCAACTTGGCGACGATAAGAACGAAGCCGCGCGCCGTATCGCGCTCGCGCAATGGCTCACGCATCCGACGAATGGACTGGCGTGGCGCTCCATCGTGAATCGAGTGTGGCATCACCATTTCGGTCGGGGATTGGTCGAAACACCGAACGACTTTGGGAAGATGGGCGGCGCTCCGTCGCATCCCGAACTGCTCGACTGGCTGGCCGTGTGGTTTCGCGATGATGCGAAAGGTTCGCTGAAAGCGTTGCACCGTCTGATCGTGACGAGCGCCAGTTATCGGCGGAGTTCAGTAAACAGTAATCAGTATTCAGTAATCAGTGGGCGCGCTCGAGCCGCAGGACCGAATACTGATTCACTGATTAATGATTACTCAAAATTCCACGCCGACTCGGACAACCGTCTGCTCGCGCGCATGAACCGCACGCGTCTCGACGCCGATCAAGTGCGCGACGCAATTCTGCAAATCTCCGGCGCGCTCGACCTGCGCATGGGCGGGCCCAGCGACATGCAGTTCGACTTGCAGCCCGGCCATCACGTAACGCCGAAGATTGATTACGCAAAGTTCGATGTGGATGGCCCGCTCGCGCGTCGGCGCAGCGTTTATCGTTTCCTCTTTCGTACCTTGCCCGACCCGTTCATGGACGCGCTCGATTGCCCAGCGGGCGATCAACTCACACCCGTGCGCAACGCCAGCGTCACGGTCCAACAGGCGCTCGCGATGTGGAACGATGCCTTCGTGGCGAACTACGCGTCGCGTTTCGCCACGCGGCTCGAAGCGCACTCGAAGAAAGTGGACGAGCAAGTGACCTTCGCCTGTGAACTGGTGTGGTGCCGCCCGCCGACCGAAGCGGAGTTGAAAGATCTGTCGGCCTACGCACGCACTCACGGTCTGGCGAACCTTTGTCGCGTGCTCTTCAACAGCAACGAATTCATATTTGTGAACTGACTATGCACTGCGGAACGAATCACCACGCAAGCACGCGCCGCGAGTTCCTCTGGCGTTTCGGCGGTGGACTCGGCGGGATCGCCCTGACGTATTTGCTGGGCGAACAACAGTTGCTCAGCGCTGCCACTTCCATTTCCGGTTCCGCAGTTCCCGGTGTGCTGACCGGCAGGCTGCACCATCCGCCCAAGGCCAAACGCGTCATCCAGCTTTTCATGAACGGCGGCGCGAGCCAGATGGACTTGTTCGATTACAAACCCGCGCTGTTGAAACGCCACGGCGAGAAATTTGATCCGGGCACGAAAGCACGCGTCGAGGCCGCGACCAGCGAGCCGGGCAAGGTGTTAAAGCCGATGTTCGAGTTCAAACAGCACGGCCAGTGCGGACGCTGGGTGAGCAGCCTGCTGCCGCACACGGCGCAATGCGTGGATGACCTCGCCTTCTTCATGGCCATGACCTCGAAGACGAATGTTCACGGCCCCGGCAGTTATCTGATGAACACCGGTTTTCTGCTGCCCGGATTTCCCAGCTTCGGCGCGTGGGCCAGTTATGCGCTGGGCAATGAGACGGACAATTTGCCGGCGTTCGTCGTGCTGCCGGACACGCGCGGATTGCCCTACAATCAGAAGGGCAATTTCAGTTCCGGCTTTCTGCCCGTGACGCATCAGGGGACGATCATCAATCCTGGTGCTGCCGCGCCCATCGCCGATCTGCACGCACCCGCGAATGCCAAATACATTACCGCCGACGCGGAGCGCGAGGGCCGGGCGCTGTTGCAAAAGTTGAATCGTGAGCACCTCGCGCTGCATCCTGGCGACTCGCGGCTGGAAGCACGCATTCAAGCCTACGAACTCGCCGCGAAGATGCAGCTCAGCGCGCCCGAAGCTTTCGACCTCAAGAATGAAACGGCGACGACGCAGCAGCTCTACGGCCTCGGCGACAAGGTGACGGAAGATTTTGGCCGTCGTTGTTTGACCGCCCGCCGGCTCGTCGAGCGCGGCGTGCGCTTCGTGCAGGTGTGGAGCGGCGCGGCCGGGCCGACGAACAACTGGGACAATCACGCGAGCATTGCGAAAGAGCTGCCGCCGATGTGCGCCGCGACGGATCAGCCGGTGGCGGCGTTGCTGAAAGATTTGCAAGCGCGTGGTCTGCTCGAGGACACGCTCGTCCTCTGGAGCACGGAGTTTGGCCGGATGCCTTTCTCACAAGGCGGCGACGGGCGTGATCACAACGGCGGCACGTTTGTGAGCTGGATGGCCGGCGCGGGCGTGAAAGGCGGCACGGCCTACGGAGCGAGCGATGAGTGGTCGTGGAAGGCGGCCGAACAGGCGACCAGCAATTACGATTTTCACGCGACCGTGCTGCACCTGCTCGGCATC
>JBBQYK010000324.1:0-5728 GCA_038208765.1 Verrucomicrobiota bacterium
ATGCTCGTGGCCGGTTGATCGAGTCCCCAGAAGGGCAGCGTCCAGCCGCCGAAAAACAGCACCACCATCATCGCCGACACCGCGACCATCGCGGCGTATTCGCCCATGAAGAACAGGCCGAAGCGCATCGAGCTGTATTCCGTGTGATAGCCTCCGACGAGTTCCGTCTCTGCTTCGGGCATGTCGAAGGGCAGTCGGTTGGTCTCCGCGAACGCGGCCACGAGAAAGATGAAGAACGACAGAAACGTGCAGGGCCAAAGCACGTAGCTCTGCCACGTCTGCTCGCTCGCCATGAACGGCAGCGCGAACCAGCCAAACTTCGCCTGATAGGCGATCACTTCGCTGAGGTTCAATTGCCCGACGAGCATGAAAATCGGGATGACCGACATGCCCATCGAAAGCTCGTAGGAAATCATCTGCGCGCTGGAGCGGATGCCGCCGAGGAACGGATACTTCGAATTCGACGCGTAGCCCGCGAGCACGATGCCATAGACCGCCAGCGACACGATGCCGAACGTGTAGAGGATGCCAACGTTCAGGTCGGCGATGACCATGCGCTGATTGCCGAGATTCGAGCCGAAGGGAATCACCGCCACGGTCATGAGCGCGGGAATCATTGCGATGGCGGGCGCGAGCGAGAAATAAATTTTGCGCACCCCGGCCGGCGTGAAGTCTTCCTTGAGGATGAACTTCAACCCGTCCGCGAGCGGTTGGAAAATTCCGAGGCTGATCAGGAACGGGCCGATGACGGGAATCTTCGCGAGCAATGGCGGCGCAGTGCGGTTCGGTCCCACGCGATCTTGAATCCACGCCGAGATCTTCCTCTCCGCCAGCACCGCGTAAGCGACGATCGGCAGGACCGCGAGGAAGATCACCGCGAGGATCTTCACCAGACTCCAAATGACAAAGTTCCAGTCCATCGCGTCAGATTTCCACCGTTACGCCGGTGTCGCCGAGTGAGGCCCAGGTCACGCCGTTGAAGCCCGGCACTTCCTTCGCCATCTGGTTGAACAAACCTTCGATGCTCACGAAGCCGTTTTGGCCGGTGACGTTGTGAACCAGTTCGTGTAGAAATTCCCATTCAGGCCGCGCGTCGCCCTTCGGCTCGACGGCTTTCGTGAAGCGCTGCACACGGCCTTTGATGTTCGTGAACGAGCCGCGCTTCTCCGCGTGTGCGCAGCCGGGTAAAAGGTAATGCGCCGCCTCGGTCGTCTTGTTCGGCAAGATGTCGCTGACGATCAGCGTGTCGAGCTTCGCCAGCAAGTCAGGGCCGATGCCGTGCTCGGTCACGTCTTCGCCGAAGACAATGAGCGTCTTGATTTTGCCGGCGCGAATGCCGTCGGCGATCTTCGGGAAGTTGCGGCCCATCTCGGCGTGGCAATCCACGATGCCGGTGAGAATCGCGCCGTTGGTATTCGGGTTTTTGTCGGCCACGACCAGTAGCTTGTCCGCCTCGCCGGTGCGCGGGACGGAATCGGTGATCGCTCCCAGCTTCGTCGCGAGCTTCTTGAGCAGGAACAATTCCTCGTTCGTCTGCCGCGCCGAGGCGACAATGCTGACCGACCCAGCCGCCGCTTTGCGCAAGAGTTCCGAAATCTCGCCGAGTACCGACGACCAAGTGACGGCCTGACCCTGGACCTTGGACTTCGGACTTTGGACTTTGGACAAACGCGCCGCGTCGCCAATCCACTTGTAGTTCAACCGCCCCGCGTCGCACATCCATGTCGCGTTCACCGCGTCATTCTCGCGCGGCTCGTAGCGATAGACTTTCTCCTCGCGCGAACCGATGACGATGTTGCAGCCCGTGCCGCAGCTCGTGCAGAGGCTCTTGGTTTCCTTGAGGAACCACACACGCATCTGGAAGCGAAAGTCCTTTGACGTGAGCGCGCCCACCGGACAGATGTCCACGGTGTTGAGCGTGTAATTGTTGTCGAACGGCTGGCCGGGGAAGGCGGAGATGGTGTTGTAGCTGCCGCGGTTCACGATGCCGAGCGCGTCGTCGCCCGCGACGTCTTTGGTGAAGCGGATGCAGCGCGTGCAAAGGATGCAACGCTCGGCGTCGAGCACAATGCGCGGCCCAAGATCGACGCGCTTGGGTTTGTGAACTTTCGCCTCGACGAAGCGGCTCTGCGACTGGCCGTAATCGACCGAGTATTCCTGGAGCTTGCACTCGCCGGCCTGATCGCAAATCGGGCAGTCGAGCGGATGATTGATGAGCAGCGATTCGAGCACGCCTTCGCGCATCTGCTTCACGCCCGGCGTGGCCGTGTAAATCTCCATGCCCGGCGAAATCGGCGTGGCGCAGGCGATGGCCGGGCGCGGCGATTTCGCAATCTTCGGCGAGCCATCTTCGTTGAGCAGCGGCTTGCGGTCCGGCCCCAACGCGGGCGTGCCGAACTCGACGAGGCACATGCGGCAATTGCCCGCGACTGCGAGCTTCGGATGATAGCAGTAGTGCGGCACGTCGATCTTCGCGAGCGCGGTGGCCTGAATCATCGTGGTCGCCACCGGCTTGCCCGTGATCGGATCGGGCATGGTCTTCGGCACGGCGATGGCCCTGCCATCCACCTTCACGGTGATGGTCTCGACCGCCGGCACGGCGGGCTTTGGTTCGGTTGTCGTTGCGTTCGACATGTTAACTCAATCGGCCCTTCCAATAATTCGGGTCGCGACTGTCGTGCATGATAGCGAGCACATGAAGGCAGTCGTCCAATTCTTCGTAAACGATCCGATACGGAAAACCTGAGACTCGCACCCGGCGAACAGGTTTCTCCAGAAATGAAAATCGATCCGGTTGTAGTTCGATGGCGTCTTTGGCCACGCGAAAGGCGCGGAGGAAATGGCGTGCGAGGTCCGGGCGCTCGCACTTGTAGCGGCTGGCCGCACTCGTGAGTTCAACATTCGCTTCACAGTGAAGAACGGCTGGCTTCATTCAATTGCCGTGTGAGCCTGGCGCAGCGCTTCCTCAGCCGACACAGGCTTCGCTTTTCCTTCGCGGAAGTCCTGTCGGCGTCGTTCAATCTCCTTGCGCCACGCGTCACCCACGTCATCCGAGAAGTCCTCGCTTTCCAGACTCACCAGCAGACGATGGGCAATCTCCGCGCGTGCGTCGTGAGGAAGACTCAACGCCTCGATGCAAACCTTTTCCGTTGTCGTACTCATAAGGAAAATAAATCAGCTTTGCAGACTCGCCGCGATCTTCAAATCGTGTGTCGGGCCAGCGCCGCCTTTGGCACGGCGCGCTTCATCCGCCTCACCCTTGGCGATGAACTCGTCCTTGAACTTCCCGACAAAACTTTGCACCGGCCACGAGCAGGCTTCGCCGAAGGCGCAGATGGTGCGGCCGCCGGGAATGTTGTTGGCGATGCCGAGCAGGTAATCCGCGTCGGTCTTGCGGCCTTCGCCGTGCGAGAGGCGATGGAGCGCCTTCGACATCCAGAGCGAGCCTTCGCGGCAGGGCGTGCATTGGCCGCAGCTCTCGTGCGCGTAAAATTCACTGATGTTCGCCAGTGCCTCGACGATGTCCACCGAGTCGTCCATCACGATGATGGCGCTGGAGCCAGACATGGAGCCGGCGGCGGCGAGCGAGTCGAAGTCGTAGGGCAGATCGAGCATGTCGGTTTCGACCTCGGTCATGTTGCCATCTGCGCCCTTCTTCTTGAGCTTAAATTTCTCGCCGGCCTTGAAAACTTTCGCGGATGAGCCGCCGGGAATGACCGCTTTCAATTTGCGCCCGTCGCGCAGACCACCGCCGAAGTCCGCGTGGAAAATCAATTCGCCAATCGTGACCTTGCCGACTTCGATTTCGTAATAGCCCGGTTTCTTCACGTTGCCGCTCAGGCTTACGATGCGCGTGCCGGTGTTGTTCGGCGTGCCGAGCTTGGCGAACGCGCCCGCGCCCATCTCGACGATGTGCTTCACGTTGCAGAGCGTCTCGACGTTGTTGACGATGGTCGGGCACATCCACAGGCCGAGGATGGCCGGGAAATACGGCGGCTTGATGCGCGGGTAGGGCCGCTTGCCTTCGAGCGATTCGATCAGGCCCGTCTCCTCGCCGCAGATGTAAGCACCCGCGCCGCGATGAACGTGCATTTCGAGATCGTAGCCGCTGCCGAGGATGTTCTTGCCGAGAAAGCCTTTCGCTCGCGCTTCCTGCAACGCGCGATTCAAAATGCGCGCGCCTTCGGGCATCTCGCCGCGGATGTAGATGTAGGCGAGCTTCACGTCGTTCGCGAAGCACGAAATGATCATCCCCTCGATCAACTGATGCGGATCTTTGTGAATGATCTGGCGGTCCTTGAACGTGCCCGGCTCCGATTCATCCGCGTTGCAGATGAGGTAAATGGGTTTGCCGCTGCGGCGATCCACGAACGACCACTTGAGTCCGCACGAGAAACCCGCGCCGCCGCGCCCGCGCAAGCCCGACGCCTTCACGTCCTCGCGAATGACTTCCTGCGGGGACAACTTCTTCCCGTCCGGCAAATCCTTCGGCGCGATGGCGAGCGCCTTTTTCAGACCCTCGTAGCCGCCGTGACGCAGGTAGCACTCGAGATCGTTCGAGTAACCCGCCGCGTCGGCGTGCTTGAGGATGAGTCGGAATTGTTCGGGCATATCAGCGTCTTGACTCAGGAATGAAACTCACTACCTTCTCGCCCCTTGCGGACTGCCCGATAGTGTAACGGTAGCACAAGTGACTCTGAATCACTTTGTCATGGTTCAAATCCATGTCGGGCAGCCAATTCATTTCCACCTCCCCAAAATCTCGTCCGCTTTCGCATTCGAGACGCCTTCGTAGAAATCCTCGTTGCACATCATCACCGGGGCGGTGCCGCAGCTGGCGAGGCATTCGACAAACTCGACCGTGTATTTGCCGTCCTTCGTGGTTTGCGGCCCGTGCGCGTGAGAATTCAGTCCCAAGCGCGCGCAAAAATGTTTGTGCAGTTCGCCGGAGCCGCCGAGCGCGCAGCTCAACGTGCGGCAGACTTTGAGGTGATGCTTCCCCACCGGCGCGCGTTGCAGCATCGGGTAGAAGGTCACGATTTCGTAGATGTTGATTGGCGACAGTCCGAGCTTCTTCGCCGCCCACGTCACCGACTCCTGCGGAATCCAGCCGTGCGCTTCCTGAATCGCGTGCAGCACCATGAGCGACGCAGCGCGCGCCTTGTCCGAGGGATAGTGCGTGAGCAACTCCGCGACTTCCGCTTCCAACGCGGGCGTGGGCTTCCACGTCGGGTCGGGCCGTAGCTCATTGGGAATTGGATCAAAGTGTTCGCTCATCGGTCACATTCCCCCATCACGAAATCAATCGAGCCGAGGATGCTCACTACATCGCTCATCATGTGGCCGGGCAGCACATGCGACATGATGCTCAAGTTGCAGAACGACGGCGCGCGAATCTTCAAGCGATACGGCGTGCCGCCACCGCGCGAGTTGATGTAGAAGCCCAGCTCGCCCTTCGGATTTTCCGCGCCGAAATAAATTTCTCCGGGCGGCGCATTCACGCCCTGCGTCACGTTGATGAACTGATGAATCAGTTCCTCCATGCTCGTGAGCACTTTGTCCTTCGGCGGCAACGTCACCTTGCCGTCCGCGATGTTCACCGGCTCGTGGCCTTCGTTGTCCGGGCCGCCGGGAATGCGGTCGAGGCACTGGCGCACGATGCGCACGCTCTGACGCATCTCTTCCATGCGGACAAGGTAGCGGTCGTAGCAATCGCCGACCGACCCGA
>JBBQYK010000325.1:0-5705 GCA_038208765.1 Verrucomicrobiota bacterium
CGTGGAGTAGGAGAGCAGAGCGACGCGCGGGCGCGTGCCGAGCAAGTGCCGCGCAAGTTGCGCCGTGGTCACGGCGATGTCCGAGAGCTGTTCCACGTCTGGCTCTGGAATCACGCCGCAGTCCGCGAGGAACATCACGCCTTGTTCGCCGAAGCGGGTGTCCTCGACTTCCATGATCATGCAGCTCGACGCGGTGGTGGTCTGCGGCGCGACCTTGATGATTTGAAACAGCGGACGCAGCGTGCTGCCCATGGTTTCGCTCGCGCCGGAGATCACGCCGTCGGCCTGGTGCATGGCGACCATCATCGCGCCGAAATAGTTTGGATTGCGCATCGCGTCGCGCGCCTCCTCGATTTTGATGCCCTTGGCGCGGCGGATGAGTTCGTAGCGTTGCGCGAAGCCTTCGCGCTCCTCGCTGTATTCGGGATCGAGGATGCGGACGCCTTCGAGCGAGATGCTCAGCTCCTCGGCGACCTTCTTAATTTTCGCGCGGTCGCCGAGCAGAATGGGCGCGCCGAGCTTGAGCGAATAGAACTGGCGCGCGGCTTGAAGAATGCGCGGCTCGGTGCCCTCGGGGAAGACGAGCCGCTTCGGATGCCGCTGCAATTTTTCGATGACGGTGGCGATGAAACGCATGGGCGAGAGTGGTACGGGAGCGGGCGGGGAAGTGCAATGGCACAGTGCTGAACCGGGACGCGTCCCTCACGGACTCACGGCGCGGTAGAAGCCTTGGAACGGATGGCCCGCGTTCGTGAAGGTCACGCCATTGCCATCGTTCGTGTAAGTGCCGACCGTGGACCAGAAGTTCAGGAACAGCGAGGACTGCACCCGGTATTGCTCCTCCAGTCCGCCGGTGATCCTGAAACGGGTCACGCCGTTGGTGTAAGCAGGCGTGGAGAAATGCGGCACCGCAAATTCGGATTGCAAGATGGTTCCCGCGTTGCCCACGGCCACGAACTTTCCCGCGCCATACGCGACATCGTGCAGGTTCTGCGCTGCGACACTGGTGTGGGGATGCCAGCCGACGTTGCCGAAAGTGGCGAAGTCGGCGACCGCGCCGTTGTTGCCGACGGTGATGAAATGCCCGAGCGCGGCGCGGACGTGCCGCCAGTTGCGGAAGGGCGTGACGAATTGCGGCGCCGCCCAGTTCAGGCCGTTGCTGGAAAAAATCACCACCCCGTCGTTGCCGACCGCGAGGAACTGCTGGCCGTCGTGCGCCACGCCGCGCAGGCCTTTGCCCACGTCCACGGAAGTGTTCACCCAGTCCACGCCGTTGGAGGACGCGAGCATGATCGAGTGCGCCGAACCGTTGAAGTTCACCCCCACCATCACGAAACGTCCGCCGCCGAAGGCCACGCCCTCAAACGCCGTGTCCGGCGGCGCGGGGTGCGCGTGCTGTGTCCAGGCGAGGCCATTTGTCGAAGTGAGAATGGTGCCGTGCGTGGCCGCCGCCACGAAACGTCCGCTGCCCCACGCGAGACGCTCAATGTAATTGGTCGTGGGCGTGGCGCGCGTCGTCCAGTTCACCGCGTTGGGCGAGGTGATGACCGTGCCGACGCGCCCGCCCGCCACGTAGAGTCCGTTCGCGTAAGTGATCGCGTGCAAGTCGCGCGTGGTGCCGGAGGCGCGCACCGTCCACGCCAGCGCGTCGGGCGAGGTGAGCACCGTGCCTTCGTAGCCGACCGCGACGAACTGCTGGTTGGTGAAAATAATTCCATACAAGTCCCGCGTGCGCCCGGCGCGGCGATCCGTCCACGTCACGCCATTCGGCGAGGTGAGCAGCACGCCGTCGTTGCCCGTCACGAGCCATTCCGTGCCGTTGAAGATCACGTTCTGAAGACTTCTCGTGGTGGTGGAGTTGGCCGACGTCCACGTCTGGCCGTCGGGGGAGCGAACGATGGTTCCGTCCTGGCCCACGGCGATGATCTGGCCCTGGCCTCCGGCGACGCCGGTCAACTGGCGTGGGCCGCCCGGGGCGAGGGGAACGGAGTGGCGGAGGAACCACGCGCGGCCATCCGCCGAAGTCCACACTTCGCCGAAGAAAGTGGTCACGACGAAAAGGCCGTTGGCAAAGACGAGACCGCGCGGATATGTCGGGACGGCGTGCGTGGTCCAGCGCCAGCCGTCGGTCGAGACGAGCGTCTCGTCACTGTTGACGAGGACTTGAAGCCCGTTGCCCGCCGACAAGCCGACGACGCTCGCGTAATTATATTGCGTGGGGAGAATCTGCCGCGACCAGTTTCGCGCGTCGGTGGAACGGAGCAGCGTGAGCGGCTCGATGAACCCGAAGCCGGTCAGAACGAACTCGCCGTTCACGAAATACAGGCTGGCCTGACCCGGCATGGTCAGCGCCTGCGGCCGCCAGTCCGTGCCGTTCGTGGAGGTGAACAGGAGCGGCGGGTCGAGCAATCCATCCGTGAGCACCGCGAACAGGCCGTTGCCAAACACCGCGTGCCGGACGTGCAAATGCTGGCCCAAAAATTGGACGGTCCAGTCCGCGCCGTTGGTCGAGGTGACGATGGAACCGCTTTCGCCGGCGGCGACGAAGCGCCCGTTCCCGAACGCGGCGCAGAGCAGATCGTTGGCTTGCGGGCTGGAGTTGCGCCATGTCCAGCGGTCCAGCGCGCGGCGCGGCTGCACCCCGAGCGAGATGCCGACGACGGTGGTGTTGAAGCGGTTGCTGGCCTGCAACAAATAGTAGCCGCTGTCCGCCGGTGTCACGTTGGTGAAGAGCAGGGAGAGGTTCGTCGCGCCGGGCAGGTTCGTGCCGTTGCGTTGCCATTGCAGACTTGGCGGCGGCGAGCCGAAGGGCGTGCCGAGCAGACTCACCACCTCATCCGCGAAGGCCTCGCGCGAGGTCGTCAGCGGATACAGCGACGCCGGTTCCGTGCTGCCGGAGAGCAGGAGCTCGGGGCTGACGGCCACGCCAAACTGATTGGTCGCCACGTAGGAATAGCCGCCCTCCCGGCCGGTGGAAAAATTTAGCAGCATCAGCGAGGCGTTGGTTTCTCCGGCCAGGGGCTGTCCGTTGAAGAGCCATTGAAACCGCATCGGCAAAGCCCCGGATGCCTGAACGAAGAGCACGCTGTCGCGTCCGTATCGGCCCGGCAGCGTCGACCTCGGTGGCAGCGCCACAGGCGGATCAAACGCGGGCGACGTGACGGTGGCCACGGCGCTGGTGCGCGTGCCATAGGGATTCGTGACGACCACGGCGAAGCCGTTCGACGCGCCCGCAGGGAAATTTGTGAACGTGAGCACGCGGGTGATCGCGCCGGGGAGGTTCGTGCCGTCCCGCCGCCATTGATATGTGAAGGGCGGCTGTCCGCTCATGTCCACCGCGACATAAACCGTTTTCCCGCCCGAGACCTGCTGATCATTCGGACCGGTGAACAGCATCGGCTCGGGCCGCAGCGTGACGTGGTTCGTGACGGTGCCGAGAAGATTCGTGGCCACGAGCGAGAGCGTAAACTCTTGGAAGGTGAGCGCGGCGGGAACTTCATAATAGCTCGACGTCGCGCCGGGGATGTCGAGTCCAGCGACCTGCCATTGTAGGGCCGGATACGGGTTGCCGCTGACCCACACAGACAATCCGACGGGCTGTCCCATCAGCACGGTCAACTCGGAGGGTAGATTGAAAATGACGGGCGCAAAGCCATCCACCACCAATTCCGTGGGCGCGCTGGTCACAGCGCCAAAGACGTTCGTGACCACGACGAAATACGTTCCGCTCGACGCACTGCTCGGTGCGCTCAGCGTGAGCGTGCTGTTCGTCTGGTTCAACGGCACGCCGTTGAAGAACCAGCGATAGCGCAACGGCTCGGCGCCACACGCGCTCGCGCTGAAGGTCACAGGGCGGCTGCTGTTCGTGATCAGGAGCGGCGGCCGTTGCTGGAAGAGGAAGGGCGCATTCGTGCCCGCGAAGGTGAGCGTGAGTTCCACGTAAGGCGTGGTGCCCGAGGAAAACGCGAAGAGTTTTTCGTCCACGCCCGGAGCGGCGGCGAGCGTGCTGATGCGGCCGCCGAGGGCGACGCGCTGGCCGGAGGCAGCGTTGAGGGCGGCGAGCGCGTCGGCGTTGAGCGGGATCGTTATGTAGCTGTTGACCTCCGAATTGGTCACGACGCGCGCGGCGTAGAGCACGCCGTCGCCGAGGTCGTTGAACACGTTGGTCAGTTCCGCGCCCGCGCCCGCGACGAGGGTTTCAACCGGCGTGGCCACGTGGCGCAGTTCGTACGTCTCCGTGCTCTGCGGTGTGCTGATGGTGAAGGTGTAAATGCGTAACTCCGCTCCGCCGACCGGGCCGTTCAGCACGGGCAGGTCGAACACGAAAAAGTTTCGCAGCTCCGTCCGCCCCGCCGCGTGATGGCCGGTGATGAAGTTGTGGTTCTCCGGATCGTGGAAGTTCGCCGCGTTGTACCAACCGGCGTCGGAGACGGGGAAAACCAGCGGGCAGTCGGCGGCCCGGAGCGTGAGGGTGAGGGACAGCAGGAGTAAAAAATTATTCAAGGCCGCGCGCATGGCATGTTGGATGGGCGGCACGATAGCGGACGCGCCCGCGCGGAACAAACTTTGAATGAGCCGGCGGAGCGCCTTTATTTCATTTTCGAGGCCGACAGGCTGAACAACACGGCGCACAGGATCACGAAGACAAACTGGATGGAGTAAATCTGGAGCGGAAAATCAAACCGCGCGTGCAGCAGGCAGCCGCCCAGCGCCGTTCCGAGCAACGCGGCGAACGTCCACGGCACGCGCACGCCGCCGGGACGGAAAGCGCGCGCGAGCGCGGTGAGGAACGCCGCGAGCAGCAGCGCGCCGCCGACGCGGCCAAACGTGATGAGATATTCCAGCCAGTCGTTGTGCAACTGCCCCGGCCAGTAATCGTCGGGCGAGTTCCGATAAAATTGAAACACGGAACCGAACGCGCCCGGACCGGTGCCGAACCACGGGTAGTCGTCCGTCATGCGCGCGGCCAATTCGTACGTCTCGCTGCGTCCGCTCAACGGGTCCTTCGTTTGCAAACGGGGCGCCAGCTGGTCCCAGCCAAAGAACGCCGCCGCGCCAAGCGTCGCGGCCATTCCCAGCGCCAGTCCGCCGCGTGCGCCCTGGCTGAAGGAGCCGCTGGTGACGAGGAGAAAACCGCACCCGGCCAGTTGCAGAATCGTGACCGCCACGCCGCCCCGGCTCAACGACACGAGCGAGCCGACCATGAGGAGCATGACGCAGGGCAGCAGCCAGTGATGGGCCTGCGCGCGGCCTTTGGCCCGCGTGTATCCCAGCCACCACACGGCGAGCGCGGCGGGCCAAACGAGGTTGAAGAATTGCGCGGCGTTCGACCGGTAGGCGTAGGGGCCGAACTGCGCCGAGGCCGAGGGATTATCGCGCGTGGGCATAAACCAGAGCAGCTTCGCGGTGCCGCTGTGGCGCTGGATGATGCCTTCGAGCGCGACGAGCGCGGCGTTCACGGCCAGCAGACCAATCATTCTTCGCAAACGCCGCGTGCGGAGAATTCCCTCGGGCGTGCGGTCGCCCATCAGCCAGTCGCCCACGGCCCAGAACACATTCGCGAGCGCGAGCCAGTTCCAGAACACGGCCCAAGTCGCGTCGCGGTCGAGCGAGTGCGGCAGCCATTTCACATGCGGGCGCGGTTCCTGCCGCCACTCGGCGGGCAGGTAGATGAACTCCGCGTTCAGCGCGGCGACGAGGATGTA